>NZ_JBVVQR010000013.1:0-150744 GCF_055811535.1 Mesorhizobium sp. WSM4816 | reverse complement strand
ACAAGCGATTCGTGAGTCATCGCAGCGTAGAATCACAACCGATTCCCCGCTGCAACTCCTATCTTAGCGCATATGCCGTCGTGGGGGAGATTAGCCGCCATGCCGGCTTTCGCCAATCGCCAACTGCGCGTGCAAGGCCGCGGACAACTCCGGCAGCCCTCTCCAACTTCAAACAGAAACGCCGCGGTCCAGGCCGCGGCGTTTTCGAAATCAATCTTCTGAGCCGAGCCCTAGCTTGACGGCTGAGGCTCCATGCCGCCTTCGGGCTCCGGGCCCTTCTTGCGGCGGCTGCCGGACTTCGGCACGGCCGAGCCGCGGCTCGGCGGCGTGTCGTCGCCGAGATCGCGTGCCGGCTTGTGGCCGGCGATCAGCTGCTTGATCTCGTCGCCGGACAGCGTCTCATATTCCAAAAGCCCCTCCGCCAGCGCGATCCATTCCTTTTTCTTCTTGGTCAGGATGGATTTGGCCGTCGAATAGGCCTCGTCGATCAGCCGGCGCACTTCGGCGTCGATGATCTGCGCCGTCTCTTCCGATACGTTCTGCGTGCGCGCCACCGAATGGCCGAGGAACACTTCCTCCTGGTTGTCGCCATAAGCGACGTGGCCAAGCTTGTCGGAAAAACCCCAGCGCGTGACCATGGCGCGCGCCAGCTTGGTTGCCTGCTCGATGTCCGAGGAGGCGCCCGAGGTGATGTTCTCCTTGCCGAACTTGAACTCCTCGGCGACGCGGCCACCCATCATGATGGCGAGGCGCGAGATCATGTATTTGTAGCTCATCGAATAGCGGTCGCCTTCCGGCAACTGCATGACCATGCCAAGCGCCCGGCCGCGCGGGATGATGGTCGCCTTGTGCAGCGGATCGGCCGACGGCACGTTCAGCGCCAGGATGGCGTGACCGGCCTCGTGATAGGCGGTGAGTTCCTTCTCGGCCTGGGTCATCGCCGACGAGCGGCGCTCGGCGCCCATCATGATCTTGTCCTTGGCGTCCTCGAACTCGGCCATGGTGACAAGGCGCTTGTTGCGCCGCGCCGCCATCAGGGCGGATTCGTTGACGAGGTTCATCAGGTCGGCGCCGGAAAAGCCCGGCGTGCCGCGTGCGATCACCTTGAGGTCGACATTGGGGGCCAGCGGCACGTTGCGCACATGCACCTTCAGGATCTTCTCGCGGCCGACGATGTCGGGGTTCGGCACCACCACCTGGCGGTCGAAACGGCCGGGCCTGAGCAGCGCCGGATCGAGCACGTCCGGCCGGTTGGTGGCAGCGATCAGGATGATGCTTTCGTTGGATTCGAAGCCGTCCATTTCGACCAGCAACTGGTTCAGCGTCTGCTCGCGCTCGTCGTTGCCGCCGCCGAGGCCGGCGCCGCGATGGCGGCCGACCGCGTCGATTTCGTCGATGAAGATGATGCAGGGCGCATTCTTCTTGGCCTGGTCGAACATGTCGCGGACGCGGCTAGCGCCAACGCCGACGAACATCTCGACAAAGTCCGAGCCGGAAATGGTGAAGAACGGCACGTTGGCCTCACCGGCGACCGAACGGGCAAGCAGCGTTTTGCCGGTCCCGGGAGGGCCGACGAGCAGCACGCCGCGCGGAATCTTGCCGCCAAGCCGCTGGAACTTCTGCGGATCACGCAGGAATTCGACAATCTCTTCCAAATCCTGCTTGGCTTCGTCGACGCCGGCGACATCCTGGAAGGTGACGCGGCCATGCGCTTCAGTCAAAAGCTTGGCCTTCGACTTGCCGAAGCCCATGGCGCGGCCGGAGCCGGACTGCATCTGGCGCATGAAGAATATCCAGACGCCAAGGATGAGGATCATCGGCAGCCAGGAGATGAGATAGCTGAACAGCGAATTGGAACCGTCGGATTCGGGGCGCGCGTTGATGGTGACGTTCTTGTCCTGGAGTCTCGAAACCAGCGATGGATCACCCGGCGAATAGGTCTGGAAGCCGGTAGAGGTGTCGGTATAGGTGCCCGAGATGCGGGCGCCCGCGATGGTCACCGTCTTGACCCGGCCGGCCGCGACGTCCTGCAGGAACTGCGAATAGGGGACGTCACTCGCTGCTCCGCGCGTCTGCGGCGTCTGGAACAGATTGAAGAGAGCGATGAGCAGGACCGCTATGATCGCCCAGAGCGCGAGATTGCGATAATTCGGATTCATCAATTGTCCCGTTGGTGTCCGCCAGCGGACACGCGTCGTGAGAGGAAACTTGGGTCTAACATAGGGATGGCGCCCTTCATTGCCAAGCAGAACAGCATGTCGCGGTTAAGCTTTCGCCCATGATCAATCGGCAGTGTGGCCGCCGAAAGGCGAGGCAGGAAGTCGCGGCGCACCGATCAGCGCGGCGACAGTTCCGGCCGGCGCCAAGTCGAAGGACGGCAGGAAGCGGGCAAAGGGCGCGACGACCGGGCATACCGCCATTCCTGGCAAGACCGGGCTGTCGCTAGGATATTCGCTTGCGCGCCACAGCACCGGCTCGGCCGCCAGAGCCGCGCGGACAAGGCTTGGCTGCGTGCCGTTTTCGGCAATCGCCAGTCTTGCGGCACCAGCCGCGCCGAGCGGCGCGATCAAAAATGCACCCGGCTCGTCGCCCAATGTGATCCTCCGGCGACCGTCCCAGAGGGCATTGTTCACGGCAGGCGCAGCGGGCGGCAGGTTGCGGGTTTCGCGACGCAGGAAGATGCCGGCACGCCGCGCATCGACCACCGTCCGCGACAAAGTAGCGCAAAACGGGGCAGCCAAAATTGGGGTTGTGCCAGGAGATCCGGGCCTCAGCCGGTTGAGCAGCGCCTCGCTGCGAGCCTGACCGGGCAGAAACGCAACGCCGCCGACAGTCGCCAGCAGGATGCGCAGCGCGTATACGGCCGCCGCCTCGTCGACGGCTGTCGCAAAGCCCGGATCGAGACGGACAAGGCCGGCTGCGGGCCTGCTGGCAAAGCCACGGATCAGCGCGGCGGCGCGATGGCCAAGCTGCTCGCGCTCTACCGCAGCCCGCGCGGCCAACGCCAACGCCTCTTCCCGCGCACCATTGCGGTCGGCAAGCGCTGCGCGGATACGCGGCCTCTCGAAAGCCTCGTCTTCATTGGTCGGGTCTTCGGCCCAGCCGACATTCGCGCGCCGCAGGACTTCGCGCAGCGCCGCACGCCGTGTGCCGAGAAGCGGCCGTGCGATCCAGATCCGCCAGTCATAGAGGGTGGCCGGTGACATGCCGGCTAGACCTCGCTCTGGCTCTCGCGCCCCCTCCTGGCGAGCTTGCCGCATCAGCACCGTCTCGGCCTGGTCGTCGGCCGTGTGGCCGGTCAGGATCAAGCCGATACCTTCCGCCTGAGCCGCCTCGGCCAGCAGCCGGTAGCGTGCCTCTCGCGCGGCAGCCGGCAGACCGGTCGACGGCTTGCGTCCGGACCAGACCAGGATGCGGTGGGCAATGCCGCGCCCGGCGCAAAGCCTGGCCACGGCCTGTGCTTCCGCTGCCGAGCCCGGCCGCAGAGCGTGATCGATGGTCACAGCCAGCAATTTCGTTGCCGGCGCGGTACGGTCGAGATGATCTTTGAGGAGAAGGAGAAGGGCGGTCGAGTCGCTGCCGCCGGACACGGCCGCAACAGCGCCGCTGGTAAAGTCGATCTGCGAAAAAACCGAACGGTCAGGCTCGGTTTCGGGCATCAATGCATGTCGCCCAAAAGTGGCCCCGGATTTGGGGCAACAAGTCTTGGGGCAACGACATGCAGGAGAAAAACTAGCACGCCGCGAGCGCCCTTTCCTGCTTGACGCGTTCCTTGAGCGCGCCGGAAACGTTCGGATAGCGCTTGCCGATTTCGCCGAAAGTGGCGCAGGCCACGTCGCGCTGGTTCAATCCGACCAGCGACACACCGAGCTTCAGCAACATGTCGGGAGCCTTCTTGGCCTTCGGATAGTCCTTGCTGGCGGCGAGAAAGGTCTCGGCCGCGTCGCGGTATTTTTGCTGGCCGAGCAGCGACTCACCCAGCCAGTAATGCGCGTCCGCCGTCTTGGCGTCCTTGGGGAAGCGGGCGATGTGGTCGCGAAAACCCTGTTCGGCAGTGCCGTAGTCGCCCGACAGGATGAACTGATAGGAATTGCGGTAAAGCTCCTCCGGGTCGTCGGTGGCAGGCAGCGCTGCGACCACCGTATCGTCGGACTTGCCGGCCTGGTCGCCGGCAGCCTGGTCGCCGGGGACGGGGGCTGTGTTCTGCGCCGGTGCATGTGCCCGCGCGTTGCCCTCGATCACATTGCCGTTCTTGTCGACGGTGATGGTGCCGAACGTCTTCGGCGGCGTGCCCGGGATCACCGCGCCGGGTTCGCCTGTCGGTGATTCGACGATGACCTCCTGGCCGCCGGCGGGCGGTGTGCCGGCATCGGCCGGCGGCTGCGTCGCCGGAGCCTCGGCGACGCTGCGGTCGGTGTCGGTGGTGGCGTCCGACTTCTTCTGCTCGCGTGGCTGCTGCGCGCCTTGCGAGCCGCCTTCCAGCTGCTGGAAGCGGAACTCGTTGTCTTCCTGCTGCTTGCGGATCTGCTCCTGCATCTGCAGCACCTGGAAGTTGAGCTCCTCGATCTTGCCGTTCATTTGCCGGAGCTGTTCCTCCAGCGCGGTAGATCCGGTGCCATCCTGTGCATATTGCACCTGATCCGGTTTCTTTTTTTCACCGAAAATGCCGAGCGTCGGCAGGCGGAAGGAAAAACCGCTTTTTTCTGTGCCTTGCTCATTGCCGACTGCCGGGGCAGCGACGCTTGATACGAGCAGCAACGCAAGCGTGCCGCTCAAGACCGATCTGAAATGCATGTGCCTCTCGCCGTGGATTTGTTTGCCTGTTGCATGCCTTCCGATCGGAGTGGACCGTCAGGCGCCTCGGTTATTACCAAGGACGCAGGACTTCGGCCAAATTTTGTTTCAAGTCCCACATCCGGGCGCCGGACATGAAAAAGGCGGCCGCAGCCGCCTTTCGCACGCAGGTGTTGCATTTCTGCCGATCGGAAAATTGCCGATCAGGAACCGGCGCCGCTGATCGTGGTGACGGCGCGGCGGTTCTGCGACCAGCAGGAGATGTCGTCGCAAACCGCGACCGGACGCTCCTTGCCGTAGGAAATGGTCTTCAGGCGCTGGCCGGAAACACCCCTGGCGACGAGAAAATCGCGGGTGGCGGCGGCGCGGCGGGCGCCGAGCGCCAGATTGTATTCGCGCGTGCCGCGCTCGTCGGCATGGCCTTCGATGACGATGGCATACTGCCTGTACTGATTCAGCCATTGCGCCTGGCGCGAAAGCGTCGTCTGCGCGTCGGCGCGGATCGAGGACGAATCCGTGTCGAAGAAGATGCGGTCGCCGATGTTGACGGTAAAATCCTGGGCCGATCCGGGCGTTGCCGCCCCGGCGCCGCTGAGACCGAGATCGGCGGCGCTGTTCAGGTTCTTCTTCGAGGCGCAGCCGGCGATGGCGAGCAATGCCACCAGCGCGATCATCGCCGGGTTTCTGGTAAGTGCTGCGATACGGCCCATGCCGCCTCTCCTTCGCAATTCGAGTGATTTCGTTGATCGTCCAGTAACCACGTTTGGGTTAACCGGCGTTCAAGAAACACGGTTAAAATTTGGTTTCGGCTGCCGTCCACAGCCGTTTTGCCCAAGGGGAATCCGACGAGGCAACAATGCGCGCGGACCGTAGGCAGAAATGCGGCTGAAACGCGACCAAGCCGTGGAAAGTTGGAATTGAAGAATTGAAGAATTGAAGAAATGAGGAACCTGCCGAGAGGTCACCTTAGCTTCTCTCTCAGTTTCACCAGCATTCCATGGATGTTGGCATAGCATTGCAACCACTCGTCGCGTTGCGCTTGTGTGATGTACCCTAGGTCGAACGCGTATGAAACCCACGTTTCCACTTCACTGCACGACCCCAGAACCATCGAAATAAACCGTGCGAATTCGAACTTGGAGTGGGTCTGTTTGGCAAATCCCTCAGCCAAATTGGCGCAGATCCCCTTGCTGGAACGACGCAATTGATCGGCCAATGCGTATTGCTCAATTTTCGGGAAAGCTAGGGTGGCTCCGTGCACGTCAAGAGAAACCGCATAAGCGCGCTTATAGACCTCTAGATCCCTCGCTCGCTTAATGTAGCCTCCCGTTTTCTCCATCTCTTCAATTCTTCAATTCTTCATCTCTTCAATTCTTCATTTCTCCAATTCCTCAATTCCTCAATTCCCCTTCCAGCCTACTCGAGCAGCGGCGACCAGGCCGGGTCCGAAGCGAAATTCGAGGTCGGGATCGACTGTTCGTTGCGGCCGGTGAGATCGACCGAAACTAGTTTCGGGCCGCCGGCTGAATCGCGGAAGAACATCAGCACCCGGCCGTTAGGCGCCCAGGTCGGCCCCTCCTGCTGGAAGCCGGTTGAAAGGATGCGCTCGCCCGAACCGTCGACGCGCATGACGCCGATCTGGAACTCGCCGGCAGTCTGCTTGGTGAAGGCGATGAGGTCGCCGCGCGGTGACCATACCGGCGTCGAATAGACGCCGTCGCCGAAGGAGATGCGGGTCTGGCCAGAACCGTCGGCGCCCATCACATAGATCTGCGCGCGGCCGCCGCGGTCGGAGGTGAACACCACCTTGCTGCCATCCGGCGAATAGGAGGGCGAGGTGTCGATGGCCGTCGAGTTGGTGAGCCTGGTCGTCGAGCGGCTTCTCAAATCCATGGCGAAGATGTTGGAATTGCCGTCGTCGCGCAGCAGACTCATGATCACCTTCTGGCCGTCGGGCGAGAAGCGCGGCGCAAAGGTCATGCCGGGAAAATCGCCGACCAGTTCGCGCTGCCCGGTCTCGATCTGCAGCAGATAGACCTTCGGCTGGCCGCTTTCATAGGACATGTAAGTGATTTCCTGCCGGTTTGGCGAGAAACGCGGGGTCAGCACGATCGACCTGCCGTCCGACAGGTAGCGGATATTGGCGCCGTCCTGGTCCATGATGGCGAGGCGCTTCTTGCGCGCGTTCTTTGCACCCGATTCGTCGATGAAGACGACGCGCGTGTCGAAATAGCCCTTCTCGCCGGTCAGCCGCTCATAGATGGCGTCGGCGATGATGTGGGCGACGCGCCTCGTGTTGGCGTCGTTGGCGAAGAACTGCTCGCCCGACATCTGCTGGCCGGCAAAGGTGTCCCACAGCCGGTACTGGGCGCGGACGCGGCCATCGGCCTCCTTGCTGACGCTGCCGGTGACCAGCGCCTGGGCATTGATCACCTTCCAGTCCTCGAAGCGAGGCGTGGCATCCGGGTTCGAGATCTTTTCGATGAAGGCGCTCTTGTCGATCGGCGCGAACAGGCCAGAGCGTTTCAGGTCTGCGCTGACGATGCCGGAAATCTCCGCGCCCAACGCATCGCCGCCCTGGAAATCGGTGATGGCGATCGGCAGCGGCTCGACATTGCCTTTGTTGACATTGAGCTCAACGAGCGCCCGCGCCGGCAAGGTGGCGGCGGCAGTCATGCCCAGCGCCATCGCTACGATCATCAGGAGCGGCTTGAGGATGGATTTCATGTCTTCTCGCTTCTCTTCAATGATTCTACGGGGCGCCAAGCCTACAGGCCCAGCATCTCCCTCGGATCGAACGTGACCCGGACGTCGGCCCAGATGTCTTGTTTTCCCGCGGGAACCTGCAGGCCGGCCACATCGCATTTCTGAACCGCGCGCACGGCACTTTCGTCGAACGGGCGGTTGCCGCTCGACGTTTCGACGGATGGCCGTCCATCCAGCTTACCGGAGGCGTCGAGGTTGAACCGGACGACGACGACAAAGTTCTCGGAGCCTTCGAGCCCTACCGGCAAGGTCCAGCAGCCACCAAGCTGGGCCTCCAACGCCCCCTGTTCCGATCTCGAAAGCTTCTGGCCCTGATCCTTGTCCCCGCCGAGCGATGCTTGCTGGGTCGAGCGCTTGGCGCCGCCGCCTGATGGCTTGCGCTTGTCGAGCAGCGCCGAAATCTCGTCGGCATTGAACTGCTTGTCTTCCGATTTCGGCTTGGACGAGGCTTCCTTGACCGGCTTGTCGGCGTCCTTGCGCTCGGGCGCCTTGGCGCTTTCGGCCTGGGCCGGCTGCGGCTTCGGCCGCGCCTGCGGGGCGGGCGCCGAGTCCGGAAGCTGCGTCTCCTCGCTTGGCGGCTCCTGGGCAATCGCTTCGGCGACGGCGTCCGGCTTGACCTCGGGCTTCGGGTCGATGGCGGCGGTCTTGTCCTGCGGCGGCGTCGGCGCCGGCTCCTTGGCCGGCGTCGGCTTGGGCTCCGCCTGCTTGACCGGCTCCGGCTTGACCTCTTCCTTCGGCTGCGGCACCGGTGCGACCTCCGTCGCCGGAACAGGCTTCGGCGGCTCCTTCGGCTTCGGCGCGTCCTCGGGCTTGGGCTTTTCTTTCGGCGTCGGCGCCGGCGGCGGCGCCTCAGCCTTGTCGACGGGCTGTGGCTTGGGATCCGGCGTCGGCGGCTTGTCGGTATCGACGCTGGCGTCGCCGACCGTCTTCGCGTCGGCCACGATGTCCGGGCGCTGGGTCGGCAATGGCGCCGGCTTTTCGCTCACCGCAGCTTTCTTGTCGCCTTGCTGTAGCTGCGCGATCGCTTCCATCGGCACGATTTCGACCGCCAGCGACTCGGCATCGGACGCCGGCAACGCCGCCGGCGCCGACAGCGTGAACAGGCCGAAGCCGATCGCGACCGCATGCAAGATCACCGATGTGGTGAGGCCGGTTCTCATTTAGCGTCTACTGATCCTGTTCCTGCAACGAGACCAGGCCGATGTTCTTGTAGCCGGCGGCCGAGATACGGGCCATCACCCTCATTGCCGTGCCATAGTCGGTGGACTTGTCGCCGCGGATGAAGATGCGCTCGTCATAGCCGGTCTTCGAAATCGCCTGCAGCTTCGCCACCAGTTCCTCAACCGGGATTTCAGTCTCCTGGAGATAGATCTGGCCGGCAGAGTTGATGGAGACGGTGATCGGCTGCGTGTCGACATTCATCGCCTTGGCCTGCGTGTCCGGCAAGTCGATCGGCACGCCGACCGTCAGCAAGGGCGCGGCGACCATGAAGATGATCAACAGCACCAGCATCACGTCGACCATCGGCGTGACGTTGATTTCCGATATCATGGCGTGATGGCGGCCGCGCCGCCTGTGGCCGCGACCACCGCGTCCCCCGCCACCCGCGCCTACAGACATTCCCATGATTGTTCCTCAGGCCTTCTGCGCGACTTTTTCATCGATTTGGCGCGAGAGTATGGCAGAGAACTCGTCCGCGAACCCTTCCATGCGCACGGCGATCTTGCTCGCGTCCGACGACAGCTTGTTGTAGGCGATGACGGCGGGGATAGCCGCCAGCAGGCCTATTGCCGTGGCCAGCAGCGCCTCGGCAATGCCGGGTGCGACCACCGACAGGCTGGTATTCTTGGATGCCGCGATCGCCTGGAACGAGGTCATGATGCCGATCACGGTGCCGAACAGGCCGATGAACGGCGCCGCCGAGCCAGTGGTGGCGAGAAAGCCAAGCCGTCCTTCCAGTTTTTCCATTTCGCGGGTCAGCGCCAGGTCCATCGCCTTGTCGATGCGGGTCTGCAGGCCCAGCGGCGATTTCGCCCCCTTCTCGAAACTCTTCTTCCATTCGCGCATGGCGGCGACGAAGATCGCGCCCATGCCTGACGTCTTGCGGTCTGCGAGCGTGCGGTAGAGCTCTTCCAGCGACTGCCCGGACCAGAACACCTGTTCGAAGCGATTGAGCGCGAGCCGCATGCGGCCATAGGCGACGAGCTTGTCGACGATGATCGCCCAGGTCCAGATCGAGGCGCCGAGCAGCCCGATCATGACCAGCTTGACCACCCAGCCGGCCTGCGTGAACAGCGCCCAAATCGACAAATGCGCGCCCGGTTCGGCGAGTGCGATATTTTCCATGGTTACGTCCTTAAGAATTTTCCGGGCACGGCTGGCGGCTGGCCCATAGGCATCCCTTGCAATCCGTTCGCGCAAAGCTTGCGGAATAACCCCAAAATGCACCGTAGGCGGCCTTTTCAGGGCAAATCTTGGTGAAAGGAAGGCGCTGGATTCCTCCAATCTTCACCACTCTCTTCATGAACCGTTATGGTTAAGGATGGGTTAGGACGCACAGCGCGGCGCATTGCCGCGCCTTGGGCGAGCCACCTGGCATCGTCAGCGGATCATTGGGATCGGTAACTTGCCGATTTGAACTACCGATTTGTCTTGGGCATAAAGGTTGCGATCCATTCCTTCGGAAAGCGCCTTGGCCGGCCGTTCTCGCCGATGATCGCCGCCTCGACCCGCGCCTCGACCAGCACCTCGCCGCCGCGCTTCAGCTGCTGCGCCATAAAGATGCGGGCGCCCGAAATGTCCTCGGTGCGCGTCTCGATGGTCAAGACATCGTCCATGCGGGCGGAGCCGCGAAAGTCGATCTCCATGCGCCGCACCACCCAGATTATTCTTTCGCCGTGCTTGCCGTCGGCAAGCTCGATGTGGTGGACGCCGGCAAGCCTGAGATAATCGGAACGGCCGCGCTCGAAGAATTCGAGATAGCGCGCGTGATAGACGACGCCGGAGAAATCGGTGTCGGCATAGTAGACCCGCGCCATCAGCCGGTGGCCGAATTCGGTCAGCGCGCCAGAAAGCCCGGCGCAGAGCGCCGCCGATTCACCATGATCGTCCATCGCGCTTTCCTTTTTTGGCCTGACCGGGCACCTAAAGCGCGACGCGGTTCAGGTTCCGGGCGCGTCGTTGTCGCAAAACCGCTGCGCAGTTTTGGGCAACACGCATTAGCATTTAACTTGGCGCATGAACCCGATGGCACTGTTGGCGGCGATGATCAAGACCTTGGTGGCGGCGCTGCTTGTGCTGGCCGCGCTGGTGCTGCCGGGCCAGGCGGCAAGTTTTTCGATGAAGCGCGGCCTCAATCTCGACCAATGGACGACATGGCCGGGCGAGGACAAATGGGGCGACCGGCGGGCAATCCTGCCCTATCCGGAATGGCGCAAGTTCCTCAACGACGACGACCTCAAGGCGCTGAAGAGCGCCGGCTTCGATTTCCTGCGCATGCCCGTCGATCCGTCGCCGTTTCTGTCAGGCGAGACGCTGACGCTGCGCGACGAGCTCTATGCCAGCGTGCTGGCCTCGGTGCGCATGATCAATCGCGCCGGCTTGAAGGTGATCGTCGACATGCACCTGATCCCCAGCGGCAGCAGCCGCAAGATCGGCATGGGCGAGGTGATGGACGATCCACAAATGTTCGACGCATATGTCGAAATGGTGCGCAAGATGGCGCGCACGCTGGCCGATGAGGATCCGCGCCAAGTCGCTTTCGAGCCGATGAACGAGCCGGTCATCGACTGCGACGCCGACGGCACCGGCCTGTGGCCGGAGCGCCAGCAGAAACTGTTCGCGGCGGCGCGTTCGTCAGCCACCAGGCTCACCCTGATTCTGACCGGCGCCTGCTATTCCAATGCGGTATCGCTGGCAAAGATCGATCCGAAGGCGATCCCCGACGACAACATCATCTGGACCTTTCACTCCTACGACCCGTTCCTGCTGACCCATCAGGGCGCGACCTGGGCCGGCGACTTCATCCCCTATGTCACCGGCCTGCCCTATCCGCTCAGCGCCGTCTCGCGCGCCCAGCTGGATACTGCGCTCGATACGATCCGCGCAAGGATCAAGGCCGAGGCGCCATGGGCGCGCCAGAGCGGCCTGCTTGCCTATCTCGACGAGCAGGTCGCCAGCCTGGACACCGACGAGGAGCTGCGCGAGACGATGGATGCGCCGTTCACCAGGGTCGAGGCCTGGGCAAAGGCCAACGGGATAAAGCCGGAGAACATCACGCTCGGCGAATTCGGCATGATCCGCCAGGAATACGGCAATGCCTACGTGATGCCGGCCGAATACCGTGCCGCTTATGCCAGGGACATGATCGCGCGCGCCGAAGCCTATGGCTTCGCATGGTCGGTCTGGAGCTATGGCGGCGCCTTCGGCATCGTCGACGCTTTTGATGGCGACAAGGCCGAGCCGGATGTGATGGACGCGATCAGGTCACTTCATTGAAGTGCTGAACCCAGGTCGATCGAAAGAATCTCTGGACGCATCCCGAAACGCACCGGCAGGATGCTGAAACCGAGGCCTCCGGAGACGATCAGGTTGCGGTTCTCCTCCACGACATGGCCATAGGCAAAACGGTTGCCGAAGCGGGATGGCACGACCGGAGAATAGCCGAGTAACCGCACCTGTCCACCATGGGTATGACCCGAAAGAGTCAACGATACCCGTGATGGGACCTTCGGAAAAATGTCCGGCTCATGTGCCAGCAGGATAACAGGAGCCTTGTCGCTTACCTTTGCCAGCGTGCCGCGCAGATCGTCCAGTCCTTTGAACCTGCTGCGGCCCCAGGCCTTGCCCGGCCGCAGCGCAAGTTGGTCGGCAAGTCCGGCGACCCAGAAGCCATGCCCGTCTTTTTCCAGGCGCACCACATCGTTTTCCAGGACCGGTATGCCGGCGCTCTCGAGCGCCCGGCGCGCCACCGTCGGCCCCAACCCGGCCTTCTGCGCGGAAAGGTCCTCCCACCAGTCATGATTGCCAAGGATTGACCACACCCCGAGTGGCGCCTTCAGGCCTGACAATGCCGGCGCCCATTCGGAGGAGCCCACCCAGTCCGTAACCAGGCGTGTGCCGGCTGCATAGTCGCCAAGCAGGACAATCAGATCCGGCTGCAGGCTGTTCGCCCGTTCGGCAAGTGACCTGATCCGCTCCGGCGTCATCCATGGCCGACAGGCATGAATATCGGCGAGAGCGACAACGCGAAGCCGCAATCCTGCAGGCCAGTTTGGCGGGGTCAGTGAATGGCGCTTTACATGTGTCAGCAGCATCGGCTCGAGGCCAACCGCATAAGCGCTGAGCGACACGGCAGATAGGAAGGAACCGCCGATGAGGCGCAGGAAGCCGCGTCTGGTGATCATCGCTCAACCCCGTCACTCGTGGAACCGACGGTCCCACAGCGAAGCGTTAGAGCCCGCAAATGCGCCGGCAAGCTGACCAGGATTAGGAGATTTTGCGCAGGAATGGAGCCGCAAGGCCGCGCGGCTACTCTTCCTGGAACAGGCTGATCTGCTGCTGCGCCAGGTCCTTCGGCGCATCGAGGCCGAGATGCCGCCAAGCATTGGCGGTCAGCACGCGGCCGCGCGGCGTGCGCTGAATAAAACCCTGTTGGATCAGATAGGGCTCGATGATGTCCTCGATGGCGTCGCGCGGCTCGGAAAGCCCTGCCGCGATGGTCTCGATGCCGACCGGCCCGCCGCCAAAATTCCGAGCGATCATCGAGAGATAGCGGCGGTCGAGCGCGTCGAGGCCGAGCGCATCGACCTCGAGCCGCGTCAGCGCCTCGTCGGCGATCTGGCGGTCGACGTGACCGTCGCCGGCGACGGAGGCAAAATCGCGCACGCGGCGCAACAGCCGGCCGGCGATGCGCGGCGTGCCGCGCGCGCGCCGCGCGATCTCCAGCGCGCCATCGTCACCGAGCGGCATGGCAAGGATGCGGGCGCCGCGGCGCACGATCTGCTCCAGTTCCTCGACCGAGTAGAAATTGAGGCGGACCGGAATGCCGAAGCGGTCGCGCAGCGGATTGGTCAAAAGGCCGAGCCGGGTGGTGGCAGCGACTAGGGTAAAGCGGGCAAGATCGATCTTGACCGAACGCGCCGCCGGCCCTTCGCCGATGATCAGGTCGAGCTGGAAATCCTCCATCGCCGGATAGAGTATTTCCTCGACCGCCGGGTTGAGCCGGTGGATCTCGTCGATGAACAGCACGTCGCGATCTTCGAGATTGGTGAGCAGTGCTGCGAGATCGCCGGCCTTGGCGATGACCGGACCGGAGGTCGAGCGGAAATTGACGCCGAGCTCGCGTGCCATGATCTGCGCCAGCGTCGTCTTGCCGAGGCCGGGCGGGCCAACGAACAGCACATGGTCGAGCGCCTCGCTGCGGCCCTTGGCGGCCTCGATGAACACTTTGAGATTGGCCCGCACCGCCGCCTGGCCGACAAAATCGCCGAGCGTCTGCGGACGCAAGGTCTGCTCGGCGTCCTCGCCGCGCTTGTCGGGAGCAATGAGGCGTGGCGAAAGGCTCATCAGGCGCGCCCACTTCCATCGCGATCGCCGGCGGCGTGGCGACCGACGGCATCCCCTAGCGCGGCGTCGATTTCCTCCAGCGTGGCAGGCCCGCCGGGCGGATTGCCCAGAAATCCGGCAAGGTCGGCAAATCTATGATTTCGCGGCGTTCCTATCAGAAGACCGTCCATGACCGTCCACGCAACCGTATCGCCCGCCTTGAGCGACAACGCGTCCCGGACTTTCTTTGGAATCGTAAGCTGCCCCCTGGAGGTTAAGCCCGCATATCTGCCCATGCTCTTGTTCCTAGTCGGAATTTATTTCTCGGGCAACGGTCTCACCGCGCCAGTTCCTTCAGCCCGAAGCGGATCAGCTTCGACGCATCCGCGTCCTCACCGGCGCTTTTCAGCGCCGCCGCCACCGCATTGGCGGCCGTATCGCGCGAATAGCCGAGATTGACCAGCGCCGAGACGGCGTCGGTGATCGGCGCCGGCGCGACGCCTTCGCCAAGCTCCTGCTTCAGGCCGATGGTGCCGGAGGCAGCGCCTGCAAAGGCCGGCGCCTTGTTCTTCAGTTCGGTGACAATGCGCTCGGCCACCTTCTTGCCGACGCCGGGCGCGCGGCTGACCATGGCAATATCACGCAGCGCGATGGCATTGGCGAGATCGGCCGGCGCCAGCGTCGAGAGAATAGCCAGCGCCACCTTGGCGCCGACACCCTGCACATTGCTCATCAGCAGCCGGAACCATTCGCGCTCAAGAACCGACTGGAAACCGTACAGCCTCAACATGTCTTCGCGGACATAGGTCTCGATGAACAGCACCACCGCCTCGCCGGGGGCCGGCAAGGCGGCCAGCGTGCGCGCCGAGCAGTGGGCGATATAGCCGACGCCGTGCACATCGATGATGCAGAAATCCTCGTCGATCTCGTCCAGCGTGCCTTTTAGCTTGCCGATCATGTGTGGTCCTTCATGCCAGCGCCGCCAACCTGTAGACAACACTCTGCCGATGATGCGCGTGGCAGATGGCAATGGCCAGCGCGTCGGCGGCATCGTCGGTGTCGAACGTCGCCTTCGGCATCAGCACCTTGACCATCATGTGGATCTGCTTCTTGTCGCCATGGCCGACGCCGATCACCGCCTTCTTGACGGCGTTGGGCGCATATTCGGCAACGACCAGGCCGGCCAGCGCCGGCACCAGCATGGCGATGCCGCGCGCCTGGCCGAGCTTCAGGGTCGCGGCGGCATCCTTGTTGACGAATGTCTGCTCGACCGCCGCCTCGTGCGGCATGGCGGCGTGCAGGATCTCGGCAAGCCCGTCATGCAACTGGCAAAGCCGTGTCGCCAGCGCCGCCTTGTCGTCTGAACGCACGGTGCCGGAGGCGACGAAGCGCAGCGAGTTGCCGAGGCTTTCGACGATGCCCCAGCCGGTGCGCCTCAGCCCCGGATCGATGCCGATGATGCGAATCGTTTCCCCCATCCGCCAAGTCTACCCGTGGCGGACAGCGATGCCAGCGAAATGTGAACAAACCAGAAACGGTTCCGCTGCGTCCCACAGGCTGTTTGAGAATTCGTTCTGACGAGACAGACGGCGTGGTTTGCGAGAACCGAAGCGGAGCGGACATTTGGGTCCGTGAGCCGCGCGTAGATCCCCTCGCTTCAATTCCGATGTCGTAGCGCATCGACGATGACCTTGAACGCGGGAAGATTTTGACGACGGCTCGGATAGTAGAGGAAATAGCCTTCAAAAAGCGGCGACCAATCGTCCAGAAGCTGAACCAGCTTGCCACGTGCGATGTGCTGCTCGACGATGTTCTCCGGGACGTAGGCGATGCCGTATCCACTGGCCGCCGCGCGGACAGTCTGGCCCGGCAGGCCAGATGCTTATCATCACGAGCGGTCAGGGCTGGGTGCAGGAAGAGGGCAGAACCAGCTAGCGCCGTGCAGCAGACGCGCTCGGCCGAAGAGTCCAGCACCTGGTCGGCGATCGGTCGGGCCCAAGCCGTTTCCTCCTCCCGCGCTCCACTTTATTGCAAGTCGGTCAAATTTGAGCTTCCGCATTCATGTTTTGTCGAGCCTGTCTCTTAGAGTCGCTTAAACCTTCTGCGCCGTAGGTTTTGGCCGTGCTGAATCACCGCCAGCGCCGATGACGACGAAATGGGAGAACGCAATGACTCGCAATCACGTTGAACGTCTTGGAGAGTTCAGGGAAATCCTGGTCGCGACTCGACGCGAAGGAGTCCGTAACGTGCACCATACCCGCGACGCAATGCGGGCAAGCGGCTTTCAGATCGGGGACAGCGATGGCTCCAGCTACGGAGCCAAGCTAAAGGAGCTCCAAGAGGAAATCGAGGCAGTCGATCGCGCCCTCGAAGACGAGAAACGGCTGGCCTTGGCCCTTGAAAGTGCGGCTCAACCCCGCCGATCAATCAAGCCGAGAATCGTAAAGGACACATAGAGTCGGCGACGGCCCTTGGTGCCCGTCGCGTGGATATGCCTGCGACATCGTGTCGGGCTCGTCGCCGCCGTGCTACAGAGCCGTGAACGTCATCCGTTGCCATCAAACGGGGCGGCCGAAGCCGCCCTGTGTCGATGTCGAATTTCGTTGTGTCCATCGTTGTCGATGCCGTCGCGACCCTCGCCAACGGCGTTCTTCAGGTATCCGATCTGGCGGATCGCGGTCGATGCGATCGTGCGATCGCGTCATTTCCGCAAGATCTTCTCCATCGCCTTGCCCCTGGCAAGCTCGTCGATCAGCTTGTCGAGGTAGCGGATTTCCTTCATCAGCGGGTCTTCGATGTCTTCCACCCGGACACCGCAGATCACCCCCGTGATCAAATTCCGAGAAGGATTCAGTTGAGGCGCCTGATCAAAGAAATCCTTCAGGCTGGTTTTCTTCCTCAGCTGGGCGTCCAGCCGCTTCTGGGTGTAGCCCGTCAGCCAGCGGATGATCTCATCAACCTCGGCTTTGGTGCGTCCTTTCTTTTCCGCCTTGGCGACATAGTGCGGATAGACGCTGGCAAAGCTCATGGAATAGATTCGATGCTCGGTCATTGCACCCCCCTTATGCGGGCTGGACCAGAGGTTTGAAACAGCGCCGCAGATGTTCGATGCTGTCCGCGTCAATTCTACCCGTGCTCGTCGCCTCGGCAATGCTTTGATCGCGTCGATCGCATCCTGCGACGACTGGATCCGGACGTCGTTATTGATCTTGCCTTCAACGGATGACCCGGTCGCGCTACTCGGGCACAGGTTTGGCTATCCTACCGGGCAATGCAAGATCTAGTGCCTGTCTAGCCTGCCACTGGGCAGTATGGGGACTAGTGAGCGCGGAAATGGCGCGTTTGCGCAATTATGCTCGAAGCCAACCCGGCGGCTTGCGGCCCCATTTCGGCCCGAACACGATTTGAGGATTGGCCCACAAAAGGACGCTCCTGGCGTTTAGCGGAGAATTATCGAACAGTCTCTCAGCCGCGGGCGAAAGCCGTGTTGAGCAGCGTGATCTGATCGGAAACCGGATTGATGCGGCGGCCGGATGGAGCGGCCTCGGCCACGGCGCCGCCGTAGATTTCTTCGTCCATGCGACGCACCAGCGCCTGCAGGCGCAGCGAGCGGTCGATGAGGTCAAGAAAATCCTTGGGCAGCTCGACCCAGCCTGCGGCATCGTTGTTGGCGGAAGCGGTATCGAGACGCACCTTGGATTTTTCGGAAGCAACCTGATCGCGAGTCATCTCGCCGGAATTCGCGGCGCGCTGCAGAAGCAGCCATGAGGCGACCTGCATCAGCCTCGTGGTCAGTCGCATCGACTCGGCCGCATAGAGCGTCGCCGCCAGCCTGGACAGTTTCTTCGCCTCGGCCCGGCCCTTGCCGTCCAGATATTCGGCCGCCTGCTCGACCAGGCCCATGCCTTCCTGGTAGAGCGGCTTGAAGGATTGGGAGAAAACCCGGCGCTCCGCCAGCTTGATGGTTTTCGCGCTTCCCATCGAAGGATCGTTCATCGATACGCCCTGCACTTGCCTTACAGCCGGCCGAATCGGCGTCATCGCCGTCTGCCTGCACCCTATATGACCGAGGCTTGAAAATGCGCTTCGCCGCCGGTGAAGGCAAGCACATGTTTAACAAACGGTTAACGGCGGCGCAGCGGCACGGGCGACCGGCAATCCGGATCGCCGAAAAAAAAGAGCCGCGGATAAGGCGGCTCTCAGGAGTTTAACAGGGAGGCGTCAAACAAAGTGGCTCCAACCACTCGGTAAGAATCCAGATCACTGGATGCGCATAGTAAACGCCCGTAAAGCTTAATGAAGCCCTAACAGCGTGGATATTTTTTGAACAAGCGTCGCCCGCCTGTGCCGTAACAGCACAACAACTCCAGGCTTTTTGGGGCCTAGACCTTTGGACTCAGGCCTTTTGCATCTCAGCATGCCGCTCTGCCTTCCACGCCGCCGGCAGCGCGATATAGGCGAACAGCAGCAGCCCCGCGTAAAAGCCGATCGAGGATGTTGCCACCAGCGGCTCGATCGCCGGGTTGCCGGCAAGCATGATGTAAAGGCCGATCAACAGGCCGGTGCCACTGATTGCCGTCAACCAGAAATGCACGGTGGCAAGCGTCTTTTCCGCGACTGCCGGAAACAGATGGTAGAAGAAGGCGAACACCGCCGACATCAGCCATCCGGCCACCATGATGTGGGCGTGGGTTGGCATCTGCGCATGATCTTTGCTGATCGCCATCTGCAGGCCGAGCGCCATTCCGACCAGTGCGTAGACAACGGCCAGCGTGAAGAAGTTTCGTGCTACCTTTTGCATTGTGTGCCCCGATTTGCCTTTTCCCGTCATGGGAATGGGTTGAGATCAGGCGGTCGCCCCGCCACCGGGTCCCCGGCATCGGCGCATTAGCATCGGCAATGTTTCTGGACGATGTCGCATCGCGCCCGACCCTTCCCCGGCGCTGCCACAATAGCCGAAAACGGCGGGACGCGCTTGCGCAATCCTCGAGCGGTTCCCTTCCGGCCGTGTCTCACAGGACGCCGAACAAAGCCGCCTCCCGCGCAACATCGTTCCGAAACAACGCTGCTGACGGCTCGGCTGCCGGCGGCTTCCAACCGGCTGGCAATCTAGAAAAGGCCGGCGGTCCCGTCCCACAGGAGCTTGACCGCGACGACCGCTACGGTCGCATAGGTGAAGGGGTAGAACAGTTCCGGTCGCATCCGCCGCACCAGCCAGGCGCCGGCGATGGTCGAGAGCGGCGCCAGCGGCACCAGAACCGCCGATGCGATCAGGTTGGTGGTGTCGAACTGTCCGAGCGCAAAATAGGGGATGAGCTTCAACGCGTTGGTGGCAGCAAAGAAGATTGCGGCGGTGCCCGACAGCACTTTCGGATCGAGCCGGATCGGCAGCGCATAGACCTGAAACGGCGGGCCGCCGACATGGGCGACGAAGCTGGTGAAGCCGGCGACCGTCCCCCAGAAGGCGGCAGCCGCGCGGTTGGGCTCGGCTGAGTGGCGCGCACCGTGCCGCATTTGTAGATAGACCCAGCGAAGCACGAAGATGATTGCCACGGCGCCGACGATCAGCCGCACCATTTCCGCTGTCACCAGCGCCGCGGTCAGCCAGCCGAGGCCGATGCCGATCACCGCGCCCGGCATCATGTCCGCAAGCATCTTGCGGTCGTAGACACCCCGCCATGTCCACACCGAGACGATGTCCATCAGGCACAGTATGGGCAGCAGGATGGCGGCTGCCTGTACCGGCGGCATGGCCAGTGCCATCAGCGGCACGCCGACGAAACCGACCGCACCGCCAAAGCCGCCCTTGGACAGACCGACCAGGATGACGGCTGGAATGGCGGCGGCATAGAACCAGGGATCTATCAGAAGGCCTGACATCGGCGGGGAGCAGTTGGAGGGAAAGCGTGCAGACGCTGGAATAGCCGATAAACCTTCGCGCCGCGACCATAAATGCGCACACGACGCTGTGGTCGTTCGTGCTGAGGCCTGTCACGGTTTTGAGGAGGCAGTTGCGCCGAGTGGCGGCGGGCGCCTGCGGATCGGCTGCGCCTTGATGATGGCTGTGCTCGTTTCGGCCTTGTCGGCGATACGGTCGAGAAGCTTGTCGAGGTCGCCGATCGAGCGCACGAACAGCCGGGCAACAAAGCAGTCGTCGCCCGTCACCTTGTCGCATTCGCCAAACTCCGGAATCTCCTCGATCAGCTTCTGGACAATATGCAGCTTGCCCGGCAAGGGCCGGATGCGAACGATCGCCTGCAAGGTGTAGCCGAGCGCTTGGGGATCGATTTCGACGGTGAAGGCCCTGATAACGCCACGATCCTCCAGCCGACGCAGGCGTTCCGCGACACTCGGCGATGACAGTCCTACCTGCTGGGCCAGTTCCTTCAATGAGGTTCGCGAATCCTTGATCAGGCTTTCGAGAAGGCGTCGGTCCAGATCGTCCAGCATTTGACATTCCCCAAGGAAAAGGCCATCGTCACCTTATTTAATTAGGCATAACGGGCATATCACCCGGCGCAAATTATTGAAAGCCCTGATGTGGCATGGGATTATCAACCATCAGCGTTTCGAGAGGCAATATTCATGGACAGCACGGTGCGTGGCACGGTCGAAATGACGGCCGCAATGGTGATCCTCGGCACGATCGGATGGTTCGTCGTCATGTCGGGCGAGCCCATCATGGACGTCGTCTTCTGGCGCTGCGCCTTCGGCGCTATAACGCTGCTGATCATCTGCGCTGCCCTGGGGCTGCTGCGCGGGACGCTGTCACTGCGCATCGTGGCGATTGCGGCCCTTGGCGGCGCGGCCATCGTCATCAACTGGCTGCTGCTGTTCAGCTCGTTTTCCCGCGCCTCGATCTCGATCGCCACGGCTGTTTACAACACGCAGCCCTTCATACTGGTCGGCTTTGGCGCGCTCTTCTTCTCAGAGCGGCTGACCCTGACAAAGCTGGCCTGGCTTGGCATCGCCTTCGCCGGCATGCTGCTGATCGTGCAAGGCTCGCCTGATGCCGGCTCCGATGCAGGTCCCAATACAGGTAATGTCGGCACGGATTATTTTATCGGCATCGCGATGGCGCTGGGTGCGGCTTTCTTCTGGGCCGTCGCCGCCATCGTCACCAAGAAGCTCAAAGGCACGTCGCCGCACCTGATCGCCCTCATCCAGGTCTGCGTCGGCGTCGTCGTCCTGGCACCCTTCGCCAACCTTTCCCACCTTCCCGCCGACGTGTGGAGCTGGAGCATGCTGGCGACGCTTGGCGTCGTCCATACCGGCCTGATGTACATTCTGATGTACGGCGCCATTCAGAAACTGCCAACCTATCTGCAGGGGTCGCTGTCCTTCATCTACCCTGTGGTCGCGATCCTGGTCGATGTCGTCGCCTTCGGCCACCGGCTGCATCCGGCCCAAATGGTCGGCGGCGCCGCCATCCTGATCGCCGCCGCCGGCATGAATCTTGGCTGGACGCTGTGGAAATCGAAGAACCCAGCCGAGAGCACCCAGGCAATCAAGTGAGGCAACAACGTCGCCGTGCGACAATCATGCGCCAATGGTCCTGGCCGCCCGCCTGTTCAAGGCCGGCACTTTGCTCTATGCCGCAATGCAACCATCTTCGCCCGGCATAGGCGAAAACCGGGATCAAAAACCAATGAACGACGCAACGCCTCCAAATCGCTGCCGCATCGTGCTGATCGCGCCGCCCGGCATGCCGGCTGAGCACATCGGCGCGGCGTTCGAGGGCGGCGACGTCGCCTCGCTGATCCTGCCCGAAAACGACATGGACGAAGCCTCCTTCCAGGCCTTCGCCGAACAGATCGTGCCGGCGGCGCAAGCGGCAGGCATCGCTGTCATCATTGCCGGCGACACCCGCATCGCCGGCCGCGTCCAGGCCGATGGCCTTCATGTCGAGGCTGGCAAGGCCGAACTCGCCGAGACGATCGAGCGTTTCCAGGCAAAAATGATGGTCGGCACCGGCGGCGCCAAGACCCGCGACGATGCGCTGGAACTCGGCGAACTCAGGCCCGACTACATCTTCTTCGGCCGCTTCGGCTACGACAGCAAGCCGGAGCCGCACCCACGCAACCTGTCGCTGGGGCAATGGTGGGCGGATGTGATCCAGATCCCTTGCATCGTCATGGCCGGGTCCGACATCACTTCGGTGGAAGCGGTGGCTGCCACCGGCGCCGAATTCGTGGCGCTGTCCAGCGCCGTCTTTGCCGAGGGCATCGACCCAAAGATGGCAGTCGCCAGCGCCAACGCGCTGCTCGACGAAACCGCGCCGCGTTTCGAGGACTGACGTGCCCGCGCCGACAATCCTTTTCGGTGCTTTGCTTGCGCAGCTCACGGTGCAGGTCGCCGTGGCGGAAACGGTCCCATTGCCGCAACCGAAGCCCGACACCTCTGCAAGCACGGACAAGCCGATCGCCACGCCGCTGCCGCAGCCCGCCACCACGGCGCCGCTGCCGTCCGCCGACGCCATTAATCCCGACCGCTTCGGTGCAAAGCCGTCGGATTCTGCCTATGGCGCCTTCCAGCGTGGCCTTTACAAGACGGCCTACAACCTCGCTCTGGTTCGCGCCCAGAACGGCGATCCGGCGGCGCAGACGTTGATCGCCGAGATATTGTCGCGCGGCCTTGGCGTGCCGGTCGACGCGGCGGAGGCGGCCAAGTGGTACGCGCTTGCCGCCGAGCAGGGGATACCGGAATCGCAGTTCCAATATGCGCTGATGCTGCTCGACGGCCGCTACGTCAAGAAGGACGAGAAAGGGGCTTACGCGCTGATGCAGGCCGCCGCCGAGGCCGGCAACCGTCTGGCGCAGTTCAATTTCGCGCAGCTGCTGGTGCGGCAGGACCCCGGCGATGCCGGCATCGCAAAGGCCGTGTCCTATTATCAGCGCGCCGCCGCGACCGGCCTTGCCGACGCGCAATATGCGTTGGCGCAGGTCTATGCCAATGGCGTCGGCGGCAAGCTGCGCGACGATGCCCAGGCGCGAGGCCTGCTGGCGCAGGCAGCAAGGCAGAACTACGATACGGCGCAGATCGATCTCGCTGCCTGGATGATCGAGGGGCGCGGTGGCGCCCGCGACCTGAAGTCCGGCTTTGGCTGGATGAAACAGGCCGCCGAGGGCGGCAATGTCGCCGCCCAGAACCGCCTCGCCAAGCTTTACATGGGCGGCATCGGCACCGATCCGGATCCGATCCTTGCCGGCGCCTGGTACGTCGTCGCACGGCGCGCCGGGCTGATCGATCCGGAGATGGACGATTTTCTGCAGGGCCTGACCGACGACCAGACCAAGCAGTTGCTGCAGAAGGCCAACCGCCTGCCGTAAAGCGTCGCGGACAGTGAATATCGGGCAGCGGATGCTGACGAGGGAATGGCTCCGCCCCCCACTCCTCTCATGCCACCCCTTGCCCGCTCCCCCTCTTGCCCAATCCCTTGCCTCTCCTGGCGATTTGTGGTCTTGGAGGCGCCAAATCGCTTTCGTCGCGAAATCTCATTCCGGATCACATCATATGGCCAAGATCAATGGCAACGAAATCCGTCCCGGCAACGTCATCGAGCACGATGGCGGCCTGTGGGTGGCGGTCAGAACCAACGCTGTCAAACCAGGCAAGGGCGGCGCCTATAACCAGGTCGAGCTGAAGAACCTGATCAACGGCACCAAGCTCAATGAGCGTTTCCGCTCGGCCGAGACAGTCGAGCAGATCCGACTGGAGATGAAGGATTTCTCCTTCCTCTACGAACAGGGCGAAGCGCTGGTGTTCATGGACACCGAAAGCTACGAGCAGCTTGAATTGCAAAAGGATTTCGTCGGCGATCGCGCTGCCTTCCTGCAGGACGGCATGATGGTGACGGTCCAGCTCTATGACGAAAGGCCGATCGGCATTTCGCTGCCCGACCAGGTGACGCTGACGATCACCGAGGCCGACCCGGTGGTGAAGGGCCAGACCGCCGCCTCGTCCTATAAGCCGGCGATGCTGGAAAACGGCATTCGCGTGCTGGTGCCGCCTTTCATCGGCTCGGGCGAGCGTATCATCGTCGACACCAACGAAATCACTTATGTGCGCCGCGCCGACTAAGGCATGATCCCAAAAAGTTGCAGACTTTTTGGATAAGGTCATGCTTCAAGGCAGGCATCATCCCAAAAAGTTGCAGACTTTTTGGATAAGATCATGCCTCAAGGCAAATAGGCGCAGCGGCAGGAAGAAGAGCAATGGCGCGTTCCGCGATCCTCAATGTCATGGTCCAGGCCGCTATGAAGGCCGGGCGCTCGCTGTCGCGGGATTTCGGCGAAGTGCAGAACCTGCAGGTCTCGATGAAGGGGCCGGGCGACTATGTCAGCCAGGCCGACCGCAAGGCAGAAGAAATCCTCTTCACCGAGCTGTCGAAGGCGCGGCCGGGCTATGCCTTCCTGATGGAGGAGCGCGGCCTGATCGAAGGCGACGACAGCCAGCACCGCTGGATCGTCGACCCGCTCGACGGCACCACCAATTTCCTGCACGGCATTCCGCTCTTCGCCATCTCGATCGCGCTGGAGCGCCAGGGCCAGATCGTCGCCGGTGTCGTCTACAATCCGGTGATGGACGAACTCTACACCGCCGAGCGCGGTGGCGGCGCATTCATGAACGACCGCCGGCTGCGGGTTGCCGGCCGCACCAAGCTGATCGACACGGTGATCGGCTGCGGCGTGCCGCATCTCGGCCGCGGCCAACATGGCAATTTCCTGATCGAGCTGCGCAACGTGATGGCCGAAGTTTCGGGCGTGCGCCGCCTCGGCTCCGCCTCGCTCGATCTCGCCTACGTCGCTGCCGGCCGCATGGACGGGTTCTGGGAAACCGGCCTGTCGGCCTGGGACGTCGCCGCCGGCATCCTGCTGATCCGCGAGGCGGGCGGCTTCATCTCCGACTTCGCCGGCGGGCAGAACATGCTGGATGGCGGCTCGATCGTCGCCGGCAACGAGACCATCCAGCGTGCGCTGTTGAAGACCGTCAGGAAGCCGGTGACGCCGCGCTAGACCGTGATCCCCGAAAAAGCATGAACCCGGACTTGGCGCGCTGAACCGCCGCAGTCGCAAAACCGCAACGAAAGCTTGAAATGCTGTCCGGCATCCGCCCAAATAAGGGGATGCAGGATCATTCATGACGTATATCGGCCCGAAATCCCAGATCGAGGTACCCCAGATCGAAATCCCCTTCATGGGACGCTGGCACTATTCGCGCGCCGAAATGGTCGCCGACGGCATTGTCCATGCGGTGGGGATCGTGCTCGCCATTGCTGCTGGCTCGACGCTGCTGGCGCTGGCTGCCTTCCATACCGGTCCGGGCGAATACATCGCCGCCGCATTCTACGTGATTTCGCTGCTCACCGTGCTGTCGGTATCGCTGGCCTATAATCTGTGGCCGGTGTC
The DNA here is from genome assembly GCF_055811535.1 of Mesorhizobium sp. WSM4816. Taxonomy (NCBI): domain Bacteria; kingdom Pseudomonadati; phylum Pseudomonadota; class Alphaproteobacteria; order Hyphomicrobiales; family Phyllobacteriaceae; genus Mesorhizobium; species Mesorhizobium sp. WSM4816. The sequence goes on along the minus strand of NZ_JBVVQR010000013.1, from coordinate 125,230 downwards.
GTCGCCAGCCAAGTGGATATTGCGGCGCTTCGACCATGCCGCGATCTATCTGCTGATCGCCGCGACCTACACGCCATTCCTCGCCCAGCTCGACGGCTCGCCGCTGGCCATCTCGATGATCGTCCTGGTCTGGGTCGCGGCAGCGATCGGCATCGCCATCAAAGTGCTTCTTCCCGGACGCTTCGACCGGCTGGCGATCGTCTTCTATCTCGCCATCGGCTGGAGCGGCATCGTTCTTGCCGAGCCGCTCGTCCAGACATTGCCGACGACATCGATCGCGCTGATCGTTGCCGGCGGCATCGTCTATTCCTGCGGCGTCATCTTCTTCGCCTGGAAGGGCCTGCGCTTCCACAATGCGCTGTGGCACGGCTTTGTCGTCACCGGCGCCGGCCTGCATCTTGCCGCCATGGTCGACTGCCTGGTCATCAACCGACCCTAACGCAATGGTCCGCTTGGCAATATTGCCAAGCGCCATTCAATTTAGTCACAATTGCGTTTAGAGTCGCCGTCAAACGTGAATTGGCGGCGGCGGCGGCATCGGAAACGGGGCACGGATGGCTTTACTCAAATCCTTCGGCATGGGCAGGCGCTCCGACGTGCTGATGTACGATCCGCACAAATTGTCGAGCCCGCAGGTCTTTCTCCTGACCATGGTCATCTTCCTGATGATCGTCGCTTTCATCGCCGCCATCCTGACCCGTCAGATCTCGACAGCCTTTGCCACCAATCCCGGTCTCAACGGCCTGATCGTTGGCGTGCTTGCGGTCGGCATCCTGCTGGCCTTCGCGCAGGTCGGCCGGCTGTTTCGCGAAGTGCGCTGGGTCAACTCTTTTCGGGCCGGCTCCGAAACCACCGAACCGGTGCTGCTGGCGCCGATGAAGGCGATGATCGGCCGCTCGCCGACGATCGCCTTCTCGACCAGCTCAATGCGCACCATGCTCGATTCGATCGCCACCCGCCTCGACGAAAGCCGCGACACCTCGCGCTATCTTGTCGGGCTGCTGGTATTCCTTGGCCTGCTTGGCACCTTCTGGGGCCTGCTCAACACGATCGGCTCGATCCGCGAAACCATCGATTCGCTCGATCCCGGCACTGGCGATGCCGCCGCCGTGCTCGAATCTCTGAAGGCCGGGCTTTCCGCGCCGCTGGCCGGCATGGGCACCGCCTTCTCGTCCTCGCTGTTCGGCCTGTCCGGTTCCCTGGTGCTCGGCTTCCTCGACCTGCAGGCTGGCCGCGCCCAGACACGCTTCTACACCGAGCTCGAAAACTGGCTATCCTCGGTCACCGACCTGTCCTCCGACATCGTTGTCGCCGAACCGCCCAGGGCCGAGTCCTCCGACGAGATCCGCGTCCTGTCGGAAAGACTGCGCAGCATGCAAGAGAGCGGCGGTGGCGCCAATCCGCGTGTCGCCACCGCCATGGCCAACCTTGCCGACGGCATTTCGGGTCTGGTCAAGAACATGCGCTCGGAGCAGCAGATCATGCGCGACTGGGTCGAGGCCCAGTCGGACGAGCAGAAGGCGATGCGCAACACTCTGGAGAAGATCGCCGACGCCTTGAAGAAGACTGGAGTCCATTAGCATGGCTCTCGCCAGGAGCCGGCGTGCCGATCGCCGTATCGATTACTGGCCGGGCTTCGTCGACGCACTGTCGACGTTGCTGCTCGCGATCATGTTCCTGCTTACCGTCTTCGTGCTGGCGCAGTTCCTGCTCGGCCGCGAAATCTCCGGCAAGGACACGGTGCTCAACCGCCTCAATTCGCAGATCAACGAACTGACCCAGCTTCTGGCGCTGGAGCGTTCGACAACGCAGGACAAGGAAGATTCGCTCGCCAATTTGCAGGCGTCGCTGTCGGCGTCGGAGGCGGAAAAGAGCCGGCTCGAGCAATTGCTGGCGCAAGGCGCCGGTGCCGGCGACGCCGCCAACCAGCGGGCCACGGCGCTTTCGGGCGAACTCGACAACCAGCGCCAGATCAGCCAGCAGGCGCTGAGCCAGGTTGAAATCCTCAACCAGCAGATCTCGGCGCTGCGCAGACAAATCGGAGCGCTCGAAGAAGCGCTCAACGTGTCGGAAGCGCGCGATCGCGAGTCCAACACCAAGATCGCCGATCTCGGCCGCCGCCTGAACGTCGCGTTGGCGCAACGTGTGCAGGAACTGAACCGCTACCGGTCCGACTTCTTCGGGCGCCTGCGCGAAATCCTCGCCGATCGCGAGAACATCCGCATCGTCGGCGACCGTTTCGTGTTCCAGTCGGAAGTGCTTTTCCCGACAGGCTCCGAAGTGATCAACGATGCCGGCAAGGACGAGATGAAGAAACTCGCCGACGCCATCATCGACCTGCAGAAGGAGATCCCGCCGGAGATCAACTGGGTGCTGCGCGTCGACGGCCACACCGACGACAAGCCGCTGTCGGGCACCGGCCGTTACCGCGACAATTGGGAATTGTCGACGGCGCGCTCGACCTCGGTGGTGAAGTTCATGATCGAGAACGGCGTGCCGGCCAACCGCCTGGTTGCCGCCGGCTTCGGCGAATTCCAGCCGCTCGACCCCGCCGACACCGAAGACGCGCGCAACAAGAACCGCCGCATCGAGCTGAAACTGACCGAGCGCTGATCGCCCCGGCTCCAGGCGGCGGCCGCACTTAGGGCGGCGATGCAGGCTAGCAAGGCCTGAAAAGATTACCTTTTTTGATTACACTTTGCCGAGGATCGCTCCTAGCTATGTCATGGGGCCGAGAACCGCCGGCGGTGGAAGCGTCCATCGCGACCCGACGGAACCGACAGCCCACGGCCGGAAGGTGGCCCTCCCAATCGCCGCCTCCCCTGTAAAAGGAGACGCAACATGCGCTCTTTCACTCCCAAGACCCTCAGGACTGCAACGCTCGCCGCACTTCTCGTCACCGTTCCGTTTGCCGGCGCCGACGCCGGCCCGCATGAGGCAGCTTTGATCAACCAGATAGAGAGCGTGGATACCGGTATCCGAGGCGCCATGCAGGCGAACAGGATCAAGCTGGCCGAAGCGCGTGGCTTGCGCACGAAGGTCGCTCAACTTGATCGGGCCGCGCAGAGGGCCGCGCGAGATGGAACGATGCCGGCCACGCAGTATCATAAAATGCTGGCGCAGATCGATCATGTGAGCCAAAGGCTGCGGGCTGCCACCGGTAGCGCCTTCCTCATCGGCAGCGGTGGCGATGGCGGGTACTATCCGAACGGCTACGGCCCAAACTATCCAAAAGGCTGAAATCATCCATTACAGCGCCGCACTTTGATCTTGCGCATGATCTGTTGATTTTGCGCAAGATCCGTTCCGCACCGAAGCCCCAGGCAGGGAGCTTTTCCAAAAATCGAGTCCGATTTCGGGGTTATGCGCCCAGCCAAACTGCGACCAGAGCAACTGCAGCCGGCACGGTCTGGATGTAGAGGACTTTCCTGCCGACCGTCGCCGCGCCGTAGAGGCCGGCGATGGCGACGCAGAGCAGGAAAAACACCTTGATCTGGAAACCAGCCGCGCCGAGGTAAAGCCCCCAGATCAGCCCGGCTGCGAGAAAGCCGTTGTAAAGTCCCTGGTTGGCCGCAAGCACTTTCGATGCGCTGGCGAATTCCGGCGTCAGCTTGAACGCCTTGTGGCCGCGCGGCGTGTTCCACAGCACCATCTCCAAATAGACGATGTAAAGGTGGATCAGCGCCACCAACCCGACCAGCACATTGGCGATCATGCTTCGTCTCCCCGATGCGACGCGCCGCCGCCTCGCGACATTGATCACGCACGCCACCGCTCCCGCAAGACCCATTGCAGCGTGCATCCTGGCCAGCAACCATGTGCACATCGCCGACGGCCTTTCAGGGTTGCCAATATCAGCGCATTGGTATCTTTTCCCGCCGTTCAAATTCAGCGGAAACCACCATGTCCTTTCAAAAACTCGACGACCTCGGCCACAAGCTTGAAGCACTGGAGCATGCGCTCGCCATTCTCGGCGCCGACGAGGCGACCCACATGGCCGTCGGCGGCGGCGAAAAGCGCGCCGAGGCGATGTCGGCGCTGGCCGGCATGCATCACGCCAGAGCGACAGCGCCGGAGATCGCCGACTGGATCGCAGCGGCCGAACAGGAAACGCTGAACGAAGAACAGCAGGCAGCGGTCAAGGAATTCCGGCGGCAATACACCAACCTGACCTGCCTGCCGGTCGAATTCGTCGAGCGCCAAACCACCGCCCGGATGCGCTCCGAGCAGTTGTGGCGCGACTTGCATACAAAGAACGACTGGGCCGGGTTCTTGCCGGCGCTCGAAGGCGTCGTCGCGCTGGTGCGCGAGGAAGCAGCCCTTCGCGCCGACGTGCTCGGCCTTGATCCGTACGACGCGCTGATGGAGCAATATGATCCCGGCAACCGCGCCGCCGACATCACGCCGGTCTTCGCCGAGTTGAAGACCTTTCTCAGGGATTTCGTGCCGGAGGCACTGGCGGTGCAGGAAAAGCGGCTGGCGAAACATCCGCTGAAGCCGCTTTCGGGCAGCTATGCGATCGAAAAGCAGCGCGAGCTTGGCCTCGCCATGATGGCGGCGGTCGGCTTCGATCTCACCCACGGCTCGCTGTCGGTATCGCATCATCCGTTCTGCGGCGGCGTGCCGAGCGACGTGCGCATCACCACCCGCTACAAGACCTCCGATTTCCTGTCGGCGCTGATGGGCGTGCTGCACGAGACCGGGCACGCGCTTTACGAACAGAACCTGCCGCAGGCGTGGGCGCACTGGCCGCTCGGCAAGGCGCGCGGCATGGCTGTGCATGAAAGCCAGAGCCTGTTCGTCGAGAAGCAGATCGGCCGCAACCCCGAATTCTGGCGCTGGGCGCTGTCGGTGGTCGAAAAGCATCTCGGCGAGACATGGTCGATCGAAGACATCCTGCCGCATGTGCACCGGGTCGAGCGCGGGCTGATCCGCGTCGACGCCGACGAGGTGACCTATCCGCTGCACGTCATCCTGCGCTACGAGCTGGAGCAGGAGCTTGTCTCGGGGCGGCTGGAGGCCGCCGACCTGCCGGAGGCCTGGGACGCCAAGATGCGCGACTATCTCGGCTTGTCGACCATCGACAACCCGGCCGACGGGCCGATGCAGGACGTGCACTGGCCGGGTGCTGCCTTCGGCTATTTCCCGTCTTATACACTGGGCGCGATGATGGCGGCGCAGCAATGGGCCGCCCTGACCAGAGACCATCCCTCCGCTGACGAAGACCTCGCCAAGGCAAATTTCGCGGCGATCAACGACTGGCGCCGGCAAAAGATCTGGTCGCAAGGCTCACGCTGGTCGACGCCAGAACTGCTCGAGCGCGCCACCGGCGAGAAGCTCAACGCCACGCATTTCACCGAGCATTTGCGCAAGCGCTATGGGGAGGTGCTGAAGGGCGCCTGACATATCTTCAAGCGCATCGAACGCGGCGGCACTTTCGTCACTGCCGACCAGCGCCATTTTGCTTTGCAAAGACGAAGCAGTTTGGCAGCGTCGTCCTCCTGGCAGACTGGCAGTCGACTGCCGTCACGACTACTCCGCGGCGCCTCTGAAAGCGTTCGCCCCGGTTTCGAACTGCAGCTTGGCCAGCCGCGCATAGATGCCGCCCTTGGCGACGAGGCTCTGGTGGGTGCCTTCCTCGACGATGCAGCCGCCATCCATGACCAGGATCCGGTCGGCCTTCAGCACCGTCGCCAGCCGGTGGGCGATGACGATCGTCGTGCGGTCCTGCATCAGCCGCTCCAGCGCCGTCTGCACCAGCGTCTCGCTTTCGGCGTCCAGTGCCGAGGTTGCCTCGTCGAGCAGAAGGATCGGCGCATCGCGCAGTATCGCGCGGGCAATCGCCACGCGTTGGCGCTGGCCGCCGGACAAGGTCACGCCGCGCTCGCCGACCTGGCTGTCATAGCCTTTTTCGAGTTTCAGGATGAACTCGTCGGCAAGTGCATCCCTGGCCGCCGCCTCGATCTCGGCCTGGCTGGCGTCCGGACGGCCGAAGCCGATATTATCGCGCGCGCTGGCCGCGAAGATGGTGACGTCCTGCGGCACGATGGCGATTCGCTCTCGGATGGCGACGGGGTCGGCCTCGCGCACATTGACGCCGTCGATCATGATCTTGCCGGTCGCGGGGTCGTAGAAGCGCAAAAGCAGCGAAAAGACGGTGCTCTTGCCAGCACCCGACGGGCCGACGATCGCCACCGTCTCGCCGGGCTTGACCTGGAAACTCAGGCCGTGGACGGCAGCGCGGTCGGGCCCGGCCGGATAGGAGAAGGACACGTCGTCGAAACTGATTGCGCCTCTGGCCGTCGCCGGCAGCAGTTTCGGATGCGCGGGCGCCTGGATCGCGGGCTTCTCGGCCAGGATCTCGGTCAGCCGTTCGGCAGCACCCGCCGCCTGGGAAAGCTCGCCCCACACTTCCGACAGCGCGCCAAGCGCGCCGGCGGCGAACACCGAATAGAGCAGGAACTGGCCGAGCGTGCCAGGCGACAGCGTGCCGTCGAGCACGTCGCGCGAGCCGAACCACAGCACCGCCACCACCGAGGAAAAGATCATGAAGATGGCGAAGAAGGTGAGGAAGGAGCGGGCAAAGATCGAGGATCGCGCCGCCGCGAAAGCGGCTTCCACGGCAGCTGAAAAATGCCCGGTGACCAGCTTCTCATTGGTGAAGGCCTGCAGTGTACGCACCGCGCCAATCTGCTCGCTGGCATAGGCCGTGGCGTCGGCCAGCGTGTCCTGCGCCAGCCGCGATTTGCGCCGCACCGAGCGGCCGAAGGCGACCAGCGGCAGCACGATCACCGGGATGGCGGCGATGACGAGGCCCGACAGTTTCGGGCTGGTGAAGACCATCATAGCCACGGCGCCAAGCCCAAGAATGACGTTGCGCAGCGCTACCGATGCGGTGGCACCGACCGCCGACTTGACCTGCGTCGTGTCGGCGGCGAGCCGCGAGACGATCTCGCCCGACTGTGCGGTATCGAAAAAGGATGGCGACAGCGTCGTGACATGGCGGAAGACGTCGCTGCGGATGTCGGCGACGACGCGCTCGCCCAGCGTGATGACGAAATAATAGCGGCTGGCCGACGCCGCGGCGAGCAAGGCAGCCATCACCACGAGCATGGCGAAATACTCGGCGATGAAAATGGAATCGGAAGCGGAAAAGCCATGGTCGATCATGCGCCGCACGGCCAGCGGCAGCGCCAGCGTCGTCGCCGCAGCAACGGTCAGCGAGACGACCGCGCCAATGACCATTTTCCGGTAGCGGGTGATGTAGGGGAACAGGCGCCGCAGCGGCTTGAGCGAGCGCCTACGCTCGTCTGCATCGCCGCTGGTGTGCGCCATGACCGTTTCCTCTGGCCGCCTTCTGGGCATGCGCCTCAATATGCGCTTACCGCGGCCTTGTGATTCAATTCCGGCTGATGTATAGGCTCGCCGACCGTTTTTAAAAGCCGTGGCTCCTCAATAGCTGCGGCTTCGAGTTTTAAAAAGGGGCGCATCGACGCAGGCTTTACGCCCGTCAGCGGCGCCGGCGAACCAGGAATAGCACAATGAAGACCGATATCCATCCCGACTACCACACCATCAAGGTCGTCATGACCGACGGCACCGAATACATGACCCGTTCGACCTGGGGCAAGGAAGGCGATACGATGAACCTCGACATCGACCCGACCACTCATCCGGCCTGGACCGGCGGCCAGCAGACCCTGCTCGACCGCGGCGGCCGCCTGTCGAAGTTCAAGAAGCGTTTCGAAGGTTTTGGGCTCTAAGCCGTAAGCCTTTTTCGGATCAGAAGGAACCCGCCCTCGTGGCGGGTTTTTTCTTGCCGGAATGCGGCTCTATTCGTCGACCAGTTCGCGCAGCGCCATGCGCTTGTAGGCGGCGACCAGGTCGTCGCCTTCCTTTCGACCGACCGAGATCGCCAGCCGCATGGTGGCCTCGCCCATCTGCCAGATGAGAAACGCCGTCGTTTCCAGCGCCGCCGGATCGGCGGTAGGCCGCAGCCGCTTCAGCACCGCGGTGAGGAATTCGGCGTTGGCCCGGCTGTCGGCGAGCTCGAGTTCGCGCAGCGCCTTGTCGGCCTGCGTGCCCGACCAGATGTCGCGCATCACCGGCTCGGCCAGGAACAGCCCGTAATAGATATCCACCAGCTCGGAAAATGCCCGCCGCAGCTCTTCGGCGTCGCTGACCTGTGCAAGCGCTGCCGCGATGCAGGCCTGGCTTTCGGCGGTGTGGCGCTCGGCCAGCGTCCAGATGATCGCCCGCTTGTCCGGGAAGAACTGGTAGAGCGAGCCGATCGACACGCCGGCCCGTTCCGCAACTTCGCCCATGCGCATGACATCGCTGCCTCGCTCGGCGATCAGCGCAGAGGCGGCAGCCAGCATCCGCTCGACCCGCTCGCGGCTGCGCTGCTGGCTGGGCGCCCGGCGCGGCGATGCGATCTGGCCATCCTGTGAACCCGCTACCCTCGAGCCTTCCATCACTGTCTCCTGGCGAATGATCAACAAACTGGCTTGACTCACAAAATACGAGGGTTTATCACGTTTTGCAAATGTGAGGATTACTCATATTTGTGAGCAAAGGAAAATCGCCATGATCGATACAGCAGCAAAACCGATTTTGATCCTCGGCGGCACCGGCAAAACCGGCCGTCGTCTCGCGGACAGGCTGACGGCGCAGGGCCTGCCGGTACGGATCGGCTCGCGCTCGGGCACCCCGCCCTTCGACTGGGAAGACGATACGACCTGGGAACCCGCGCTCGATGGTGTCGGTGCCGCCTACATCAGCTACTATCCCGATCTTGCGGTGCCCGGCGCGTCCGAAGCGGTCGGCGCCTTCGCCAACCTTGCCGTGGCAAGCGGTGTGCGCCGGCTGGTGCTGCTGTCGGGGCGCGGCGAGATCGAAGCGCAACGTGCCGAAGAGATGCTGAAAGCCTCAGGCGCCGACTGGACGATCCTGCGCTGCGCCTGGTTTTCCCAGAATTTCAGCGAGAGTTTTTTGCTCGATCCGCTGCTGGCCGGTGAGGTGGCTTTGCCGGTCGGCACTGTCGGAGAACCGTTCGTCGATGCCGACGACATTGCCGATGCCGCCGTGACGGTGCTTACCCGGCGAGGCCATGTCGGCCAGCTTTACGAGCTGACCGGGCCGCGTCTGCTGAGCTTCGCCGACGCGGTCGCCGAGATCGGCAAGGCGGCCGGCCGCGACATCCGCTTTGTCAGGATTTCGCATGCCGAGTTCACCGCCGCGGTAGCCGGATACGAGTTGCCTGCCGAGTTCGCCTGGCTGCTCAACGAGCTGTTCACCGAAGTGCTCGACGGTCGCAACGAGGCGCTGACCGACGGCATCGAGCGCGTGCTCGGCCGCGCCCCAAAGGACTTTTCCGCCTATGCAACCGAAACCGCTGGTACGGGCATATGGAGTGACTGACATGATCATGAAACTGCTTCCCAGCCTCACCTTCATCGCCGCGCTCGGCTCGGGCGTCCTCGCTGGTGTCTTCTTCGCCTTCTCCAGCTTCGTCATGCCGGGCCTCGCCCGCATGCCTGCCGTGGGCGGTATCGCCGCCATGAATTCGATCAACGTCACTGCGGTGACGCCGCTGTTCATGACCGCGCTTTTCGGCACCGGGCTGATCTGCCTCGTCCTCGTCGTCGGCGCTGTCATCGGCTGGGGCCAACCAGGCACGTTGTGGCTTCTCGCCGGCGCCCTGACCTACCTCGTCGGCAACCTGATCGTGACGATGATTTTCAACGTGCCGCTCAACAACGCACTGGCCGCCGTCGATCCGGCAAGCGCCAACGGCGCCGCCGTTTGGGCCACCTATCTCAGGGACTGGGTGATGTGGAACCACGTCCGCACCATCACCGCCATCGTCGCGCTGGCCTGCTTCATCATGGCGTGGCGGTGAAACGAGGGCAGAAAGTTAAAAGACCTTGCGTCAGGCAGGGTCTTTTGACGGAGTATCTCTTGACTTGTCGCTCTTGCGGTCGGCATGGCCGAGATCGCGGTCCGGATCGATCACGTCGCGAACCAGTTGCTTAAGCCTTGCGGCATCGGGAAAGCCGCCGTCGCGCTTGCGGTCCCAGACCAGTGTCTCGTTGCAGGAAATGGTGAAGATGCCGCCGGTGCCCGGCACCAGCGTGACCTCGCCCAGATCCGTTGCGAAGGTCGACAGCAGCTCCTGCGCCATCCAGCCGGCCCGCAGCAGCCAGTGGCACTGCGCGCAATAGGTGATGCGGACCTGGGGCAACGGCTTTTCGGTCATGTCAGATTGAGTTCCGCTCATATCTCAGATTAAGCTCCGCTCATATCTCGGGCTGAGCTGTGCTCATGCCGGACTGAACTCCGCTCATGTCTGGTTGAGCTGTGCTCATGCCGCGCTGAGCTTCGCCATGGTCTCGTCGTCGACCTCGAAATTGGCGTAGACGCTCTGCACGTCGTCATCGTCCTCGAGCGTGGCGACCAACTTCATCAGCGACTGTGCCCGCTCCTCGTCGACCGCAATGTTGGTCTGCGGCTTCCAGATCGGCTTCACTGATTCAGCCTCGCCGAGCGCGCCTTCCAGCGCCTTCGACACCTCACCAAGATTCTCGAAGGCGCAATAGATCGTGTGGCCTTCCTCGTCCGACTGGACGTCGTCGGCCCCGGCCTCGATCGCCGCGTCCATGACCTTCTCCGCGCTGCCAATCGATGCCGGATAGAAGATTTCGCCGACACGGTCCCACATGAACGACACCGAGCCGGTTTCCCCCATCGCCCCGCCGGCCTTGGTGAAGGCGGCACGCACATTCGACGCCGAGCGGTTGCGGTTGTCGGTCAGCGCCTCGACGATGAGCGCAACGCCGCCTGGCCCGTAGCCTTCGTAACGCACGGCTTCGTAAGTCTCGGCGTCGCCCATCGACGCCTTGTTGATGGCGCGCTGAATGTTGTCTTTCGGCATCGACACCGCCTTGGCGTTCTGCACGGCAAGACGCAGGCGCGGGTTCATCGACGGGTCCGGCGTCCCGCTCTTGGCGGCGACGGTTATTTCGCGCGCCAGCTTGGAAAACATTTTCGACCGCACCGCGTCCTGGCGGCCCTTGCGGTGCATGATGTTCTTGAACTGTGAATGGCCAGCCATGGCACCCCTGTCGTTTTCTTGGCAGAGCATCCTGCAGCGAGGTAGTCACCTCGCCTTTGCCAAAATGCTCGAAGTCAAAATTTTCAGAGCGTCCCTGCTGACGTATGGCGCTCTATCTCGGAATGGCCGGCTTATAGATAAATCGGCTCAATTCGTCCAGCCGGGCCGTAAGGGCGGTGCTCAACACGCCAGCCAGTTGCATGCCTGCGGCCGCTCACTCCCCCAGATCGGATCTCAGCCGATCGAGAATGCTGATCGCATGCGTGGCGTACTGGCTGATCCAGCGGTCGTGGATCTGCTTGATCGGCAGCGCATTGAGATGATTCCAGCGCTCGCGCCCCTCGCGCCGCGCCACCACCAGGTCGGCTTCCTCCAGCACTTTCAGATGCAGCATGACGGTGCAGCGGTCCATGTCGGGAAAGGCATCGCACAGCATGCCGGTGGTCCGCGGCGCGTCCTTCAGCTCGTCGAGCAGCGCGCGCCGGCGCGGATGCGCCAGCGCCTTGAAAACATTGTCATCCTGCGCCTTGCTTGACATGTTATATTTTTATAACATAATATCGATCCGATCAAGGAAGGAGCTGTGGATATGTCTCTTGGATTCAGAGTTTCGGGCCGCATCGGCAAACCGGTTGCCGAAGTCTTCGATGCGGTCGTCAATCCGAACAAGCTCAGCGGCTATTTCACCACCATCGGCGGCGCCAGTGCCCCGCTGGTGGCCGGCGCCAGGGTCGTCTGGTGGGGCAAGGTCCCGGTCGAGGTCGACGAGGTGGAGAAAGACAACCGCATCGTGCTGCGCTGGGACGCCACCGACGCCGACGGCAAGCCGGCCTACAAGACGCGCATCGAGATGAATTTCGAGCCGCTGGACGACGGCGGCACCTTCGTCACCATCGCCGAGGCCGGCTGGCACGAGGACGCGGTCGGCCTGAAGAAGTCCTACCTCAATTGCGAGGGCTGGTCGCAGATGCTGGCCTGCATGAAGGCCTATGTCGAATACGGCATCAATTTGCGCGACGGCTATTATCGCAGCGAGATGAAGGGCGAGCCCGCCAATGAAGACAATATCTGAGAAGACGGAGGAAAGAATGGCTGCGAAAATCACCGGCGGCATCAACATCGCCATGAAAGTGCCGCCCCACCAACACCAGGAGACGATCGCCTTCTACCGCGATGTCGTCGGCCTAAAACCGTTCACGGCCAAAGCGCCGGCTGTTGGATTCGAACTTGGTCCCAATCGCCTGTGGATCGACGAAGCGCCGATGCTGAGCCAGGCCGAGATCTGGCTGGAACTGTTCACCGATGATTTTCCGGCCGCCGCCGATCATCTCGCCAAGGCCGGTGTTGTGCACTGCGACGCCATCGAGGCGCTCGGCGAAGGTTTTCGTGGCGGCTGGATCACCAATCCGGCCAACATCATTCACCTAGTGCGCGAACCCGACGCCTGGTGACGGAGACCGGTTCGGAAGGAGGACGAAATGGACATCCGTGAGACACCGACCGCCGAAGCCGGCATGCTGATCCGGCGGCCGGTCGCAGAAGTGTTCGAGGCCATCGTCGATCCGGCGATCACGACGAAATTCTGGTTCACCCACGGCAGCGGCAGGTTGGACAGCCGCAAGGAAGTTCGCTGGGAGTGGCGGATGTATGGCGTTTCGACGCCGGTCACGGTCAGCGAGTTCGTCACGAACGAAAAGATCGTCATGCAATGGAGCGATCCGCCGACCACGGTGGTCTGGACTCTTACCGAGATGCAGGGCGGCACCTTTGTCGAGGTTCGCAATTTCGGTTTTGCCGGCAGCACCGATGAACAGGTCAAGCAGGCGATCGGCTCGACCGATGGCTTCGCGCTGGTGCTCGCCGGCGCCAAGGCCTGGTTGGAGCAAGGCTTGACGCTTGGCCTGATCGGCGACCGTCATCCGAAGGGCACGCCGACCGCTTAATTCGCCGGGTGCAAAAAGCCGTTCTGCAGCGATCCTTCCCACCCCCTCTGTCCTGCCGGACATCTCCCCCGCAAGGGACCGCAAGGGGGGAGATCGGAGGCTTTCGCCAATCTCCAACGCTGCAGGACGAGCGGAGCGCTAAACTGCCAATCTCCCTTCTTGAGGGGGAGATGTCCGGCAGGACAGAGGGGGTGGCTGTCCCTCCGACGTCTCAAAGGTTCTACATGGCCGCGACAAGTGAGGCAGAGCTCAGGCCTTCGCGCCGTCGGTTCGCCCCGCCAACCTCAGTGCCCTGCGCCCGCCTTTGCCTTCCTGCGACGTCGCGCCAGCATGTTGAGGCCCTCGACAAGAGCGGAAAAGCCCATGGCGGCGTAGATGTAGCCCTTCGGCACATGGAAGCCCATGCCGTCGGCGATCAGCGTCATGCCGATCATCAGCAGGAAGCTCAGCGCCAGCATGACGATGCTTGGGTTCTTGGCGATGAAATTGGCGAGCGGTCCAGCCGCCAGCATCATCACGCTGACTGCCACGATCACGGCGATATACATGATGGCGATCTCGTCGGTCATGCCGACCGCGGTGATGATCGAATCGATCGAAAAGACGAGGTCGAGCAGCAGGATCTGGAAGACGGCGCCGCCCAGCGAAAGCTGCAGCGTTTCGCCGATCATCGTGTCCTGATGGTCCTCGAGATCGACCGTGTGGTGGATTTCCTTGGTCGCTTTCCAGACGAGGAACAGGCCACCGGCGATCAGGATCAGATCGCGCCAGGAGAAACCATGGCCGAAAGCGGTGAACACCGGCGCCGTCAACTGGACGATGATCGAGATGGTGGCAAGCAGCACCAGCCGCATGATCAGCGCCGCCGAAATACCGATTCGCCGGGCGCGGGCCCTCTGCGCCTCCGGCAATTTGTTGGTCAGGATCGAGATGAAGATCAGATTGTCGATGCCGAGCACCACCTCCAGCACGATCAGCGTCAGCAACGCGACCCATGCAGTCGGATCGGAGACAAAGGCGAAATGTGGCGCCAGGAATTCGATGAACTGCATGAAGGTCGTCCCCTCTTACGATCTGAAGCAGGCGTGGCCGGCAATTAGGTACTGCAATCGCTTACATCAATGTCATGACCAGAACGAGGGCGCGGTTTCTTCGAGCCGCGGCCCGCGGCGAAACGGCGCAATCCGCTCGGTCAGGCCGCTGCGATCCGAAATGTCGACGCCGACGCCGCACAATGTCGCCGGGCCGCTCGCCGCCTCGAAGCGCCCTTTCGGCACCTTCGACAGAAACCGGTTGAGCGGCTCCTCCTTGTCCATGCCGAGCGAAGAATCATAGTCGCCGCACATGCCGGCGTCTGAGATATAGCCGGTGCCGCCGTTGAGGATATGGTGGTCGGCGGTCGGCTGATGCGTGTGGGTGCCGACAACCAGGCTGGCGCGGCCGTCGACGAAGTGCGCAAAGCACATTTTTTCAGAGGTCGCCTCGGCATGGAAATCAATGACCACCGCATCGGCCTGTTCGCCAAGCGGGCAGGCGGCAAGCTCGCGCTCGCCGGCCTGAAATGGATCGTCGAGTTCAGGATGCATGAACACCCGGCCCATGATGTTGGCGACCAGAACGCGCGCGCCGTTCCTGGCGATGTAGACGCCCGAGCCCCGCCCCGGCGTGCCCTTGGGGAAATTGGACGGACGCAGGAAGCGTTCCTCGCGCGGCGCGAAAGCCAGCGCATCGCGCTGGTCCCAGACATGGTTGCCGGTTGTGACGACGTCGGCGCCCGCCGAGATCGTCTCGCGAAAGATCTCTTCGGTAATGCCGAAGCCGCCGGCGGCGTTCTCGCCATTGACGATGACGAAGTCGAGTTTGAAATCTGAGATCAGGCCGGGCAGTTGTTGCCACACCGCCGTGCGTCCCGTCTTGCCGACCATATCGCCGAGGAAGAGAAGTCTCATCTAAACATGATCCCGAACCGAAGGTCAGCGAAGCAAAAAGCTGCATGACTTCCGGAAAAGACCATGCGTCCAGGAACTTATCTACAATTTCGGCGCGAACCGGCGCAACCCGCTCTCGGTGAGTATTTCCGGAATGGTCACGTCATGCGGCTCGTCCGGCACCAGCGCCACCTGCTGGCAGTCGAAAGCAATGCCGATCAGCCGCGGCGGCTGCCCCTTGTCGACCAGCCGCGCGATGGCACGGTCGTAATAGCCGGCGCCATAGCCAATGCGGTGGCCGCGCGCGTCGAAAGCCGCGAGCGGCACCAGCATCACCTGGGGATCGAGCACCTCGGCCTCCTCATGCGGCCCGACGGTGCCGAACCCCATGTCGATCATCGGCGCGCCGCGCACCAGTTCGCGAAAGACGATGGTGGTCTTGTCGAGAATCGCCGGCAGGCAAAGCCGTGCACCTTTTTCGCGCAAGGCGAACATCAACGGCCGGACGTCGACTTCCGAGCGCATCGGCCAGAAGCCGGAGACGATCTGGCCCGGCTCCATTGCAATGCTGTCCCGCGCCGTCTCGGCCATTTCGAGCGCTGCCTCCACCCGCCAGAACGGATCGAGCGCGCCGCGGCGCCCGAGTGCTTCGCGTCGCAACTGTCTTTTCAGGTCTTTCGAGGATGTCATGCGCCGACGATAGAAAAGGTCAGATTTGGATGGAGTTTTAGGAGCGACGTTTTCCACCGCATGATCCACCGAAGCGTGGATCCTTTGCGTCAAGTGACGATCCACACAACCGGTGGAGAGAGCGATCCCGGGAACCTACAAAGTAGGTGGGCGCCGTATGAGAAAACCCACAGGTCTTCCCAGGGACAGCTCCCTAGGGATCATTAAGGCCCCGGGGAAAATGTTCTCCTGCCGGGAAGCGCAGACCGTCACGCCCAATATAGGCCGATGGCAGGCCAAGCGCCAGAGAGACGGCCATGTTCGGCGGCTTTATTCGTCGCAAGGTCCTGCTTGGGAGCTGCGCGGCACATGGGTTCACCGCGCCCTCGCCGCTGCGCCTTGCATGGGCTGGGCTGTCTCCTTACGGTTGCCATGAAAACCGAGGAGCAAAAATGCGTTTCGAAGGCACGGCGGCCTATGTCGCCGACAAGGATCTGATGGTGGCGGTCAATGCGGCGATCGCGCTGGAGCGGCCATTGCTGGTCAAGGGCGAGCCCGGCACCGGCAAGACCGAACTGGCCAGGCAAGTGGCGGCCGCGCTCGGCCTCGAGCTGATCGAATGGCATGTCAAGTCGACGACAAGGGCGCAGCAGGGCCTCTACGAGTATGACGCCGTGTCGCGGCTGCGCGACAGCCAACTCGGCGACGAGCGCTTCAACGACATCAGCAATTATATCAAGCGTGGCAAGCTGTGGGATGCCTTCGCGACGACCAAGAAGGTCGTGCTTCTGATCGATGAGATCGACAAGGCTGACATCGAGTTCCCCAACGATTTGCTGCAGGAACTCGATCGAATGGAGTTCTTCGTCTACGAGACCGGCGAGACGATCCGCGCCGCTGTGCGCCCGATCGTCATCATCACCTCCAACAACGAGAAGGAGCTGCCCGACGCTTTCCTGCGCCGCTGCTTCTTCCACTATATCCGCTTTCCCGACGTCGAGACGCTGCATCGGATCGTCGACGTGCACTATCCCGGCATCAAGCAGAACCTGGTGCGCGCCGCACTCACCCAGTTCTACGAAATCCGCGACGTGCCGGGCCTGAAGAAGAAGCCGTCGACCTCCGAGGCACTGGACTGGATCCGCCTGCTCGTGACCGACGATATCGCGCCCGAGGATTTGCGCGGCGACCCGAAAAACGCGCTGCCCAAGCTGCACGGCGCGCTGTTGAAGAACGAACAGGACGTGCATCTGTTCGAGCGGCTGGCCTTTATGGCGAGAAGGCAGGGGTGAGGAGCGGTCGGCCAAAGGCCGACGAAAAGCCAACGATTTGGCTTTTCGAGCGACGAACGCCCGAAGCCATAGCGCAGGGCCGGGCATGCGGCGGACAGCGCTTTCCCGTTGCTGGACCGTTGCCGCCGTCCGGGCACCGGGGCAGCCTTGGCCCGAAGCTTCGGAAGGAAATGAAATGACCGAGATCACCGTCCGCCCACTCGCACAATCCGACCATGCCGACTGGCAGCGTCTGTGGACTGATTACCTCGCCTTCTACGAAACCAAACTGCCGGAAGACGTCTACGCGGTCACCTGGAAGCGGCTTTTTACGGCGGGGGAGTTCGAACCAAAGGGGTTCATCGCCACCCTCGACGGCAAGGCGGTCGGCCTCACCCATTACCTCTACCATCGCTCCTGCTGGTCCGAAAAAAACAACTGCTATCTGCAGGACCTGTTCGCCGACCCGGATGTGCGCGGCAAAGGCGTCGGCGCCGCCCTGATCGAAGCGGTCAAGCAGGAAGCCGGCAAGATCGGCGTCAAGAACGTCTACTGGATGACGCACGAGACCAACACCACCGCGCGCAAGCTCTACGACCACGTGGCGCGCAGGACCGGCTTCATCGAATATGATCTGATGTGATGAACGATCGATCACCCGGCTTGCCGGATGGATTTGAGGACAAATCATGACGCACTATGTCGGAATTCTTGACGGCGCAGATGATGTCTGGGGAGTGCGGGTCCCCGATCTTCCCGGATGTCATGGCGGTGGCGCAAGTCCCGAGGAGGCGATAGCCGATGCGACCTCCGCCGTTCGCGAATGGGCCGAGGCACGAATGGCGAAGCACTTGCCCTTGCCCGGCGCGCGCACGGTGGCAGATCTGCTCCGACTGGGCGAAATCGATAGCGCCGCCGGCGAATCTGCCGTGATGATCCCCGTGCTGATCGATTCCGGACGGCCTGTCCGAGCCAATCTGTCGCTCGACGCAGGTCTCTTGGCGGCAATCGATGCCGAAGCGAGCCGGCGCGGCCTCACGCGTTCCGCCTTCATCGCCAGCGCCGCTCGCGAGAAGATCGAAGGGCACAGATAAAAGTCGCACGATGTTCATCCCTTTCTTCCTCGAACTGAAGGCTGCGCGGGTTCCGGTCTCGCTCCGGGAATATCTGTCGCTGCTGGAAGGGCTGGAGGCGGGGCTGGTCGACTATGACGTCGAGGGTTTTTACTATCTCGCCCGCTCGGCATTGGTGAAGGACGAGCGCCACATCGACCGTTTTGACCAGGTCTTTTCGCACTTCTTTAGGGGTGTCGAAGCGCTGGCTGGCGAAAACCCGGTCGACGTCGAAAACATCCCGGAGGAATGGCTGCGGCGGCTTGCCGAAAAGCACCTGACCGATGAAGAGAAAAAGCTGGTCGAGGCCCTGGGCGGTTTCGAAAAGCTGATGGAAACGCTGAAAAAGCGGCTGGAGGAGCAGAATGGCCGCCACCAGGGCGGGTCGAAATGGATCGGCACCGGCGGCACCTCACCATTCGGCGCCTATGGCTACAATCCCGAAGGCGTTCGCATCGGCCAGCATGAGAGCCGCAACCGCCGTGCGGTGAAAGTCTGGGACAAGCGTGAATTCAGGAATTTCGACGATGCCGTCGAGCTCGGCACCCGCAACATCAAGATCGCGCTGAAGCGATTGCGCCGTTGGGTGCGCGAAGGCGCCGAGGAGGAGTTCGACCTGCCCGGCACCATCCACGCCACGGCCGAGCACGGCTATCTCGACGTGCAGACACGGCCCGAGCGGCGCAATGCCGTGAAGCTGCTGATGTTCTTCGATGTCGGCGGCTCGATGGACGATCACATCAGAAGCGTCGAGGAGCTGTTTTCGGCCGCCCGCGCCGAATTCCGCCAGCTCGAATATTTTTACTTCCACAACTGCCTCTACGAAGGTGTGTGGAAGGACAATCGCCGCCGCCATGCGCAGGTGATTCCGACCTTCGATCTCCTCCACAAATACGGTCCGGACTACAAGGTGATCGTCGTCGGCGATGCCTCGATGAGCCCCTATGAGATCGCGCATCCCGGCGGCTCGGTCGAGCACTGGAATCCGGAGGCCGGCGTCGTCTGGCTCGGCCGTCTGCTGCAGCAATGGCCGAACGCGGTATGGCTCAACCCCGAAAGCGAAAAGCACTGGGGTTTTACCCATTCGATCGCCATGATCCGCGACATCTTCGGCGGCCGCATGTTTCCGCTGACGCTCGCCGGACTCGAGGCCGCGACGAAGCAGCTTTCAAGGAAGCACTGAATGGATCCACGCAAAACAGGACGTCCGACCTGTTTCCTCTGCCTGCAATGTGGCGTCCAGTTCGCGGCGGCAGCGACGCCGCCGCAACATTGCCCGATCTGCGAGGACGAGCGGCAATATGTGCGCTGGGAGGGCCAGGCCTGGATCACGCCGCAAGAGCTCGCCGCCGGGCATCGGATCGTGATGAAGGACGACGCCGGCGTGCTCGCCTTCGGCATCGAGCCGCGCTTCGCCATCGGTCAGCGGGCGCTGCTGGCACAGACGCCGCACGGCAATGTGCTGTGGGATTGCATCTCGATGGTCAGCGACGAGGCGGTGGCCGAAATCAACCGACGAGGCGGCCTCACCGCGATCGCCATTTCGCACTGCCATTATTATTCGGCGATGGTCGAGTGGAGCGAGGCGTTTGGCGGCGTGCCGATCTATCTGCACACCGATGACCGTCAGTGGATCATGCGGCCGCATCCGGCTGTTGTCAGTTGGCAGGGTGAGACGCGCGCCCCGAACCCGTCGCTGACACTTATCCGTTGCGGCGGTCACTTTGCCGGTGGCCAGGTGCTGCACTGGAAGCGCGACGGCGGCAACGCCATCCTGGCCGGCGACATCTTGCAGGTGACGCCAACCCGCCGCCATGTCAGCTTCATGTACAGCTACCCGAACTACATCCCGCTCAATGCGCCGAAGGTGCTCCGCATCGCGTCGGCACTGGAGCCTTTCGCGTTCGACCATATCTATGGCGCATGGTGGAATCAGAACGTCATCGGCGATGCAAAGACGGCATTTGCAAGTTCTGTTGCGCGCTATCTGGCAGCGATCGCCTGAGGAATTCTTCGCGGCAGGATTGGAAATACGGGCAAACGCCGTAACAAATGCCTATTTTAGGCGAACTTGGGAAAGCAGCCCAATAGCAGCATGAGCTAAGAGGCAAAAATGGATAGTCGCACCTACCCTGTTACCCGCACCGATGCCGAATGGCGCGCCCGGCTGACGCCGGAGCAATATGCGGTGATGCGCAACCACGGCACCGAGCGGCCGGGCAGTTGCGCCCTGCTTCACGAGAAGCGCGCCGGCACATTTTCCTGCGCCGGCTGCGACCAGCCCTTGTTCGAATCCAAGCTGAAGTTCGAGAGCGGTACCGGCTGGCCAAGCTTCAACGATCCGGTGCCCGGTTCGGTCGAGACGACCGTCGACCGCAGCTACGGCGTGGTTCGCACCGAATGCCACTGCGCCCGCTGCGGCAGCCATCTCGGCCACGTCTTCGAGGACGGCCCGCCGCCGACCGGCCTGCGCTATTGCATCAACGGGGTCGCGCTGAAATTCGAGCCGGCTGCCTGACTGGAATCCAGACGTTGTCAAACAACGGCTTCCGCCGGCCTTTGCCGGCAGCACTCTCCGTCAGATCACCACCACCAGGATCAGCCACAGCACAGCCCCCAGCGTCATCAGCGAAGCCTTGACGCCGCCGGTTTTCTCGGCGGTCCGCCACACCGCAAAAGTCAGGAAGAAATTGTACGGCACCGGTGCGAAATGCACCGCCAGAACGAGAGCGAGCGGCAGCTTCAGCCCGAGCAGGATCAGCGCCAGCACCGACACGGCGATGTTGATCGCCGTGCCGACAAGGACAAGATCGCGCCAGAACAGCCGGTCTAGCGGCGCCGTGCCTTGCCAGCGCGAGCGGAAGAAACCCGCCGCACGGCCTGCCTTGCCGTCTTCGCCTTCGAAAGTCTCTGGCGCACTCATCGATGCGGCTTTCCCTCATTCGACAGCCGCAGAGATTTCCAAAGCAGCAAGCCTGTCAACGCGAATCGATCATCGCCACGCAAGCGTATGATTTGACAAATTGTCATCAAACGGTCGTGAAACCTTTCTACGTCGCCCTTGTCGGCGTTTCGGCAAAGATACCTTGCCGGACTCTGCCGCCCCCATCATCCAGTCGCCTGCCAAGGGAGGTCTTGAGATGAGCGATAATGTCTACAACGTGCTGTTTCTTTGCAACGCCAATTCGGCGCGATCGATCATGGCGGAAGCCATTCTCAGCCGGATCGGTGGCGGCAGGTTCAAGGCGTTTTCCGCCGGTTCGCAACCGAAGGGCGAGGTCAATCCCTACGCACTGCAGCTGCTCGAAAGCCTCGGCTACGATACGAGCTTCGCCCGTTCGAAAGGCTGGGACGAGTTTGCCGAGCCCGACGCGCCGGCAATGAATTTTCTCTTCACGCTTTGCGACAGCACCACGAATGAATCCTGTCCGATCTGGCCGGGTCATCCGATGACCGCGCTCTGGTCGATACCGGACCCAGCCAAGGCAGACGGCACCGAAGCCGAACTGCATCTTGCCTTTGCCGATGCCTATCGCATGCTCAACAACCGCATCTCGCTGTTCACCAATCTGCGGATGGATGCGCTCGACCATCTGGCGCTGCAACAGCATCTCGATCGGATTGGCCGCGACACGGCGAAGCCGAACTAACTCAAGCCACTGCGACGCGAATTCACGAACCGGCTTCGCCACCTCCGCCCAGCACCTCGGTAACAGCGCGCTCGAAGCGCGATGCTTCCGTCACCAGCCAGTCGGCCATGGCCGGCCAATTGTCCTCGGCAAAACAGTTCACGCGCCACAGCGAATTGATGCCAAGGCCCTCGCAACTCTGTTCCGGCCTGAGCTTCAACCTGTCTTCGATCGCCGGCTGGAACGGCTTCAACCGCGACCAGGCTTGCGTGGCACCGAACTTCTCGTTGCGGCCGAAGAAAACGCCGATATGGTTCTGCGCCGGCGCGACATACATGGAAAGGACCAAGGCGAAGTCGGGCAGCCCGCGCTGCCAGAACCAGGGTCCGCGCCGCGCCATCAGAGGCCTTTCTTCCGGATGCCGTTCCGCGAACAGCGTCCAGAAGCCGCGTTGGCGGAACTCAGAGGCGCGGCGGCCGCCAAAGTCGAATTCGCTCATGGTTCGACCCGTTGCGGGCGCAACCGGCGCCCAGGGCTGTTACCAGCCTTACACCATCCCGAGTGCGGCTTTGTAGAGATCGAGGATGGTTTCCTCCTCTTGCCGCTCAGCCTGGTCCTTCTTGCGCAGCCGGATGATCGACCGCATCGCCTTGGTGTCGAAGCCGGTGCCCTTGGCCTCGGCGAACACTTCCTTGATGTCGTCGGCGATCGTCTTCTTCTCTTCTTCGAGCCGCTCGATGCGCTCGATGAAGGCTCGCAGCTGGCCGGCGGCAACAGTCTGGCTAGTCTCGGTGATGTCGTCGGCCATTTTTTCTCCGCGTCGTTTTCCATGCCGCGACTCACGAACCGTCGCGGCGAATTTGCAGCGGTTCGATGCCCGACCGGAGGCGACCGGTCAAGCTGTTATCGATGCGGCATGAAGGGCTGCCGCCAGACACAGACTACTCTGCCCGGGCAACATTTCTGTCTCATCCGAAGGCGATCAGCAGATCCTTGGCGTCGATCTGGTCGCCGGTCTTGACCAGCACTTCGGCGATTGTGCCGTCGCGCTCGGCATGCAATGCCGTCTCCATCTTCATCGCCTCGATGGACAAAAGCACGTCGCCGGCCTTGACCGCTTGGCCGGCGGCAACGGCGAGCGCCGAGACGACGCCCGGCATCGGTGCGCCGACATGCGCCTCGTTGCCGGGCTCGGCCTTGCGCCGCGCCTTGGCGGCGGAAGCGCCGTGCGCCCGATCCGGCACTTTGACCCGGCGCGGCTGGCCGTTGAGCTCGAAGAACACGGTGACCATGCCCTTCTCGTCGACATCGCCGATGGCCAGGCAGCGCACCACCAGCGTCTTGCCCTTCTCGATGTCGACAAAGATCTCGTCCTCCGGCTTCATGCCGTAGAAATAGGTCGGCGTCGGCAGCACGCTCACCGGCCCATAGGTTTCCTGCGCTGCGGTAAAGTCGGAGAAGACCTTCGGGTACATCAGCCACGAGGCGAATTCGAATTCGCTGAGCTTGCGCTCGAGCTTGTCTTCGATCTCCTTGCGGCTGGCCTTGAGATTGGCTGCTTTCAGCAGCGAACCGGGCCGCACGGTGATCGGTTTGTCGCCTTTCAGCACCTTCTTCTGCAGTGCCTCCGGCCAGCCGCCCGGCGACTGGCCGAGGTCGCCGCGCAGCATCGACACGACCGAGTCGGGGAAGGCGATATCCCTGGCCGGATTTTCGACATCGGCAACCGTCAGGTCCTGGCTCACCATCATCAGCGCCATGTCGCCGACGACCTTGGACGACGGCGTCACCTTTACGATGTCACCGAACATCAGATTGACGTCGTGATAGGTCTGCGCCACTTCGTGCCAGCGCGTCTCCAGCCCGAGCGAGCGCGCCTGCTCCTTGAGGTTGGTGAACTGCCCACCCGGCATTTCGTGCAGGTAGACTTCCGAGGCCGGCCCCTTCAGGTCGCTTTCGAAGGCAGCATACTGGTTGCGCACCGCCTCCCAGTAGAACGAGATGTTCCTGATCCATTGCGGGTCGAGGCCCGGATCCCGCTCGGTGCCCTTCAGAGCCTCGACGACCGAGCCCAGGCAAGGCTGCGAGGTGTTGCCGGACAGGGCATCCATCGCCGCGTCGATGGCGTCGACACCGCTGTCCACCGCCGCCAGCACCGTCGCCGCCGACAGGCCTGACGTGTCGTGCGTGTGAAAGTGGATCGGCAGGTCGGTCGCCTCGCGCAGCGCCTTGAACAGTGCGCGGGCGGCATTCGGCTTCAAGAGCCCGGCCATGTCCTTGACCGCGACGATATGGGCGCCGGCCGCCTGCAACTCCCTGGCCAGCGCGACGTAGTATTTGAGGTCGTACTTGGCTCGGGCCGGGTCGAGTATGTCGCCGGTGTAGCAGATCGCTGCTTCGATCAGCTTGCCTTCGGCGCCGACCGCGTCCATGGCGACGCGCATGTTGTCGACCCAGTTCAAACAGTCGAAGACGCGGAACAGGTCGACGCCGCCGCTTGCTGCCTGTTTGACGAAATGCTGGACGACATTGTCGGGATAATTGGTGTAGCCGACGCCGTTGGCGCCGCGCAAAAGCATCTGCAGCAACAGATTGGGCGCTGCCTCGCGCACCAGCGACAGCCGCTCCCACGGGTCCTCGGTGAGAAAGCGCATGGCGACGTCGAAGGTCGCCCCGCCCCAGCATTCGAGCGACAAAAGCTGCGGCAGCGCGCGTGCATAGGTGCCGGCAATGCCGGCGATGTCATAGGTGCGCACGCGCGTCGCGAGCAGGGACTGGTGTCCGTCGCGCATCGTCGTGTCGGTGACCAGCACTTCTTTGCATGCGCGCATCCAGGCCGCGAATTTCTCCGGCCCAAGCGCGTCGAGCTTCTGCTTGCTGCCATCGGGCACGTTGCCGTTGAGGTAGGGCACCATGGGTGCCGCCGCATCGGCCTTAGGCTGCGGCCGGCCACGGGTTTCGGGATGGCCGTTGACGCTGACATCGGCCAGGTAGTTGAGCAGCTTGGTCGCGCGATCCTGCCGCTTCACGCTCGCGAACAGTTCCGGTGTCGTATCGATGAACTTGGTCGTATAGGAATTTTCGGCGAAACTTGGGTGATTGATGATCGCCTCGAGGAAGGTGAGGTTGGTCGCCACCCCGCGAATACGGAACTCGCGCAGCGCCCGGTTCATGCGGGCGATGGTCTCGGCCGGCGTCGGCGCCCAGGCCGTCACCTTCTCCAGCAGCGGATCGTAAAAGCGGGTGATGACCGCGCCGGAATAGGCGGTGCCGCCATCGAGGCGGATGCCGAAACCGGTGGCGCCGCGATAGGCGGTGATGCGGCCATAGTCGGGGATGAAATTATGCTCGGGATCTTCCGTGGTGATGCGGCACTGCAGCGCGTGGCCGTTGAGCCTGATATCCTTCTGCGCCGGCACGCCCGATTCCGCCGTGCCAATGGCAAAGCCATCGAGGATATGAATCTGCGCCTTGACAATGTCGATGCCGGTCACCTGCTCGGTGACGGTGTGCTCGACCTGGATGCGCGGGTTGACCTCGATGAAGTAGAATTTTCCGGTGTCGGCATCCTGCAGGAACTCGACCGTGCCGGCGCCGATATAGCTCGTCTCGCGCGCGATCTTCAGCGCATAGCCGCAAAGCTCTTCGCGCTGCGACATTTCGAGATACGGCGCCGGCGCGCGCTCGACCACCTTCTGGTTGCGGCGCTGGATGGAGCAATCGCGCTCGAACAGGTGCACGGCATTGCCGTGTGTGTCGCCCAGCACCTGCACCTCGACATGGCGGGCGCGCTCGATCAGCTTTTCGAGATAGACCTCGTCCTTGCCGAAGGCGGCTTTCGCTTCACGCTTGCCCTCCGTCACCTCGCGGGCGAGATCGACTTCCGAACGGATGGCGCGCATGCCGCGGCCGCCGCCGCCCCACGACGCCTTCAGCATCACCGGATAGCCGATCGTCCTGGCGAGCGCCTTCACTGTCTCGATGTCGTCCGGCAAGGGATCGGTGGCGGGGATTACCGGCACGCCGACCTCGATCGCCAGGTTGCGTGCGGCGACCTTGTTGCCGAGCCTGCGCATCGTATCCGGCTTGGGTCCGATGAAAATGATGCCGGCCTTGGCGCAGGCTTCGGCGAATTCAGGGCTTTCCGACAACAGCCCATAGCCCGGATGGATGGCATCGGCGCCCGAAAGCCTGGCGACGCGGATCACTTCCTCGATCGACAGATAGCTTTCGATCGGTCCCATATCCCTGTTCAGATGCGGCCCGCGCCCGACCTGATAGCTTTCATCCGCCTTGAAGCGGTGCAGCGAGTATTTGTCCTCCTCGGCCCAGATCGCCACGGTTTTGAGGCCGAGCTCGTTGGCCGCGCGGAAGACGCGGATGGCGATTTCGGACCGGTTGGCGACAAGGATCTTCGTGATTGCCAAGGACAAGGCTCCGGACGCTAACGGAAGGGGAACTGCGCCATGATTAACGCGAAAATGCTGCAGCGCAAACAAAATCGGGCGACGGCCATTAAACCGATTTAAATCCGCTCATTGGGTAGAGCGCCGCGCGTTCCCTCGAATGCGCAAAGGGTGCTCCGACGAAAGGTAAAACGGCACACACGAAAAATGCCCGGCGCGAGGGCCGGGCATTTCGGAATTGTCGTCGTCGTCGACAGGCTTACATCTTCTGGACGTAGGTGTATTTGCCGTCGTCGCCCTTCTTCCATTCGTACATGACGTAGCCAGGCAGCGTCGGATCGCCCTTCTCGTCGTAGGAAAGATCGCCCAGCACGGTCTTGAACGGGCCGTTGGCCTTGAGAGCCTTGGCAACTTCCATCGGATCGTTCGACTTGGCGGCTGTGGCGGCTCCCACGATCGCCTGCATGGCGGCGTAGGAATAAAGCGTGTAGGCCTCCGGC
Organism: Mesorhizobium sp. WSM4816; assembly: GCF_055811535.1. Classification (NCBI taxonomy): domain Bacteria; kingdom Pseudomonadati; phylum Pseudomonadota; class Alphaproteobacteria; order Hyphomicrobiales; family Phyllobacteriaceae; genus Mesorhizobium; species Mesorhizobium sp. WSM4816. The sequence continues at coordinate 98,659 of NZ_JBVVQR010000013.1, read as the reverse complement.
TCGAAGCCCTGCGCGCGGAACTTCTCGACCAGTTCCTTGTTCGCCGGGATCAGACGCGGATCCGGGCCGAACGTGTTCAGCGTGCCCGCAACCGCGTCACCGGCGATTGAGGCCAGTTCGTTCGACACGATGCCGTCGCCGGAAACCAGCGTGGCCTCGAGGCCCTGGTCAGCCACCTGGCGGATGATCAGTCCGGCTTCAGTGTGCAGACCACCCCAATAGATGATGGAAACGCCGGCTTGTTTCATCTTGGCGATCAACGCCGAGAAGTCCTTGTCGCCGATATTTACGCCTTCATACATGACTTCCGTCACGCCGGCAGCGTTCATCGCCTTCTTGGTCTCGTCGGCAAGGCCCTGACCATAGGTCGTCTTGTCGTGGACGACCGCGATCTTGGCATCCTTGAAGTTCTCCGCGAGATAGGCGCCGGCGATGCTGCCCTGCTGGTCGTCGCGTCCGCAGGTGCGGAACGTGTTCCACAGGCCGCGCTCGGTGAACTGCGGGTTGGTCGCGGCCGGCGTGATCTCGAGGATACCGTTCTCCGCGTAGACTTCCGATGCCGGGATCGAAACGCCCGAGTTGAAGTGGCCGACCACGAACTTGACGCCGTCGCCGACGAACTTGTTGGCGACCGAAATGCCCTGCTTCGGATCGGAGACGTCGTCACCGACCGTGAGCTTGACCTGCTCGCCGTTGATGCCGCCGGCCGCATTGATGTCGGCGACAGCCTGTTCGGCGCCCTTCTGCAACTGCGCGCCGAAGGCGGCATTCGGGCCGGTGATCGGACCGGCAACGCCGATCAGGACGTCAGCCCACGCGCCTCCGCTGAACGCGACGAGCGCGGTCAGGGCGACGGCGGACAAAAGTGATTTTCTCATGTAAAACGCTCCCATTTACAGGGTGGGCGTGGATGATGCTTTCATGCGATGCCCACCTTTACTCGCAGAAAGCGTACTTTGCCGATTTTCAGGCACTTGTCACGCCGATTCATCCGCGAAAAGGCGTTAATGATGAACGTCAACCTTTTGGTTTCCAACTCAAAAGCGATGCTCTTTCGTAGAGCCAGCTATACTGTGTCACCATCTGGTTGGTGCGCGTGTATTGATAGCCGATGAAGCCCAATATCATCAGGACGATGGTGTCGACGATGTAGTAGTGCAGCGAAAACATCGTGCCGCCGAACAGCGCGTGATGGATGAACCTTACGGCTATACCGAGGCCGAGCAAATAGGCGAACAATTGGACGACGCTGCGCCATGTCTGGGCGCAGGCCTTGCCCGTCATCCACGCCGCCCAGCCGCCAAGCAGGCAGGTGACGAAGAAGAACTGCCAGACCGAGGGTTCCTCATAGAGAATGCCCTGCATGATGAAGACTCCTGAACTCAGTGATGGCCGCCTTCGAGATAGGCGGCGCGCACGTCCGGATCGGCGAGCAGCTCCTTGCCGGTGCCGCTCATCGTCACGTTGCCGTTGACCATGACATAGCCGCGCGTGGCGAGCTTCAGCGCGCCGAAGGCGTTCTGCTCGACCAGGAACACGGTCAGCCCCTGCGTGCGGTTCAACTCGCGGATGGCGTCGAAGATCTGCTTGACGATCAGCGGCGCCAGGCCCAGCGACGGCTCGTCGAGCAAGAGCAGTTTCGGCCGCGCCATCAGCGCACGTCCGATCGAAAGCATCTGCTGCTCGCCGCCCGACAGCGTGCCGCCGCGCTGGGCAATGCGTTCCTTCAGGCGTGGAAACAGCGTGAACACCTTCTCGACGTCCTCGTCGTAGTGCTTGAGGTCGTCGAGGCTGGCGCCCATCTGCAGGTTTTCCATCACCGTCATGCGCGGGAAGATGCGCCGGCCCTCCGGCGACTGGGCGATGCGCATGCGCGCGATCTCATGGGTCGGCAACTGGGTGATGTCGGTGCCGGCGAAGGTGATGGTGCCCGCCCGCGCCCGTGGTGCACCAAAAATGGTCATCATCAGCGTCGACTTGCCGGCGCCATTGGCGCCGATCAGCGCCACGATCTCGCCCTGCTTGACGGTGACATCGACGCCGTTCAGCGCCCTGATGTTGCCGTAGTAGGTCTGGACGCCCTTGATGTCGAGCAGCGTTGTGCCGGCCATCATTCATTCCCTCCGCCCCGGTTGGAGTCGCCCGGTGTCTTGGGCTTTGCCGGAGCCTTGGCGGCCGGCTTTGTCGCGGAAGGTTTCTCCGTCGGTTTGGCTTCGGCCGGCGATGCGGGCCTTGCCGCCGCGCCCGACCTTGCATCGACCTGCCCGGCTTTCGACGCGCCCTTCGACACCGTGACGCGTTCGCCCTCACTGTGTCCGACCGTTTCGGTCACCGGTCCGGCGAAATACGAGGACGACGAGCCCGGACCGTGCGTCGAATCCGGGCCGGTGTCGAGTTGCTCGATGACGTCTTCGTCACCGACCTCGATCAGCACCGTCTCGACATCCTCGTCTTCGACGCCGAGATAGGCGGCGATGACACGCGGGTCGGTGCGCACCGCATGCGGACTGCCGTCCGAGATCTTGCGCCCATATTCGAGCACCACGACATGGTCGGAAATCTGCATGACCACCGCCATGTCGTGCTCGATCAGCAGGATGGAGGTGCCGGTGTTGTCCTTGATGTCCATAAGGAGCGCGTTGAGCGCCATTGATTCCTTCGGATTGAGCCCGGCCGCCGGTTCGTCGAGGCAGAGCAGTTCCGGACCCGTGCACATGGCCCGCGCGATCTCCAGGCGCCGCTGCGCGCCGTAGGGCAAGTCGCCGGCCGGATCGTCGGCTCGATCGACGAGGTCGGCCTTTTCCAGCCAGTGCTTGGCGAGATCGATCGACTCGGCCGACGCCGTCCGGTAGCCGCTGAAGCCAAACAGGCCGAGGACAGTGTAGCCGGACGCCTTCATCAGCTTGTTGTGCTGCGCCACCAGCAGGTTCTCCAGCAGCGTCATGCCGGAAAACAGGCGGATGTTCTGGAAGGTGCGCGCGACCTTGGCTCGCGCCGGAATCTCATGGTTCGGCAGCCGTTCGAGCAGATAGCTCGAGCCGTCGCGCCGGTTGAGCGTGAGCATGCCCTCAGACGGCTTGTAGAAGCCGGTGATGCAGTTGAACACGGTTGTCTTGCCGGCGCCGTTCGGCCCGATCAGCGCGGTGATCTCGCCGCGCCGGGCCTGGAAGGACAGGTCGCCGATGGCGACCAGACCGCCGAACTTCATCGACAGATGTTCGACCTGCAGGATGGCATCGTTCACGGATGGGTTCGCATCGCTCATCAGCCGTGGCCCTCCTTGGTGAAGGAGCCGGATACAGCCCTGCTCTCCTTGAGAAAGGCTGTCGGTTCACGACTGCCGACGAAGCCGCGCGGCTTCCACAGCATGACGATGACCATGGCCATGCCGAACAGCAGCATGCGGTAGAGTTCCGGCGTGAAGTCGGGACCGAAGACCTGCTTCAGGAAATCGAGCTCGCGCAGCACCTCGGTGCCACCGATCATCACCATGGCGGCGACGGCGATGCCAACCAGCGAACCCATGCCGCCGAGCACGACGATGGCGAGGATGATGGCCGATTCCAGGAAGATGAAGGATTCGGGACTGACGAAACCTTGCCGCGCGGCGAAGAACGAGCCGGCGAAGCCGCCGAACATGGCGCCGGTGGCAAAGGCGGTGAGCTTGGTGGTGGTGGTGTTGATGCCGAGCGAGCGGCAGGCGATCTCGTCCTCGCGCAGCGCTTCCCAGGCGCGGCCGACGGGCATGCGCCTGAGCCTCATGGTGACGAAGGCGGTGAGCAGGCAGAGCCCGAGGATCAGGTAGTAGAGGAAGATTTTGTAATAGGCGCTCGACGTGGCGATGTCCAAGACCTTGGCGATATAGTTGGGATCCGAGACGTTGAACGACATCAGTCCGAAAAACGTGACCTTGGGAATGCCGGAGATACCGGCCGAGCCGTTGGTAACCTCACGCCAATTGATCAGCACGAGACGAATGATCTCGCCGAAGGCCAGCGTCACGATCGCCAGGTAGTCGCCGCGCAGGCGCAGCACCGGAAAGCCGAGCAGCACCCCCCAGAAGGCGGCCATGGCGCCGGCGGCAGGCAGCAGAATCCAGAACGACAGGCCGTATTGCGTGCCGAGCAGCGCATAGGCATAGGCGCCGACGGCATAGAAGGCGACATAACCAAGGTCGAGCAGGCCGGCGAGGCCAACGACGATGTTCAGCCCCCAGGCCAGCATGACATAGATCAGGATCTGAATGCCGTAATTGTCGACCCATTTCAGAGAACCCTGGAACCCGGCTGCCACCGATCCTCCATACACAGCAAGCACCAGCACAACGATGATCGGGTAGAGCGCCAGTGCGGTTATGCCCAATGCCGAGAAATGGGCATGGATGAAGGTTCGGAAATAAAACATCACCGAGGCGAGGGCGTAGATGGTCGCCAGCGCTCTCAGGAACCTTGCATAACCGGCCAGGCCAGGCCCCAGCGATCCGTCAAGGGAGCCGGCAAGGAAAACCAGCACGGCCACTATGACGACGGCAGCGATGAAATACGGCAAGCGGAAGAACCGCGCCGCCATGCTCTGCGGCAGCAGGCCGGTGGCGACGTCGACGATCTTCTGATTTGCCAGGAAAGGCTGTCCGTAGGCGACATAGAGAAAACGGCCGGCCATGGTCAGCACGACCACGACTGCAAGAAGCCACCAGCGCTGTACAAGGATCAGCTCGTTGGAGATGTTCTGATCGGTCCTCAGGCCGATGAACAGCACGAACAGGCCGAGCGCGATGGCGCCGGCATAAAGCGCTTCGCGGGTAGCGCGCTGCATGGGAGTGGCGACGATGTCGCGCTCCGGAGACGTGGTGACCGCCATGAACTCAGACCTTTTCGACTTCTGGCCGGCCGAGAATGCCGGAAGGCAGGAAGATCAGCACGATCGCCAGGATGGAGAAGGCCGCGACGTCCTTGTAGTCGATCGAGAAATAAGCCGACCACATGCTTTCGATGAAGCCGATCATAAGCCCGCCGAGCACGGCGCCGGGCAACGAGCCGATGCCGCCGAGCACGGCCGCGGTGAACGCCTTCACGCCGGGCGTGAAACCGTCGGAGAAGGCGATGACGCCATAATACATCAGGAACAGCGTGCCGGCGACGGCTGCAAGGGCTGCACCCATGACGAAGGTGATCGAGATGGTGCGGTCGACGTCGATGCCGAGCAACGCCGCCATCTTGCGGTCCTGCTCGCACGCCCTTTGGGCTCGACCCAGCGAGGTCTTGTTGACCAGGTACCAGAACAGCGCCAGCAGCAGCGCGGTGACGATGACGATGACGATTTGCTTCAGCGACACGCTGACGCCCTCGATATTATAGACCTTGGACACCATCGGCGGGATCGGCTTGTTGCGCGGCCCCTGCGTCACCTGGACGAAGTTCGACAGCGCGATCGACATGCCGATCGCGGTGATCAGCGGCGCCAGCCGGAACGACCCGCGCAACGGCCGGTAGGCGACCTTTTCGATCGTCCAGTTGTACAGGCTGGTCAGCAGCATCGCGACGATCATCATGACCAGCAGCGCGATCACCACCGGCACCGAATAGAACATCGCGCCGAGGATGAGGAAAACGATGAGGGCGGCGAAGGCGCCGACCATGAAGATGTCGCCATGGGCGAAATTGATCATGCCGATGATGCCGTAGACCATCGTGTAGCCGATCGCGATCAGTCCATAGATCGATCCCAGCGTCAGCCCATTGATAAGCTGCTGGACAAAATACTGCATGCTGTCGTGGCTCCCCTGGAATGTCGCCCATGCAGACGCATTCCTTTTCGTATTTCCCCTAGTCGTAAAGTTTCGAGCCCGGATTGCAACGTCATTCTTTAATCGGCATGCGTGATTTTGAAGCACGCAATCGGATTGCCCGTTCTTCCCTTCCCGGCCTCTGGACTATCGCCGACCCTATCATTGGCCTAACGCAATGTCTTTGGCGATTCGTCGTCAAAATGCACGCTGCTTCGAAGGAATCGCCGTAAAAATAAGTTGATGAGCGGGATCGTTGCGCCGCCTGGACAATCGATCCTTGCATTCTGTTCGATTCCCCTGCGTCAGGATTCTCCCTCTATTTGACGACGAATCCGTGCGCGAACGGGTCGCGATCGTCGATGAAGATCGTGTTCAATCCGGTCATGCGAGCCCAGCCGCCGATCGAGGGGATGATAGCCGGCTTGCCCGCCACCGTGACTTCCTTCTCGACCCTGCCCTTGAACAGCGAGCCGATGATCGATTCGTGGACGAACTCGTCGCCGGTCCCAAGCTTGCCCTTGGCGTGAAGCTGCGCCATCCGCGCCGAGGTGCCGGTGCCGCAAGGCGAGCGGTCGATCGCCTTGTCACCGTAGAAGACGGCGTTGCGCGCATCAGCCTTGCTGTCGGTCGGCGCGCCCGTCCACAGTATGTGCGACAGCCGGCCGATGCCGGGATTCTCGGGATGCACGAAGGCGTATTTTTCGTTGAGCCGCTGCCGCACCACCGGGCTCCAGGCGATGAGTTCGCCGGCAGAGTGGTCGGCCATGTCGCGATAGGTCTTCTGCGGCTCGACGATGGCGTAGAAATTGCCGCCATAGGCGACATCGACGCTGATCTCGCCGAGCTGCGGACATTCGACAGTCAGACCCTCCGCATGGAGGAAGGACGGCACGTTGGTGATGCGCACCTCCTCGACATAGTCGCCGACCTGCCTGTACTCGGCGGTGACCAGGCCGGCCGGCGTGTCCAGCCTGAGCAAGCCCGGTGTCTTCGGCTTGACCAGCCCGTGCTCGATGGCCATCGTCACCGTGCCGATGGTGCCGTGACCGCACATTGGCAGGCAGCCCGAGGTTTCGATGAACAGGATGGCGATATCGCAATCGGGTCGCGTCGGCGGATAGAGGATCGAGCCGGACATCAAATCATGGCCGCGCGGCTCGAACATCAGCCCTGTTCGGATCCAGTCATACTCGGCCAGGAAATGCGCGCGCCGCTCCATCATCGTCGCGCCGTTGAGCAGCGGTCCGCCGCCGGCGACCAGCCGCACCGGATTGCCGCAGGTGTGACCGTCGATGCAGAAGAAGGAGTGGCGCGCCATTTCTAGATCCCGTCAGAAGCGGTTCGGAGAAAACGGAGACAGATCAAACACCGGATTTTGGCCGAGAATGAGATCGCGAACCAGGCGTCCGGTGGCAGCCGCCTGGGTCAGGCCGAGATGGCCGTGGCCGAAGGCATAGACTATCGTGCCGGCCCGCCTGGCGCCACCGATCACCGGCAGCGAATCCGGCAGCGATGGCCGCAATCCCATCCATTCGCGGCCGCCGGCCGGGTCAAGCCCCGGCAGGAATTTCTGTGCCTTGTCGAGCAGCGCTTTCGAGCGGGCGTAGTTGGGCGGCCGCTCAATGCCGCCGAGCTCGACCGCGCCGCCGACGCGCACGCCGGTTTCAAGCGGCGTGACGACGAAGCCGTGGCCGGAGAAGATCAGTTGCCGCTTCACGTCGAAGGCGGTCTTCGGCAGCGTCGTGTTGTAGCCGCGCTCGGTCTCGAGCGGGATGCGGTCGCCGATATGTTTCGCCAGGAGATGCGACCAGGCGCCGGCGGCGATGACGAGGCATTTTGCCTGCCGCACCGTGCCATCGGCCAGCGTCAATGTCGCGCCGTCCTGTCCCGCCCCGACGTGGTCGATCCGAGCCTTTTCGAAACGCGCGCCGTTCCTCTCGGCATAGGCCCAGATTGCTTTGCCCAATAATTTCGGATCCGTAACAGTCTTCCATCCCGGCACGAAAGTGCCCTTGACGAAACGCGGCGACAGGCCCGGCTGCAAGGCGGCGAGCGCATCGCCCTCGACATGGCTGAAGCCGATGCCGAAGCGTTGCCTCGCCGCCCAGCCGGGCAGCGACGCCTTGTATTCGGCCTCGCTCTCGTAAAGTTCGAGCGAGCCGTCCTCGCGCAGCATGTTTTCGGTGCCCGAGCGCGCCATCAGCCCGGCCCATTCGGCCTCGGCGAGCCGCATCAGCCCGGCCTGCGCCGCGAGGCTGGCCGCGTAGCGGTCGCTTCGTCCGGCGCGCCAGAAGCGAATAAGCCAGGGCAGCAGTTTCGGCAGGTAGGCGGGCGGGATGCTGAGCGGGCCGAGCGGATCGGCAAGCCATTTCGGCAGATGCCTGATCATGCCCTTGTGGGCCAGCGGCAGCACATCGGAAAAGGCCAGGGCGGCGGCATTGCCGGAACTCGTTTCCTCGCAGATCCCCGTCCGATCGAAGATCGTGACGTTTCGCCCCGCCTCGGCCAGATAGGCGGCGACACAGATGCCGATGATGCCGCCGCCGACAATGGCGATGTCGACCGTCTGGTTTGGCGCCGCCACTATTGGATTTCTCCAGGACTGAGGGACTTTGTCATCAATGGGTTTTTCCGGTCGGACCGAACGGCCACCCAGCCGAGGCTTTGATAGAACCCCTCTGCCTCCTTAGCGGCATTGACTTCAAGCCGCTCCAAACCAACATGGCGGGCATAGCTCTCGACTTCCTGCATGAGAATCCGGCCTAGGCCACGCCGCTGCAGATTCGGTTCGATGGCAACAAGCCTGACAACGCCGAGGCGCGGACCAGCAACGTCTAGTCTGGCAGTGCCTACTGGCTTGCCATCGTGCATGAGGAGCAGTGGGTGATTGCTCGTAAGACGGTCGTCGGGATGCTGTTCGTCATATCCATCCAAGCCCCGGTTCTCCCAAAGAACCCGCTTACGAATACGGTGATATGCCGCCCAATCTCCATCGCTTTCGACGCGTTTGAGACGGATCCGAGACGGCATAAAACCTTCCTCAAAACCTCGGCAGCTCCGGCCGCGCCGCCAGCGCATCCCGGACGATCTTCTCGACCATCTTGCGGCGCTCGCCCGACAGCGGCTGGCGCGGCATGCGCACGCGGTCGTTGGTGTTGATCGCCAGGACTTCGGCGAGCTTGATGTTCTGCACCAGATAGGTCGACACGTCGAGGTCGAGCAACGGCCGGAACCAGCGGTAGATTGTCAGCGCCTCCTCGCGGCGGCCCTGCTTCATCAACTGGTAAATCGCGACCGTTTCGCGCGGAAACGCGGTGACCAGCCCGGCCACCCAGCCGATGGCGCCGACCGACAGCGCCTCGAACGCCAGATTGTCGACGCCGGTGAACAAATCGTAGCGGTCGCCGAAGCGGTTGATGATTTCGGTCGAACGGCGGATGTCGTCGGAGGATTCCTTGATGGCGACGAAGCGCTTGTCCTTCGCCAGTTCCTCCATCTGATCGACGGTGACGTCGACGCGGTAGGCAAGCCGGTTGGAGTAGATCATCACCGGCAGGTCGCCGGCCTCGGCGACGGCGCGCAGTGCGGCAACCGTCTCCTCCGCATTGGTGTGATAGATCGGGCTCGGCACCACCATCAGCCCGTTGGCGCCCTCCTTGGCGGCGCGGCGCGCGATCGCCGCCGCCTCGCGGGTGCCGGCTTCGTTAACCGTCAGCAGAACCGGCTTGTTGCCGGCGATCTTCTGCGCGGTCTTCAGCACGTCGATCTTCTCGTCATGCGAGAGCATCGGCCCTTCGCCGAGCGAGCCGCAGACGATGATGCCGTCGCAGCCAGCCTCCATCTGCAGCGCAAAGCAGCGTTCCATCTCGGCATGGTCGAGGCGGTCGTCCTCAGTGAATTTGGTCGTGACGGCGGGGAAAACTCCGGTCCACATAGCGGTGCTCCATCTGATATATCAGTCGTATATTTATTAGGAAACGCACTGTCAACACGGATTTCGCTATGATATACCAAAAATATATCAGGAGCTCGCGTTTGATATTCAATGAAGCAAGCCCGGCATTCGAGCCAGTGGCGGCGAAAGCCTACCGCGTGCTCGAGCACATGATCGTGACGCTCGAACTGGCGCCTGCAAGCTTCATCACCGAAGGCGCGCTGATCGACAGGCTGGGGCTCGGCCGCACGCCGGTGCGCGAGGCGATCCAGCGGCTGGCGTGGGAGGGACTGCTGGATGTCCGGCCGCGTGCCGGCATCGCCATTGCCCCGCTGCATCCCGGCGACTGGTTGCGCGTTCTCGATGCACGACGTGGCGTCGAGGTGGTTCTTGCCCGCTCGGCCGCCCGCTTCGTCACCCGCGAGGCCGCCGACCTGTTTCACGACGCGGCACTGGCCATGCAGAGGGCGGTGATATCGGGCAATGTGCTGGCCTTCATTCAGGCCGACAAGGCGCTCGACGAGGCGCTGGCGCTTGCGGCCGACAATCCCTTCGCCGCGCGGCTGGCGGCCCCGTTGCAGACCCACAGCCGCCGCTTCTGGTTCCGCTACAAGGCCGACACCGGGCTTGCCGAATCGGCCGAGCACCATGTCGCGCTGATCCGCTCGATCCTCGACGGCGACGAGGACGCCGCCGCCAAGGATGCCAAGCGCCTGATGGCGCTGCTGCGCGGCCATGCCGCGGCGGCCGCTACGCGATAGAGATCGGCAGCAAGCTTCGGCAGGCTCTTTGAGTTCCGCCCACAGGCGCTGAGCATCGCTCAATTCGTCAGGCGTCCTGGTCGGTCGGGATCACCACGTTTTCCCAATGTTCGCCGGCCGCGACGATGCAGCTTCTGCCGGCGACGTCGGTGACGATGACCGTCCAGCTTCCGCTGTCGGCGACATAGACTTCCATAATCGCCATCTGACCGATCAGCCCGAAAGCAAACTGTCTTGCCTGGAACTGCTCGCTCAGGTGGGCGACGAGATCGCGATGTTCAACGCAGTATTGATATTGGGCGCTTGCGGCGTTCGTACCCACCGCCAATGCGCCAGCAAGAATCAGGGTTTTCAATCCAACCAACAGCGATTTGCGCGCCATAGGGCATCTCCTTTGCCATCACGTCCGGCAAAGGAAGAGCCCTCATTTTGCCGGAACGATCCAGGCCGGTCCCGACGTCATCACCATCGCGTCGTTCCTTTCCGTGTTCCGGTCTGTCATCAGCGGGACGATTCCAAATGTTCCCACTATGTTCCATATATGGTGTCGGCAACAAAAAAGCGCAAGCAGGCGCCCGCTGGGGCGCCTGTGGATCCGTTTCATGGTCGTCACCGAGAACCGCGGCCTGCGCGGCTATGCTAAGGCGGCTGCCGCCCGCTACGCGGCTCAGGTCCCTGGCAGCGCCGCCGTCTTCACCGCGCTCTCCCAGCCTTCACCCACCGAAACCACGCAGCTTTGACCGCGTGTGTCGCTGGCGAGGATGGTCCAGGTGCCCTGATCGGAAACGAAGACTTCAACAATCACATTCGGATTGACGACGCCGATCGCGGTTGGATTTTCCCGGAACTTCTCGTCGAGCGCCTTGATCATGTCGACTCGTGGCGCGCATTGTTCGGCCGCTGTTGCCGGGGCCGCGGAAAACGCGGCAGCCGCCGCGCCAAGTATCGACACCATGAGACGTGTCATCTCACACCTCCTTGCGCCGGCCGTAGCCCCCGAAGCTGTCGCCAGCGCCGTTGGTCGATCTGCCGCGTCTCCTTTGCGGCAGGATTGCAAGTTAAGGCTTCTGCTGTCCGCCTGGTTCCATCACATTAGCGTTCAGGCATACACGCGGCCGCGACCGGTCAGCAAAAAGGCCCGGTTTCTGGCCGGGCCTTTTTCGTCTTCAATCATAAAATCTGGAGCTGTTTGTCGACTGGCTAATTCATCGTCGGGATGACGAACTCGGCGCCGTCCTTCACGCCTGCCCGCGCGCCCGCAGCCGAAGGCGAGGACGCGCAGGACAAGCAACCGTCCGGCTAATTCATCGTCGGGATGACGAATTCGGCCCCACCCTTCACGCCTGCCCGCGCGCCCGCAGCCGAAGGCGAGGACGCGCAGACAAGCAACCGTCCGGCTAATTCATCGTCGGGATGACGAATTCGGCGCCGTCCTTCACGCCTGACGGCCAGCGCGAGGTCACCGTCTTGGTCTTGGTGTAGAACCGGAATGCGTCCGGTCCGTGCTGGTTGAGGTCGCCGAAGGAAGACGCTTTCCAGCCGCCGAACGTATAGTAGGCGATCGGCACCGGGATCGGCACGTTGATACCGACCATGCCGACCTGGACCCTCGAGGCGAAATCGCGGGCGGCATCGCCGTCGCGGGTGAAGATGGCGACGCCGTTGCCCATTTCGTGATCGTTGGCGAGCTTGATCGCGTTCTCGTAGGTCGGCGCACGCACCACCGAGAGCACCGGCCCAAAAATCTCTTCCTTGTAGATGCGCATATCGGCGGTCACGTTGTCGAACAGGCAGCCGCCCATATAGTAGCCGTTCTCATAGCCCTGCATGGAAAAGCCGCGCCCGTCGACGACCAGGTTGGCGCCTTCCCTGACGCCGATGTCGACATAGCCCTTGACCCGTTCCAGCGCCTGCGCCGTCACCAGCGGGCCGAAATCGGCGGACGAATCCGTCGATGGGCCGACCTTCAGGCTTTCGACGCGCGGCACCAGCTTTTCCATCAGCCGATTGGCGGTATCGTTGCCGACCGGGACAGCCACCGAGATCGCCATGCAGCGCTCGCCGGCCGAGCCGTAGCCGGCGCCGATCAGCGCGTCGACTGTCTGGTCCATGTCGGCGTCGGGCATGATGATCATGTGGTTCTTGGCGCCGCCGAAGCACTGCACGCGCTTGCCGGCCGCGCAGCCGCGCGAATAGATGTACTGGGCGATCGGCGTCGAGCCGACGAAGCCGATGGCCTTGATGTCGGGATCGTCGAGGATGGCGTCGACCGCCTCCTTGTCGCCGTTGACGACGTTGAGAATGCCCGCTGGCAGGCCGGCCTCGATGAACAGCTCGGCGATGCGCATCGGCACGCCCGGGTCGCGCTCCGAAGGCTTCAGGATGAAGGCGTTGCCGCAAGCGATAGCCGGCGCGATCTTCCACAATGGGATCATCGCCGGAAAATTGAACGGCGTGATGCCGGCAACGACGCCGAGCGGCTGGCGCATCGAATAGACGTCGATGCCGGGGCCGGCGCCGTCGGTGAACTCGCCCTTCATCATGTGCGGCGCGCCGATGCAGACCTCGACCACTTCCAGGCCGCGCTGGATGTCGCCCTTGGCGTCGGCGATGGTCTTGCCGTGCTCGCGCGCCAGAATGTCGGCCAGCGCATCGTACTCCCGGGCGACCAGTTCGAGGAACTTCATCAGGACGCGCACGCGCCGCTGCGGATTGGTCGCCGCCCAGCCGGGCTGCGCCGCCTTGGCGTTCTCCACGGCTGCGCGCAGCTCCGCCTGCGAAGCCAGCGCCACGGTGCCGCGCACCGTGCCGTCCATCGGCTGCATGACGTCCTGCTTGCGGCCGCTGGTCCCGGCGACACGCTTGCCGCCGATGAAATGACCGTAGTCGATCATGGTTTTCTCTCCCTGTATTTGTGATGCGGCATTGTCCGCCTTTGCGCCGCCGATGGCAACGCGAGCGAACACGCAACCGTTGTGCGGTAAATAGAGTGCGAGCGACGCCTGTGCATCAATTGCCGCAAATGATAGGATGCAGGTTCCTTAGCGGCAAGGATAGAGAAATTGAGTTCCTTCGCGCCCCGTGCCACGGAACGCAACGTCGACGATTGTCATCCGGACCCTCCTCATGAACTGGGATGACGTCCGCATCTTTCTGGCGGTGGCGCGTGCCGGCCAGATCCTCGGCGCGGCCAAGCGGCTGGAGCTGAACCACGCCACAGTATCGCGCCGCGTCGCCGCGCTCGAGGATGCGCTGCGCACAAAACTTTTTCGTCGGCTGACCACCGGCAGCGAGCTGACGCCGGCGGGCGAGCGTTTCCTCGACATCGCCGAGCGCATGGAAGGCGACATGATCGCCGCCCGCGCGACCGTCGCGGGCGAAGGTGACGACGTCTCCGGCACCGTGCGCATCGGCGCGCCTGATGGTTTCGGCGTCGCCTTCCTGGCCAAACGCCTCGGCGCGCTGACGACGCTTCACCGTGAACTCACCATCCAGCTGGTGCCGGTGCCGCGTTCCTTCTCGTTGTCCAGGCGCGAAGCCGACATCGCCATCACCGTGGAGCGACCGACGGAAGGCAGGCTGGTGGCGGGAAAGCTGGTCGATTACACGCTCGGCCTGTTCGCGTCCCGCGCCTATGCCGACGCGCATGGCCTGCCGCAGACGCCGGCCGAGCTCGGCCGGCACACGCTGATCGGCTATGTGCCGGACCTCATCGTCAGCCCCTCGCTCGACTATGCGGCCGAGTTCAGCGCCGACTGGCGCACGAGCTTCGCCATCTCCTCGGCGCTCGGCCAGGCCGAAGCGGTGCGCTCCGGCGCCGGCATCGGCATCCTGCACACCTTCGTCGCCCACTCTATGCCGGAACTGGTGGCCGTCGACATCGTCGCGCCCATCCGCCGCGCCTACTGGCTGGTCTATCACGAATCGGTCAGGCCGCTGCGCCGCGTCCAGATCGTCGCAAGCTTCATCACCAGGGCGGTGGAACGGGAGCGAAGCCTGTTCGTCTGACGATATTTTCTCTGACGCGGCGAGGTGTGTTGGAGCCTGATCCCGAGTCACGCGGCAAGTTTCTCACCCCGCTTAAATGCGTGAAGGACCCTTCCGATCCTACCGGTGGTATCGCTCCGGTCCGAGATCGCGGACATCGATGTCCGGCACCCGGCTGGAAATGATGTCGGCCAGGACCTTGGCCGAGCCGCAGGCCATGGTCCAGCCGAGCGTGCCGTGGCCGGTGTTGAGATAGAGGTTGGAAAGCTCGGTGCGGCCGATCAGCGGCGGCCCGTCCGGCGTCATCGGCCGCAACCCGCACCAGAAGGTCGCCGACCGCATGTCGCTGCTGCCTGGAAAAAGGTCGCCGAGCGAATGTTCGAGCGTGCGCCGCCGCGATTCATGCAGCGTCAGGTCGAAGCCGGAAATCTCCGCGGTGCCACCGACCCGGATGCGATCGCCGAGCCTGGTGATCGCCACCTTGTAGGTCTCGTCCATCACCGTCGACACCGGTGCTGCGGCAGCATCCTTGATCGGCACGGTGATAGAATAACCTTTGACCGGATAGACCGGGATAGGTCGTTTCAGATAGCGCATGAATTTGGCCGAATAGCTGCCCATCGCCATCACATAGGCGTCGGCGGCCTTCCATCCCTTGCTCGTATTGATGTTGGCGATCTGGTTGCGCTTGCGCACGATGCGCCTGATCGACGTGTCGTATTCGAAGGTGACGCCGCGCGCTGCGCAGAGCTCGGCCAGACGGTCAGTGAACATCTTGCAGTCACCGGTCTCGTCGCCCGGCAGCCGCAGGCCGCCGACGAACTTTTCACGGATCCCTGCCAAGCCCGGCTCGGCCGCGATGCAGCCGTCGGGATCAAGGATCTCGTAGGGAACGCCATATGTCTTCAGCACCTCGACATCGCCGGCTGTGCCATCGAGCTGCTGTTGCGTGCGAAAAAGCTGCAGCGTTCCCTTGCTGCGCTCGTCATAGGCGATGCCGGTCGCCTCGCGCAGCACTTTCAGCGTGTCGCGGCTGTATTCGGCCAAAGGCACCATGCGCGCCTTGTTGACTGCATAGCGCTCGGCCGTGCAGTTGCGCAGCATCCTGACCAGCCATACCCACATACGTGGATCGAGAGTCGGCCGCACCACCAGAGGCCCATGTTTCATCAGCAGCCATTTGATCGCCTTCAGCGGGACGCCGGGACCGGCCCAGGGCGAGGCGTAGCCTGGCGAGATCTCGCCGGCATTGGCAAAGCTGGTTTCCAGCGCCGGGCCCTTCTGGCGGTCGATCACCGTCACTTCATGGCCGGCCTCGGCCAGGTAATAAGCAGTGGTGACCCCGATGACGCCGCCGCCCAGCACGAAGATCTTCATCGCATAGCTCTCCAGAACGATGTCTTGTCAGCGGGCGCATCGTGGCTTTCTGTCTGCCGGATTTTACCGCGTCCGCCAAGTGCCCAAGCATGTCGCCCAAAAGTAGGCAGGAGGTTTTGGGACGACGACACATGCCTAAAAAAGCCCGCGCGCTATCCATTCACATAGCGCCGGTGAAAGCGGTGTCCGAGGCTGGTCAGGATTTCATAGCCGATGGTGCCGGCATGGCCGGCCGCCTGGTCGACCGTCTGCGACGGGCCGATCAGTTCGACGAGGTCGCCCGCCTTCAGCCTGCCGGGCGGCAGGGCCGAAATGTCGAGGACGATCGAATCCATCGACACACGGCCCAGGAACGGCAAGCGCACATTTTCGAACCAGGCGGCCGAGGCCGCACGTCGATGCCAGCCGTCGGCATAGCCAAGCGAGATCGTTGCGGCGATCAGCGAATCGGTGACGTGAAAAATATGGCCATAGCCGACGCCGGCTCCCCTCTCGAGGCTGCGCGTCTGGATGATTTTTGCTTGAAGCCGCACCACTGGCAGCATCGGATTTTCCACCGCTGGCGTCGGATTGATGCCGTAGAGCGCCGCACCGGGCCGGGCGAGGTCGTAGTGAAAGGACTGCCCAAGGAAGATGCCGGAGGAATTGGCGAGCGAGGCCGGCGCCTTTGGCAGCACCTTGCGCAACCGCTCGAATTCCAGCCGCTGCTGCTCGTTGGCCGGATGTTCGGGCTCGTCGGCGCGCGCGAGATGGCTCATCACCAAGGTGACGTCGATACCGTCGAAAGCCTGCGGGTCGGCAGCGACGGCCTCCACCTCGGCTGCCGCCATGCCGAGCCGCGACATGCCGCTGTCGACCTGGATTGCAGCCTTGAGCTTGTGGCCGGCCCGCTGCGCCGCCGCACGCCAGGCGGCGAGCTGGCCGGCGCTGTTGATGACCACGCCCAGCTCCGCTGCGACGGCTTCGCTCTCGGCGCCCGGCTGAATGCCGTTCAGCACATGGATCGCCGCCCGTGCGCCGAGCGCCTGGCGCAGCAAGGCACCCTCGGCCAGATGCGCGACGAAAAAAACAGCGCAGCCTTCGGCCGCCAGCGCGGCCGCCACTTGCGGCCCGCCGAGCCCGTAGCCGTCGGCCTTGACGACACCGGCGAAGCCGACACCGCCCAACCGCGCCTTGAGCCGCCGGTAATTTTCGCGGATGGCGCTGAGATCGACGGTCAATATGGCGCCGGCCGCCGCTTCGCTGATCGGCGCGGCTTTGACGGCCCTTTCAGAAAGAGATTTTTTGGAAATGCCGTTCATGCCAATCCCGTCTGCAGCGGATCGGCCATTAATAAGGCCACCGCGCCGACGCGGCAACCGTGGTCGGCGCGAGCGCGGCTTGCGCCAGGCCTACGCAACCAGATGCCGGAATGCCGCAACCACGTCCTCATAGACCTGACGCTTGAACGGAACGATCAGGTCGGGCAATTCCTCCATTGGCCGCCAGGCCCATCTGTCGAACTCGGCGGTGTGGCCGCCCGGCGGGGGATTGATCTCAATCTCGCTCAAATCGCCGTGAAAGCGGAAGGCGAACCATTTTTGCGTCTGGCCACGATACTTTCCCTTGAAGGCGACGCCGACCAGATGGGCCGGCAGGTCGTAAAATATCCAGTTCGGCGCCTCATCCAGCAACGAGACGCTGCGCATGCCGGTTTCTTCGTAGAGTTCCCGCTGTGCCGCCTGCAGCGGCTCTTCGCCATTGTCGATGCCGCCCTGCGGCATCTGCCAGAGCTGCGTCGTGCCGGCGAATTCGCTGTCCGGCTCGGCAATGCGATGCCCGACCCAGACCAGCCCGTCTCCGTTGAGGACCATCGCTCCGACGCAGCGACGATAGGGCAGCGTCTCGGGGTCGACCGGTTTTTTCTTCGCCATGCTCAACCTTTTTCCGGATCCACCGCCACTGCCGAAATCGGCACGATCTCGATGCCGCGCTTCTTGGCCTCGATCACCCAGGACGACACGGCGTCGACCGTCAGGTCGAAGGCCGAGCCGATGCCGACGGCAAAGCCTTTCGCCCGCGCGGTTGCTTCCAGTTCGTCCAGCTTCTTCAATATGGCGCCGCGGTCGCGCACGGCGTCGATCGACGTGTCGCCGGCGGCGAACGGCACACCGTTCTTCAACGCCAGTTCGGGCGCCAGGCTGCGTGCCGACGAACCGTCGTCGACATAGGCCAGGCCGCGCCTGCCAAGCTCGGCCATCAGTGGCCCCATCGCCGCCGCATCGGCCGAAAAACGAGCGCCCATATAGTTCATGACGCCGGTGTAATTGGTCGTCCGCGACAGCGCCCAGCGCAAATTCTCCAAATTCTCGTCGGGTGTCGCCACGACCGTCAGCGTGTTGCGGCCGGGATTGACATTCGGATAATCGAACGGTTCGAGCGGCACCTGCATGACGATCTCATGGCCGCTCTGCCGCGCCGCCTGCATCCAGCGGCCGATGCTGTTGCCCTGCGGCGCAAAGCCCAGCGTCACTTCGGCCGGCAGCTTGGCGATGGCAGCCTGCGTGCCGGTCTGTGACACGGCAAGCCCGCCGATGACGATCGCCACGCGCGCACCGCGCGCGCCGGACCATGGTCGCGCATAGACATCGAACGGCCGCCTGCCGTCGGCAGCACGAACCGGCAATGGACCGGTTTCGCCAGACTCGACCAGTGCCCTGTCGGGAATATGCGCGATCCTCAGGTTCTGGCCGGTCGTCGAAGGGTCGTGGATGACGATGGCCCCGGGCGGACCGTCGCCCGCTTCGGTCTGCATGTGGATGATCTGCGGCCCGCCCGTCTTGGATCCGCTTGCCTTGGACCCGCCCGTCTTGGGTATGCTCGCCTTGGACGCTGCTTCGGCCTTCGGCGCCGGTTCAGTGACCGGCGCTGCGGGTTCGACCACGGCTGTCGCCTTCGGCGTCGAAACGGCGACTTCTTCCGGCTTTCGAAACGGCCTTTCACGCAGCGCAATCGCCCCGGAGACGCCGATCACGGCCAGCACCACGACAGTGGCCGCGACCACGCCAGCGCTGATCCTGCGGGCCGCGCGCGGCGGCCGGACGGCCTGCCCGAGTGGGCGTTCGATGTCACTACCGATGTCAGCCAAGCCGCATCCCCAGCCGCGGTCCCCGAATCAAACTGCCGAGGCCTTGCGGCCCCGGCAGCATTACATCGCTTCGATCAGGCAGCCAGACCTGTTGTCCAGCTGATCGACTTTTACTGGTTCAGCACGGCCCCTACTGGTTCAGCACAGCCTTGTCCGGATTCGGCGGGAACGCCGGATCGGTCTTCTCGCCGCGCAGCAACTGCTGGGCGAAGATGAGCTGTAGATCGTCCTTCGGCTCCGGCGGCACGTAGGCTGCCGAGCCTGAACCGGCATCGCCCTCCTCGCTGCCCTTGATGTGGCCCTTGAGGTCCGACTCGCCGCGCGTCAGATCCCTGCCTTGCAGGTCCGGCGGCAACGGCTGGTCGACCTTGATGTCGGGCGTGATGCCCTTGCCCTGGATCGACTTGCCGGACGGCGTGTAATAGAGCGCCGTCGTCAGGCGCAGCGCGCCGTTCTCGCCGAGCGGAACGATGGTCTGCACCGAACCCTTGCCGAACGACTGCGTGCCGACGACGGTGGCACGGCGCAAATCCTGCAGCGCGCCGGCGACGATTTCGGACGCACTGGCCGAGCCGCCATTGACGAGCACGACCAGCGGCTTGCCGTCGATATCGTCGCCCGGCCGCGCATCGAAGCGGGTGACGTCCTTCGGATCGCGGCCGCGCGTCGAGACGATCTCGCCACGGTTGAGGAAGGCATCGGACACGCTCACCGCCTGATCGAGCAGCCCGCCCGGATTGAGGCGCAGATCGAGCACGTAGCCCTTGAGCTTTTCCTTCGGCACCTGCTTCTCGATGGTATCGATGGCGCTCTCGAGATCATCATGGGTCTTTTCGGTGAAGGAGGTGATCTTGATGTAGCCGATGTCGTTCTCGACCCGGAACTTGACCGCCTTGACCTTGATGATGTCGCGCACCACCGTCAGTTCAATCGGCTTGTCGGCGCCCTGACGCAGGATGGTGAGCTTGATCGGCGTGTTGACCAGCCCGCGCATCTTCTCGACTGCATCGTTGAGGCTCAGGCCGCGAACCTCCTCGCCGTCGATCTTGGCGATATAGTCGCCGGCAAGCACGCCCGCCTTGGCAGCTGGCGTATCGTCGATCGGCGTGATCACCTTGACCAGGTCGTTCTCCATGGTGACCTCGATGCCAAGGCCGCCGAACTCGCCCTTGGTCTGCACGCGCATGTCCTGCGCCTCTTCGGCGTTCATGTAGGAGGAGTGCGGGTCGAGCGAGGTAAGCATGCCGTTGATGGCGTTTTCGACCAGCGACTTGTCGTCGGGCGGCGTCACATATTGCGCCCGCACCCGCTCGAAAATATCACCGAAGATCGCCAGTTGCTTATAGGTCTCGGAGCCCGCAGCGTTCGCCGTCGAGCCGGGCGCGCCATAGACCAGGCTCATCGCTGATGCGCCCATCAGCGCACCGGCAAACAGAAGCGACAGTTTCCGCATCATCTCACGTCCTTCCAGACAAACGGTCCGCCCACCATGGGGTCGGATCGACGGGTTTTCCATCCTTGCGGAACTCAACATAGAGTTCCGGCGTGGCATTTCCATTCTTCGATGCCGAGGTGCTCGCCACCCGGGCCTCTCCCATCGCGCCGACCGGCTCTCCTGCGAGCACCGACTGGCCAGACGCGACGCTGATTCTGCTCATCCCCGCGAGAACGACATGATAGCCGTCTCCTGCGTTCAGGATCAAGAGTTGACCATAAGAGCGAAAAGGTCCCGCATAAAGCACATTTCCGTCCGCCGGCGCGGTGACGATGGCTCCCGATTGTGTCGCAACCATGTCACCGAGCATCACTGCGCCGTTACCGTCGCTGGCCCCGAACCGCCGCTTGATCTTGCCGGTGACCGGCAACGCGATCTGCCCCTGAAGCGCCGAAAACGGCGCAGCGGCGGTGAGCCGGTTGGCTTCCGGCACCGGCAGGGCCGCCAGTTCCGCCTGTTCCGGGGCCTTCTGTGCCGGAGCCGTCTGCGCCGGAGCCCCCAGTGCCGGGGCCTTGTCGGCACCCGCTGCCTTCTGCTCCGCGGCTTTCTGTTCGGCGGCTTTCTGTTCGGCGGCCTTCTGCTCGGCTGCCTTCGCCGCGTCCGCAGCCTTGCGGGCCTTGTCGGCCTCGAGCGAGGCGATCAGTTCCTTCAGGCTGCCGGCCTTGGCCGCCAGTGCTGCGGATCGCTGCTTTTCCGCCGCCAGGGCCGTTTGCGTCTCGGCCTCGAGCTTCTGCTTGGCTTCGAGCAGCATGCCGAGCCGCTTCTTTTCCGCCGTCTGCTCGGCGACTGCCGCCGTCAGCCGCGCCCGCTCCGCCTCGATCGAGGCCGTCACCCGTGACTGCTCCTTAAGTTCCGCCAGCAATATCTCGGTCTGCTGGCGCAGTTCCGGCACTACGGCGCCGAGCAGGATGGCGCTGCGCACCGACGACAGCGCGTCCTCCGGCTTGACCAGGATGGCCGGCGGCGGATTGAGCCCCATGCGCTGCAGCGCGGCCAGCACCTCGGCCAGAACGTCGCGTCTGGCAGCCAGTGAGGCACGGATTTTCTGCTCGTCGCCCTTCAGCCCTTCCAGCTTGGCACCGATGTCCTCGATGTCCTGGCCGAGCTTCTGCTCGGTCATCGCCGACTGGATCAGCGCCGCGGTGATCGAGGCATGGTCCTTCTTGACCGTCGCCATGTCGGCGGCGAGCTTGGCCAGCCGCTCCGACGACAATGTGATCTCCTGCGATATCCGTTCGTATTCGGCGCGGCTCTGGTCCGGGTCGGGCGCCATGTCGAGCCTGCTCTGCGCCCGCGCGGCACCGAGCGACAGCATAAGCACCGCCGCTGCCAAGCCGCAGCCTGCGCGCCAAAAGCCCGTTCGCGATTTCCAACCTTCAGCCATTGAAGCCCGACTCTATGCGTGGCTTCGTTAACGAACAATCAACCATGTTCGAGAGCCCGCCGACCGAAAACAGCCTCGTGACGCATTGAGGCGAAAATCCGGGCGGCTCACGCCAATCCACCGGTTTCGGTCGAATCTGCAACGGCTCACGAGCGATGATAGGGATGGCCGGACAGGATTGTGGCCGCCCGGTAAAGCTGCTCGCCCAACATGACACGGACCAGTTGGTGCGGCCATGTCGGCGCGCCGAACGACACCATCAGGTCGGCCTGATCGCGCAGCGACTGGTCGTGACCGTCGGCACCGCCGATGGCGATGACCAGCGCCTTGCGGCCGCTATCACGCAGCAGGCCGATGCGCCCGGCGAAATCCTCGGAGGAAAAACTCTTGCCGCGCTCGTCGAGCAGCATCAGCGCGGTGCCAGGCTGCAACTGCGCCTGCAGTTTCTGGCCCTCTTCGCGGCGACGCTCGTTGGCGGTCTGGGCGCGGCCCTCCGGGATCTCGACGACCCCTGAGAATTCGAGGCCCACGGTCGGTCCGCTCTTGGCGAAGCGCTCGAAATACCGGTCGGCGAGCAGCTTCTCGGGGCCGGCTTTCATCCGGCCCACGGCATGAACGGTGATTTTCATCCCTGCCTCGAAGAGCCGCTAATGCATGTCACCAAAAGTGGTCACCGGTTTTGGGACACGACATGCATCAACCGATACGGCTCAGTGGAGGGTCTCTTCCTCGAGGTCCGGCGCCTGCCACATCTTTTCGAGATTGTAGAAGTCGCGGACTTCGGGGCGGAAGACATGGACGATGATGTCGCCCGAATCGATCAGGACCCAGTCGGCGCCGGCCAGTCCCTCGACGCGCGCCGTGCCGAGCCCGGCATCCTTGAGCGCCTTGAGGAGATGATCGGCGACAGCCGAGACATGACGGTGCGATCGGCCGGACGCGATGACCATATAATCACCGAGGCTCGATTTTCCCTGAATGTCGATTGAGACGATGTTTTCGGCCTTGGAGTCTTCCAGACTGGCAAGGACTGTCTTGATGGCGCGGGACACGGCGTCGTTTACGCTGATCCCGGCCGGCGAAGGCACGATGTCGGCCTTCTTCCAAAGTGCTGTTCTCAGTGTATTTCCTTTCGCAGCAAGAACAACCAAATCACCCTTCAAAGCAGGTGACACCCTTAGATAGGCAGAGTTGCGTTGCAGTTTCAAGACGGCAACCCTACCGTAGCCAACGAAGAACCGTTCTTGCGGTTCCGCAGTTGAAGAAAAATCGGAACTCTTGCCGCCTGGCGAGGGTTATCGGCGCATTGACCAATCGGATCCCCCTCATGCCTGTCGACCCTCAGAACGCTCTCCTCACCGTGCAGTCCGGCCTTGCGCAGCTCAGCGCTCTGATCGTCTCGTACTCGTTCTCGGCCATCGGCGCCGTCATCCTGCTGGTCCTCGGCTATATCGTCGCCGGCCTTGCCCAGCGCTCGATCTACGCCGGCCTCGGCCATATCCATGGCTTCGACACGACGCTGCGCCACTTCTTCTCGCGGATCGTCCGCTACGCCATACTGATCCTCGTCGTCGTCATGGTGCTCGGCCAGTTCGGCGTCCAGACGACCTCGATCATTGCCGCCATTGGCGCCATCGGCCTGGCCATCGGCCTGGCGCTGCAGGGCACGCTGCAGAACATTGCCGCCGGCATCATGCTGCTGGCGCTGCGGCCATTCCGCATCGGCGAATATGTCGAGGTCGGGGTTATTTCCGGGACCATCGAGGAAATCGGGCTGTTCGCCACCACGCTGAGAACGGTCGAAGGCGTTTACGTGCTCGCTCCCAATTCGACGCTGTGGAACCAGCCCGTCCGCAATTATACACGCAACGGCGTCCGCCGCGCCGATATCACCCTGACCATCGGCTCGTGGAACGATATCGATCTCGCTCAAAAGACCATGCTGGGCGTCGCCGCCACCGAGCGACGCGTCAGGCGGGAGCCGGCGCCGATTGCCTTTGTGGCGACTGTCGGCGACAGCAACGTCGCCATAACCTTGCGCTACTGGACCTCGGCTGCCGATTTCTTCGTGACCCAGATCGATCTCACCAAACGCGCCAAGCAGGTCTTCGACAGCGAAGGCATTTCTATACCCGCGCCACCACCGGAAGCACCGCGGCAGGAAGCCGTCACCAGACAGTGAGACGATCGATTCCCGGCATAGCTATTTATCCGCGCGGCGCTGCTCTTCGGACGGAAAGGCAAGATCGACGGGCAGCGGTGCCTGCGCGCTCATCGGCGCGAAATTGCCGGTCTCGGTGGCGGGAACAGGCGACATCGCCACCACGCGCCACAGCACGAACAGGCAAAAAACGGTGGCAATGACGACGGCCACATGGATGAAGGCCTGGGTTCCGTAGACGGCGGAAAGCCCGGTCACGATGCCGGGCACGATGAAGCCGGACAGCGACCACGCGAACAGCAGTGAACTGGACAGCGCCACCATGTCGTCCTTGCCGGCGCGGTCGGCGGCATGTGCGCTGGCCAGCGAATAGATCGATTCCGACGCGCCGGCCCAGACCACATAGATGACGACCAGCGCCGCCAGCGCACCACCATCGAAGCCCAGCGCGAACAGGCCCGCCACCATGGCAAGCGCCGAAGCGGCGACCAGCACAAAGCGGCGGTCGGTGCGGTCGGAAATCCATCCGAGCGGGATCTGCAGGATCAATGTGCCGATCGGCATCGCCGACAGCAGCAGTGCCACATCGGCCTGGCTGTAGCCCTTGGCCGTGGCATGGATAGGCGCAAAGCCTGAAATCGTCATCGACAGGCCGCCGACGGCAAGCATGCCGGCGACGCCGACCGGCGAAATCCGCCAGGCCCGGCCAAGCGCCACCGACGCCGCCTGCGGCGGCGGCGGCTGTGCGAGCCGCGTCAACCCGACGGGGAGGATCGACAGCGCGGTGAAGGCGATGCCGACCAGCGGCGCGTCCGCTGCCCTTATGTCGATCAGCGCCAGTGTGGAGTAGCCGACACCGAGCCCGGCGACATAGGCGACGTAGAAGAAGGCCATGACCCTGCCGCGTATGGCGTTGGCGATGACGTCGTTCAGCCAGCTTTGCGCAACGATGAACAGGCCGCATATGGCAAAGCCGTAGAGCGCGCGTGCCGCGATCCACGACAGCGGGTGCGGTCCGGCCCCGACGGCGGCGTTCGACAGCACGATCAAAGCCGACAGCACCATGAATGCGCGCGCATGGCCGACGCGTCGTACCAGCGGACCGGTCAGAATGCAGCCTGCCAGGCCGCCGGCCGAGAGGCCGGTGACGATCAGCCCGGCCCAGGTCGGATCGAAGCCCTCGGCGCCGAGCCGGACCGGGATATAGGCGAACATCAGTCCGTTGCCGACCGCTACCAGCGCCATCGACAGGACGACGCTGGCGATGGCGATCGCCGGGGCCGGCGGGCTGCCCTGTGCCGGGTCGCGTCTGGTCTGGTTTCGCTCGAGAATCGCCATGCCCGCGCAGGATCGCTCACGGACCGAGGAAAGGCAGCCGCAAATGCGACATCAGCGGTCTTGTGGGAGGGGAGTAGGGCAGTATGGGAGTAGGGAAAAGAAAAAATTGGCTGGGTCGGCGAGCAGCGTAGCCTGCTGCCCTGCTGACCTGCTGCCCTGCTGCCCTACTGCCCTACTGCCCTACTGCCCTACTCCTATCCCTGCGCCATCTTGCGGATCGCGGTCGACGACAGCGACGAGCGCGGGCCGTGAATGAAGGTCCAGGCCGGCGCCTTCATGCGGGCGAGCCGCGGCGCGTCGCCCTCGTCGACACGCGCGTAGTCGAAGGTCTTGGCGACAACCGACGACAGGAACGACAGCGTCGCGCCAGGGCGATCGATCACCGCGATCGGAAACGTCATCACGATCTGGCGCCATCGCTGCCAGCGGTGAAAATCGCGCAGCGAATCGGCGCCCATGATCCAGACGAAGTCGACGCCCGGGTTGCGCGCCTTGACCAGGGCCAGCGTGTCGGCGGTGAAGCGGACATAATGGCTCGCCTCGAAGGCGGTGACCTTGACCTTCGGGTTCCGGGCAATCTGCTCGGACAGGCTTAGCCGCTCGGCCAGCGGCGCCAGTTCCCGCGCGCTCTTGAGCGGATTGCCCGGCGTCACCATCCACCACAACTGATCGAGCGCCAGGCGCCTGAGCGCGATCTCGGCGACCAGCGCATGGCCGGCATGGGCAGGATTGAACGAGCCGCCGAACAACCCGACGGCCAGGCCCTTTTCGGCATGCGGCATATGAAGGTAGCGAGAGGGGACAGCAGGCTCGGAAGATGACAGCATCGCGCTAGGCACCCCCCTCTGCCCTGCCGGGCATCTCCCCCGCAAGGGGGGAGATCGGATGTCGCATAGACTTTCGCCAACCTTCGGCGTCGCAGTAAGGGCGCCAGGGATGAAGCCGCCAATCTCCCCCCTTGCGGGGGAGATGCCCGGCAGGGCAGAGGGGGGTGGCTGGGCGCACGCCTGTCAGGCTCTAACCGCGAAAAAGCTCAAGGCCTCACCTGTCCCGTCCCGCGCACGCGGTACTTGAACGAGGTCAGTTGCTCGACGCCGACCGGGCCGCGCGCATGCATCTTGCCGGTGGCGATGCCGATCTCGGCGCCCATGCCGAATTCGCCGCCATCGGCGAATTGCGTCGAGGCATTGTGCAGTAGGATCGCCGAATCGATCTCGTTGAAGAACCGTTCGACGGCGTTCGTATTCTCGGCGACGATCGCCTCAGTGTGGTGCGAGGAGAAATTCTCGATGTGCTCGATCGCACCGGCAACGCCATCGACCAGTTTTACTGCGATGATGGCATCGAGATATTCGCTCACCCAGTCGGCGTCGGTCGCAGGCTGGGCGTCGGCAAACACTTTCAGCACCTCGGCGTCGGCGTGGATTTCGCACCCTGCCGCGCGCAACGCCCCGAGGATCGGCACCAGATGAGTGGCGGCAACAGCGCGGTCGACCAGCAGCGTCTCGGCCGCGCCGCAGACGCCGGTGCGCCGCATCTTGGCGTTGACCGCGATCCTGGCCGCCATGTCGAGATCGGCCGAGCGGTCGATGTAGAGATGGCAGATGCCTTCGAGATGCGCGAAGACCGGCACCCGCGCCTCGTTCTGGACGCGTTCGACCAGGTTCTTGCCGCCGCGCGGAATGATGACGTCGATATTGCCGGAAAGTCCTTTCAGCATCTCGCCGACGGCGGCGCGGTCGGCGGTCGGCACCAGCTGGATGGCATCCTGCGGCAGCTTGGCCGCTTTCAGCCCTTCGACCAGGCAGGCATGGATCGCCGCCGAGGAGTTGAGCGAATCCGAGCCGCCGCGCAGGATCACCGGATTGCCGGCCTTGAGGCACAGCGCGCCGGCATCGGCGGTCACGTTCGGCCGGCTTTCGTAGATGACGCCGACAACGCCGAGCGGCGTGCGCACGCGCTCGATATGCAGGCCGTTCGGCCGGTCCCATGCGGCAATGACATCGCCGACCGGATCGCGCAGCCCGGCGATTTCACTGATGCCGTCGGCCATGGCACGGATGCGGCCGGGATCAAGCTTCAGCCGGTCCATGAAAGAAGGCGAAAGCCCCGACTGCTCGCCATTTTTGATGTCGATGGCGTTGGCGTCGAGAATATCCTGCTCGTGGCGAAGGATCGCCTGCGCCATACCGATCAACGCGGCGTGCTTGCGCTCGGCTGTGGCGACGGCCAGCGGTCGGGCGGCAGCGCGGGCGCGGCGGCCGATATCGGCCATCAGCGCCACCGTATCGTCCCGGGATTTTTCATGCAGCTTCAGCATGGCTCATCCTCCGCTATTCACCTCGTCACCGACCGCTTGGTCAGCGGCCTGTACTTGGTCGCCGGCCTGTACTTGGTCACTAGAATGGCTCACCACCAGGTCGTCGCGGTGGATCATCGCCGATCGCGCTTCATAGCCGAGCACCGTTTCGATCTCGGCTGTTTTCAAGCCAGCGATCCTTACGGCATCGGCGGCATCGTAGGCAACCAATCCGCGCGCGATCTCGCGGCCTTCGGGCGACAGGATCGCCACCGTGTCGCCGCGCGAGAAATTGCCGCTGACCAGCTTGACGCCGGCCGGCAGCAGCGACTTGCCCGACAGCAGCGCGCCGATGGCGCCGGCATCGACTGTCAGCCGGCCTGCCGGTTCGAGCTGCCCGGCGATCCATGTCTTGTAGCCCTTGACCGGATTGGCGCTCGGCCGGAAGAACGTCGCCCGCTCGCCACGCTCTATCGCCAGCAGCGGCGACAGCCGCGTGCCTGATGTGATGATCATGGCAGTGCCGGCGGCGGTGGCGATCTTGCCGGCGTCGAGCTTGGTGCGCATGCCGCCGCGTGAAAACTCCGAAGCGGCCGCACCCGCCATCGCCTCGATGTCAGGCGTGATGCGGTCGACGACAGCGACGAACCTGGCATGCTGGTCGCGCGCCGGCGGCCCCGTGTAGAGCCCGTCAATGTCGGAGAGCAGCACCAAAAGGTCCGCGCCCATCATCGTCGCCACCCGCGCCGCCAGCCGGTCATTGTCGCCATAGCGGATTTCGGAGGTCGCCACCGTATCGTTCTCGTTGATGACCGGCACCGCCTTCATCTTGAGCAGCGTCGAGATCGTCGCGCGCGCATTGAGATAACGGCGGCGCTCTTCGGTGTCGCCGAGCGTCAGCAGGATCTGGCCCGATTTCAGGCCGCCCTTGCCGAGCGCATCCGACCAGGCGCCGGCCAGCGCAATCTGCCCGACGGCCGCCGCCGCCTGGCTTTCCTCGAGCTTCAGCGCCCGCTTGCCGAGGCCTAAAATGGTGCGGCCAAGCGCGATGGCGCCGGACGACACGACGAGGATCTCGGCGCCATTCTCGGCCAGCACTGAAATGTCGTCGGCAAGCGAGGCCAGCCAGTCGCGCTTCAGCCCCGCCGTGCGGTCGACAAGCAGCGCCGAGCCGATCTTGACGGTGATGCGCCGGTATTTTTTCAGCGACTGCGCGGCCATCGCTATCTCCAGCGCGTCTCGACCGGAGCCGCGACAGCTTCGCGCGCCTCGGCGACGACCGTCATCAGCGCGCGCAGAACGGCTTCGACGCCTTCGCTGGTGACGGCGGACAAAAGCATCGGCGCGCGGCCGGCGGCGCGTTTCAGCGAAGCGACCTTCTTCTTGCGCGCGTCGGCATCGAGCGTGTCGACCTGGGAAAGTGCGACGATCTCGACCTTCTCGACCAGCCCATGGCCATAGGCGTCGAGTTCGGCGCGCACGGTCTTGTAGGCCTTCCCCGGATTTTCTTCCTGCGCCGAGACGAGGTGCAGGAGGACCCGCGTGCGTTCGACATGTCCGAGGAAACGGTCGCCGATGCCGACGCCTTCATGCGCGCCTTCGATCAGGCCGGGAACATCGGCGATGACGAACTCGCGCCCGTCGATGCGGGCCACACCGAGGCCCGGATGCAGCGTGGTGAAGGGATAGTCGGCGATCTTCGGCTTGGCAGCGGTGACGGCGGCGAGGAAAGTCGACTTGCCGGCATTGGGCAGGCCGACCAGGCCGGCATCGGCGATCAGCTTGAGCCGGAGCCAGATGTTGAGCTCTTCGCCCGGCTGACCCGGATTGGCGCGGCGCGGCGCCTGGTTGGTCGAGGTCTTGAAATGCTGGTTGCCGAAGCCGCCATTGCCGCCCTTGGCCAGCAGGAAACGCTGGCCGACGACGGTCAGGTCGCAGATCAGCGTGTCGTTGTCCTCGGCAAAGACCTGCGTTCCCGCCGGCACTTTCAGCGTCACGTCGGCGCCCTTGGCGCCGGTCATGTTGCGGCCCATGCCGTGCGTGCCGGTCTTGGCCTTGAAATGCTGCTGGTAGCGATAATCGATCAGCGTGTTCAGCCCATCGACCGCCTCCACCCAGACGTCGCCGCCGCGACCGCCGTCGCCGCCGTCGGGACCGCCGAACTCGATGAACTTTTCGCGCCGGAACGACACCGATCCGGCGCCACCATCGCCGGAGCGGACATAGACCTTGGCTTGATCGAGAAATTTCATCGTATTGCTGAGTTTCTGCTAACGGCCTTGCGGCATTGCTCTAACGTTTGGCACTGCTCTAAACCAAGGTGGCGCGAAGGGCGAGGCTGTTTATCAACATGGCCCCAGTCTGAACATGGCCCCAGTCTGAACATGGTCCGAGTCTGAACATCGCCGGAGTCGCAATGAAGCTTGTAACCTACAACATCCACTACGGCGTCGGTCTTGACGGCCGCTACGATGTCGGCCGCATCGCCGATGCCGTGCGCGGCGCCGACGTGATCGCGCTGCAGGAGGTCTCGCGCAACAACCCCAGCAATGGCGGCCGCGACATGGTGGCCGAGCTTGGCGAGGCGCTGCCCGAATATTTCGCCGTCTACGGCAGCAATTTCGAGGCCAATGTCGGCTCGCGGCTGGAAAACGGCCGCGCCATCACCACCACCTTCCAACTCGGCAACATGGTGCTGTCGAAAACCCCCGTTCATCTGTCGCGCAATCTCCTCTTGCCGCGCAGCCGCAGTTTCGAAGTGATGAATTTCCAGCGCGGCGCGCTGGAGGCGCTGATCGAGACGCCGCTTGGTTTTATCCGCTTCTATTCCACCCATCTCGACCATCGCAGCCCGGTCGAACGCGCCAGCCAGATCCGGTTTCTGCGCCGGCGCCTGTTGAACTATGCGATCGAGGGCGGCGCGCTGTCGGGCGTCGCCGAGGTCGGCCTGCCGGACCTGCCTTGTCCCGAAGGCTTCGTCGTCATGGGCGACTTCAACATGCTGGCCGGATCGCCGGAATATGTCGAATTCGCCGGCCGCCTGGATCACGAATTCGGCATGCCGGTAACCGCGGATCTTGCCGTCGATGCCGCCCTGCGCCTTGCCGCCGCAGGCGCCGATCTCGCCACCTGGGTCGACCCCAAGCGGCCTGACGACGCCAGCCGCCACAAGCGCATCGATTATGTCTTCACCAGCGCGTCGCTGGCCAAATCGCTGAAGCGCCTGTGGGTCGACCGGCAAGCAGTCGGTTCGGACCACTTGCCGGTTTGGGTCGAGATGGTTTGACCAGCGTCGGTCAGAAATGCACCCAGTTCCGCAGGCTCGTCCAGGTCTTGCGATCGAGACGGTAGCGCTCGACCGGCACCTGGCCGGCGACGATCGAGTTCAGCATGCCCTGGCCGGCATATTGGAAGCCGCATTTGTGGATGACCCGGCGCGAGGCCGGATTGATCACCCGCGTCGAGGCATGCAGCACCTGGATCGACGTCCTCTGGAAGGCGAGGTCGACCAGCGCATGCGCGGCCTCCGTCGCATAGCCGCGCTTCCAGTATGGCTCGCCGATCCAGTAGCCGAGCTCCAGCCCGCGATCGGTGGTGTTGAGGCCGGCGCATCCGACGAAGGTTTCGGTGCCGGCCAGGGTCAAGGCATAGGCAATGCCGGCCCGGCGCGATGCCGTCATCGCGAGGAAGGCGCGTGCCTCAGCCTCGCCATAGGGGTGCGGCATGCGGGCCAGCATTTCGGCGACATGGCGATTGTCGGCGAGCGCCACCAGTTGCTCGATGTCGCTTTCGCGCGGTGCCCGCAGGACCAGCCGCTCGGTCACCAGGACCGGACAATCTATCGCGTAACTTTCACCGTCTGTGTCATCCGCTTCGGCAACCATGTCAGTCCTCCAGGCAAGAAAAAGGGGAGATGGAAACCCATCTCCCCTGATCCATTTCCTGGCTTGGCCAGACACCGGTTCCCGAGATGGGTGCCGGTGTTCTCGTGCGGAACCGGCTACTCCGCGGCCTTGGTCATCGGGTTCACCGATACGTAGGTTCGGCCATTGGCTTTTTTGTTGAAGGTGACTGCGCCAGCTTCGAGCGCAAACAGCGTGTGATCCGTGCCAATGCCGACATTGGTGCCGGGATGCCACGTCGTGCCACGCTGACGAATGATGATGTTGCCCGGAATCACGGCTTCGCCGCCGAATTTTTTCACGCCGAGCCGCTTGGAATGGGAGTCGCGACCATTGCGCGACGAACCGCCAGCTTTCTTGTGTGCCATCTAACTAACTCCGATGCGCCGCTAGGCGCTTAAAGGGTCTTATGAACGCGTTCGCGTTCCGTTTCAAGTCCGAACCGGCGACGATCGCGCCGGCCCGCTTTACTTCTTCGCCAAATCTTTGGCCTGCTCGCGCCAGTCCGTGATCTGGTCGGCGCTGAACGGCATATGCTCGTCGATCTTGGCGATATCCTTGTCCGACAGCTTGGCGATCTGGGCGAAGGTCGTGATGCCCTGCTCGTTCAACTGGCCGGCCGCAACCGGGCCGATGCCCTTGATCACGGTCAGATCGTCCGGCTCGCCCTTCGGCGCTTTGAACAACGGCGCGGCGGCGGTTTCAGTTGCCTTGGCTTCCTTCTTCGGCGCAGCCTCTGGCTTCGCTTCGGTCTTCGGCGCAGCTTCAGCCTTCGCCTCGGCCTTGGCCGCGGCCTTCTTCGTCGGCTTGGCGCCGCCCAGCAGGATCTCGGCGATCCGCACGGTGGTCAACAACTGGCGATGGCCGATCTTGCGGCGCGAATTCTGCCGGCGGCGCTTCTTGAAAGCGATGACGGTGCGGTTCTTGCCCTGTTCGACGACTTCGGCGGTGACCAAGGCGCCGTCGACGAACGGCGCGCCGAACGTGACATTCTCGCCCTCGCCATGCGCGAGCACGTGGCCGATCTCGACGATGTCGCCGACCTGGCCTTCGACTTTTTCGATCTTCAGGAGATCGTTGGCGGCGACGCGATACTGCTTGCCGCCCGTTTTGATGACTGCGAACATTTTTTGCCTTTCGCTGTTCGGTCGGCCTTGACGAACCGCTTCAGGCGGTTCGGCCGTCTTTTTGTCAGTCTGCGGGTTCAAAAAGCAAGCGGCGCGGAAGAGCCCTCCACGCCGATTGCGCGCCGTCCCTAGCCGAAGGTGCAGCGCGAGTCAAGGCAAACGGCTGAAAGCAAGACGGTGCCGTTGGCACAGGCGGCGGAGGTGTCGAAGAACGAGCCCCGGAGAGAAGCCTGATATCAGGCAGATTGGCCCTTGTAACCTGTCCATCCAGCCGTTATCTAGTGCGCCGCGCCGGCAGCGGCGGACCATGACCGCGGAGAGGTGGCAGAGTGGTCGAATGCACCGCACTCGAAATGCGGCATGGGTGCAAGCCCATCGGGGGTTCGAATCCCTCCCTCTCCGCCATACAACATTGTTTACATTGATAAAAATCAAAGAATAGGTTGCGCGCCCGCCATAAAGCCCGCCTACTGAAAACGCCGTATTCGCGGCACGGCAGCTTACGACACAAATATGCGGGGTTCATGCTTCGACCTGGTAGATGGCAGAGATCGACTTCGGCCTCGCTAAGCGAAGTCGTGGGGTAGCGACAGCGGAATCAACCTCGCCGTCGGGAAGTACCGATCGGTGCGGACCCAAGCGGATTCACGCTTGTCGGCGGCGGACGCCGGCGGTGGCGGTCAGCACCCGAGCAGGCTTCCCATTGTTGACGTCCGCTGCGCATCTGCGGCGACCGTCGCCAGGTCCTCTGCTCCCGGGTTGACGGTGGTGTAGACGAGGAGCACTCTCGAGTGTCAGCAGATGTGGTCAGGTTGAGTGTCGGCGAGTAGCAGAGGTCCAGCAACCATGACTTTGAGGCGAACCAGAGCTTACGCCGCATCCGGCTTGGTTCTAGCGATTTGCACTGTGTTTGCTTGGCAGAACGCCACTGCTGCTCACAATTGCCACGCAGCCGCGACGCCTGGCGTCAATTGGCACGAGTGTGTCAAGAAGCTTCTCATCCTAGAAGGACAGGACCTGAGCGGGGCGAACCTGTTCGGTGTTGATTTCACTTCGACCGACCTGAGGAACAGCAATCTCCTTGCGGCAAATCTTGAGAAGGCAACGCTTGTGCGTGCTTCCCTGGCCGACTCGACCGCCAAAGGCGCCCGGTTCGACAGAATCGAGGCCTACAGGACCGACTTCAGCCGTATGGACGCGCAGGGCGCTGTGTTTGCGAGCGCGGAATTGCAGCGCTCGAATTTCCAGGACGCCAATCTGACCAACGTTGATTTCACAAAGGCAGAATTGGGGCGTGCGCAGTTCCATGACGCCGATATCAGCGGCAGCCGCTTCTCGTTTGCCAATCTCGCACGGGCGGACTTCCGAGGAGCGACGTTCACCGCGCCGATAGACTTTGACCGCGCCTTTTTCTTTCTGACCCGTATCGAGGGCGTCGACCTTTCCAATTCGGCGGGTCTGTCCCAGTGGCAGCTCAACATGGCTTGCGGAGACGCCCGGACCGAGTTGCCTTCTGGCTTGACGAGGCCTGAAGATTGGCCCTGTCAATTCCAGCAGGAATAGTTGTCGGCAAGCGAACTGCGGCAATGCTGCACCCGACAGGATACGAACCTTTCGGCAAGCCGCCTAACCCGAATGCCCTGCCGTTCCCGAGCGTTGGGATTTGCGTCTCGACATGCATGAACTCGTGCTTTCCGCACCGTTCGCAGAGGTGGCTAGTCCACCTCCTGCTCAGAAGGAAGGATCATAGCATGAGTGACGAACTGATCCGCCTTCCGGATGCAATGGAGCCCGTCACGCGCCCCGGCATTATACACCATAGGTGCGAGCATCCCGGCTGCGCCAAGAATGCGGGATGGGGCTTTGCCAATGTCCTCTGTTCCAGGTCGAAGTATCCAAGATCATAGGGCATGAGGCTCAAGGGCCAAATGCCATCGTCGAACTCGTTGACGCCGAACCTTTGATCGGCGGGCACGGTGACGATCTTCTTCCTGTGCATGCAGATGCGGCCGGCGGACGAATCTGTTCACCTTCGGGACGAGCCTGCGCTATTCGATTGATGAATCATCCTCATAACGACATGCGGATTTTGCCGTCTAATCGATCGCCGGCGTCGTCGCTATTCTATTTCACACATTCGCAACACTGCCGCGCATGCCGAGGAAATGAGCATGGCCCGGCAGCCCTGCGACAGTTCAGGACGATCAAAGGGACAGGCATGAACAAGCAGATCGGAATCGAGAGCACGGCGGAACCACAGTCCAGTGTCGACTTTGGCCGGCGTGATCTGCTGAAGCTGACCGGCGCCGGCGTTGCCGCGCTCGGTGCGGCGTCGCTGTTCAACATCCCCTTCGCAAAGGCTCAAGACATGTCAAACGGCGCCAACAACTTCTACACCAGTGATCGGGTGACGCTGGAAAAGATCGCCTTCAAGAGCCAATACCAGATGAACGTTGCGGGCAATCTGTTCATTCCCAACAAGCTCGACCGCAATGCGCGCCATCCGGCGCTCGTCGTCGGGCATCCGATGGGTGCGGTGAAGGAGCAGAGCGCGAATCTTTATGCCACCAAGATGGCCGAACAGGGCTTCGTCGCCATGTCCATAGACCTGCCGTTCTGGGGCGAAAGCGAGGGCGAGGCCCGCCAGATCGTTTCGCCTGACGTCTACGCCGAAGCGTTCAGCGCCGCGGTCGATTTCCTCGGCACGCGGCCATTCGTCGACAGAAACCGCATCGGCGCGATCGGCGTCTGCGGCAGCGGCAGCTTCGTCATCAGCGCGGCCAAGATCGACCCGCGGATGCGCGCCGTCGCGACCGTCAGCATGTACGACATGGGGGCCGCCAATCGCGACGCGCTCAATGATTCGCTGAGCATCGAACAGCGCAAGCAGATCATTGCTGCAGCTGCCGAGCAGCGCTGGGCCGAGTCTGAAGGCGCCGCGGTCGAATATACCGGCGGCACTGTGCACGAGCTGACCGCCGGCACCCATCCCATCCAGCGGGAGTTCTATGACTTCTACCGCACGCCGCGGGGTGAATTCACGCCCGCAAGCGCAAACCCGCAGATCACCACGCATCCGACGCTGACCAGCAATGTCAAGTTCATGAATTTTTACCCGTTCAACGACATCGAGACGATCTCGCCGCGCTCGATGCTGTTCATCGCCGGCGATCAGGCTCACTCGCGCGAGTTCAGCGAGGATGCCTACAAGCGAGCGGCCGAGCCGAAGGAGCTTGTGTGGGTTGCCGGCGCCGGGCACGTCGACCTCTACGATCGCGTCGACCTGATCCCGTTCGACAAGCTGACCAGCTTCTTCAATCAGCATCTCTCTGCGTGAACGGCGCGATGGAGCCTGTACCAGACGGTACAGGCTCCATCAGCATTGATCGGGGATACGACCGCATGCTGAAACTATTGCTGAGCGCCGCTGTTGTCGCACTCGGAACGGTTGGACCTGCCATGGCTCAAGAACGCATTCGCATTTCTTCGGATTGGGGCGAGGTCACAGCCGATCTCGCCGATAACGAGGCCGCAAGATCTCTGGCGCAGATGCTGCCGCTCACGATAGAGATGTCCGATCATCTGCGCCAGGAAAAGACCGGCAATCTGCCTTCCGCCTTGCCCGAGCTGGCGCGGCACCGCGAGTTCTCTGTCGGCACGCTTGGGTTGTGGAGTTCCGATCATTTCGTGATCTACTATCGGAGCGGTCGCCTCCCGGCGCCTGGCATCATCAGGCTCGGGCAGGTCACTGGCGATGTCTCGATCTTTGACCGTCCCGGTCCGGTCACCATCCGCGTTGAACGCGCCGACTGAAACATGCGCAATCCGCTCGTAGTTCGTCGCCGGGGGCGAGCGGCGGATTGAATAGCTGCCGCTCAATGAAGTCTCTGTGTTCGCCTTCGATTTATCCGGTATAATCGAGTTCTGGCTATTACAAGGATTCATGAGTGTCGCGGCAGAATGTCAATGATCTGCTCGCGTTCCTGGCTGTTGCTCGGGAGCGTAGTTTTACGCGCGCCGCAGCCCGGTTCGGCATATCGCAATCGGCGCTAAGCCACACCATCCGTCAACTCGAAGCGCGCCTTGGCGTTCGCCTGCTCACCCGCACGACGCGCGCGGTGGCTCCCACGGAGGCGGGTGAGAGGCTTTTGCAGCGGATTGGGCCGCACTTTGACCAGATCGAAATCGAGGTCGATGCCCTGAACGAACTGAGAGAAAAGCCCGCCGGAACCATCCGGCTGTCAGCGCCTGACTATGCAATCAGCAGCATCCTTTGGCCCAAGCTGAAACGCTTTCTGCCGAAATATCCCGACATCAAGGTCGAACTCCTGCTCGACAACGGCCTCACCGACATCGTGACGGAGCGCTTCGACGCCGGGATCCGCATGGGCGAACAGCTTGCGAAAGACATGATCTCGGCTCGCATCGGACCGGATTTCCGCTTCGCGGTCGTCGGCGAAGAATCCTACTTTGCCGAGCATCCCGCGCCGGAGAAGCCGCAGGACCTCGTGCAGCACAATTGCATCAACTACCGTTTTCCAACGTCCGGGGCTCTTTATGTGTGGGAGTTCGAGGAGAACGGCCGCGAGATCAAAATTCGCGTCGATGGGCAGCTCGTCTTCAACAACATCTTTCATGTCCTGGACGCCGCGCTGGCCGGCCGCGGCCTCGGCTATGTTCCGGAAGAAATGGCCCTTCCCCACATCGCCAAAGGTCGGCTGGCGCGGGTCCTGGAAGGATGGTCGCCCTATTGGGATGGCTACCATCTCTATTATCCGAGCCGCCGGCAATCCTCGCCTGCTTTCGTTGCCCTGGTCGATGCGCTGCGCCATCGCGAGTGACTATCGATGCCGCGGGCTTCGACGTTCCTGCCACTGAAGCCATCGCCAGAGGACGTGAACCGCCGAGGCTGCAGCGTATCGGTCAGGGCTGCTGTATTGCCGCCAGCTTCCAGTCGCCGCCGTTCTGGCGCGTGAAGGTCCACAGTTCGGTTGTTTCCGTCGGCCGATCGGCTTCGCCGGCGGCGATCTTGCCGGTGGCGCGATCACGCATCACGTCAAGAGACTCGTAGCGCAGGGCAGCCGTCGCGTAGTCACGATCATCTTCCCGCCAGCTCTCCGCAATATCGGCCTCCAGCAGGCTGACGTTCGACACCTCGTTCCTGATGCCGTTTTTGGCATTGTCGGCAAGTTCTTCGGACAGGTACGACACCATCTCGGGGGTCGCCAGCCGGCGCAAGCCAGCATGGTCCTCACGCCCGAACGCTTCCTGAACTTCGGTCAACCGCTGCTGGAACGTATCGAGATCGGCCGGCGTCATCGTAATTTGATCGTTGGCTGGAGCCGTCCGGCCAAAGCCAGGCCCGATGCCTGGAATGGGGAAAGATGTGACGTTGTCCGCCTCGCGCTGGGCTGCCGCGTTTCGCCCAAAATTGCCCATGCCCTGGGGAACGCCGGCCATGGCAGGCGCTTGATTGCGTGCCGATTGCGACCGGAAAAAGCGGATGATTAGCATGATCGCGCCGCCGATCAGCAGTCCTTGCAGCAGCAGGCCCAACATGCCAGCCAAGCCGCCGAACCCCTGGCCCAAAAGAAGTCCGATCAGACCGCCGAGCAGCAGGCCGCGCATCATCGAACCGCCGAGGCCGCTGAAGATCCCTGGTCGTTGGGCTGCCGGTGTCTGGCGCGCCGCATTGTTCGTTGCGGTGTTGGGCGTCATCGAGCGCTCGACCGGCGCGGCCGGCTGTGGCGCTGTCCTGGTCGGCGGAACCGACTGGAACGTGCGCGTGCCGCGGCTGCCGAAGCTGCCGCCACGCCGCGCCTCGGCGTAATCGGCCGTGACCATGGAAAAAGCCAGGAACAGTCCTGCAAACAAAACGGCAAACCGGCTCGAACGCGAAATCATCTTGGCAAATCCTCAAGCGACACTCTGGCGCTATATGGGGTGCGCCGATCGAAATATCAGTGGCCGCAGTTTCCGTACCTGGCAATTTAGGAGAATTCCAGGGCCGCCACAAATTCAGGCAAAGCAGCCGACCGTGATCCTTCTGCCACCTTGTGCGTTGTCGCCTGAGGCACACCGAGGAGAAAAACGGTGTTTGCAGGTTTCAGGGCCACCAGCTTGCAACTGGACGACACGACCATTTTCGCAAGGATCGGCGGAACGGGTCCGCCGCTGCTGCTGCTTCACGGTTTTCCAGAAACGCATCTGATGTGGAGGGATATTGCCGCGGCCCTGGCGCCCCGCTTCACAGTCGTCGCCGCCGATCTTCGCGGCTATGGGCAAAGTGGCTGCCCGGTCTCCTCGGCCGATCATAGCCCATACGCCAAACGCGCCATGGCCGCAGACATGGTTCAAGTCATGCAGCAGTTGGGTTTTGAGCGGTTCATGGTTGCCGGACACGACCGCGGTGGGCGGGTCGCCTATCGCCTGGCACTCGATCACCCCGATGAGATGTCCAAGGTCGCGGTCCTCGACGTCATCCCGACCGCCGCCGCGTGGGACAGGGCGGATGCCAGTCTGGCTCTCGGCTTCTGGCCCTGGAGCCTTCTTGCGCAACCGGAACCGCTGCCGGAGCGGCTGATCGGCGCGGCGCCCGATGCCATCGTCGACAATGCGATCGTGCAGTGGGGATCGCCGGCAGAAATGTTCTCTGCAACGATCAGGGAGGCTTACGTCAAGGCGCTTCGCGATCCCGTTCATATTCATGCGATTTGCGAAGAGTATCGGGCCGCTGCCACGATCGATCGTGAGCATGACGCGCTGGACCAGATAAACGGTCGTCGCATCAAATGTCCGCTCCTGGCACTGTGGAGTAGCCAAGGCGGCCTCGAGACCTGGTATGCGGAGCAAGGCGGCCCGCTGGCTATCTGGAGGAAATGGGCCGACAGAGTTGAAGGAGGTCCCGTTCCGGGCGGGCACTTCTTTCCAGAAGAGCACCCTCATC
This sequence comes from Mesorhizobium sp. WSM4816, assembly GCF_055811535.1. Lineage (NCBI taxonomy): Bacteria > Pseudomonadati > Pseudomonadota > Alphaproteobacteria > Hyphomicrobiales > Phyllobacteriaceae > Mesorhizobium > Mesorhizobium sp. WSM4816. The sequence goes on along the minus strand of NZ_JBVVQR010000013.1, from coordinate 59,033 downwards.
AGACTGCAGCGACTCTCTCGAAATTCTTCGAGGATGAATAGGGGAATGACGCCCAGGACAGAGTGTTGTAGAGGTTCACATGCCTCATTCGCCCGTCCGGCATCAAATCTGCTTGATAAAATGAAAGCCATCTCTACAGCCACGGCCCTGACATGCAGTCTCGTGTTTGTCGGAGGTTGCGCTTCGCCCTTCCATGCATCCTTTGATGCAGCGAAATACGACAGGATGAGTTGCGTCGAACTCAACGTGGCCATGGGCGAAGTCGCCAAGGAGCTGTCGGCGACAGCGATCACCCGGGGCAAAGTCGCGAAAACCAACATTCCGAACTGGCTATGGGGAGCCCGGCGTGTCGCCACTACCGTCACTGCCCGCCAGAACGCGAAAATCGAGCAATTGCAGCAGCAGGAGGCTGCGATCGCAGCTGTGAGACGAAGCAGGTGCTGATTGCGGCGCCTGCTGCCGAAGGCCGAGCATTGTCGAAGCGATCCCGCGAGTCTGAGACCTTCTGCACAGGTATTTGCCGTTCGTGCGGCGGATGAACTGTTGAAAGGCAGCCGGTCTGTCGTAGATTTGCCAAGCACGAACGACAGCGAGGATGCCATGAAGAAGGAAGAGCTGGAAACCGTCCTTGGCCGTGGCGGGCCCGGCTTCGATCTGGGTCCTATTGAAGATCAACTGCATGACCTGGCACGCGAAGGGCAATTTCCGGACGTCGCCATCGCCCACTGCATCGCAAGGATTGAGGAATCCGCTCCCGCGCTGCGGGCGGTCATCGCAAGAGCGGCCGAAGGAGAGGATCTGTCGCGGGATGATGAGATGCGGCTCCTGCGAGGCATTTACATCCTGGGCGGCGCTCGCGACACTGGAACGTTCGGGCCCTTGTTGCGCCTGCTGCGCCGTCCGGAACGCGAGCTCGATGACCTGCTCGGCGACGTGGTGACCGAGAGCATGGCGCGTATCGTCGCCGGCGTATTTGATGGCGACGCCGACGCTTTGTTCAGCTTGATCAGCGACCGCTCTGTCGATGAATACGTCCGCGATGCAGTTTTGGGCGCAGCGACCTTCCTGACCTGGGAAGGCCGCCTCGAGCGTGACCGAATGCGAGATTTTCTCGAGCGATTCCACACCGAGAGGCTGGCCGGTGACGACGATTTCGCCTGGATCGCCTGGCTGGAGGCAATCGCCCGGCTTGGCTTGCGCGATCTGGCGCCGCTGGTTCACAGCGCGTGGGACGACGGCCGCGTCCCAATGGGCATGCTTGAACTCAGTGATTTCGAAGACGATCTCCGGGCAGCCGAGCAAAGCCCGAACGACGTCGATCGATTCGAGCGGACCGGTCTCGGCTATATCGACGATGTGCTTGAAGCGTTGGAATGGACCAGCCACCTTGAGTATTTTGGCAAGGAAGATTTGCACTCGCCCTTCCCTGAAAAAACCTGGCTCGACGAGTTGCCGAGCCTGACAGCGCCGGTCACAAATCCTTTGCGCCATGTCGGACGAAATGACCCATGTCCCTGTGGAAGCGGCAAGAAAGCGAAGAAATGCTGTCTCGCAAATTGACCTGCTGCAGCACCGCGGACTTGATCCTTGGCTGTCTCAGGCCGATCCACGGGATTGGTGCGCAGCGATTGCGCCGAGGAAGATCTCGCCGAATTCCCTGAGTTTTGCGGCACCGACGCCGTTGACTGCTGCGAAGGCGTCGAGGTCGCGCGGGCAGCGTTCGGCCATGTCGATCAGCGCGCGATCGGAGAAGATGACGAAGGCCGGCACCTGGCGCTCCCGGGCGAGACGCAGCCGAACCGCCTTGAGCGTGGCCAAAAGCGCGGTATCCAGGTCTTCAGTACCCGCGGCAGCATTCGGGATGGGACGAGTCTTGCCTTGTGCCGCGCGGTTCCGCACCTCTACGCGATACCGGAACGGGACCTCGCCACGGGCCAGCTCGCGGCCCTTTTCCGCGATGGCAAGGCCGCCATGGCCGCCTGAGTCCAACGTCAGAAACCCTCCCGCGACGAGCTGGCGGATGAGCGACTGCCAGACATCCTTCTTGCGCGCCACGCCGGTCCCGAAGCTGGCAAGCCTGTGGTGGTTCCTGGCCAGGACTTTCTCGGTTTCATGGCCGAGCAGAACATCGACGACATGGACGGCGCCAAAGCGCTCGCCGGTCTGCGCAATGGCCGCGAAGACGATCCGCGCCTCCGCTTCGCCATCCGCGTGCGGCGTCTGGTCGAGGCAGTTGTCGCAATTGCCGCAAGGCATTGCTGGTTCGCCGAAGTAGCCAAGCAGGATCTGGCGACGGCACTGGGCCGTTTCGCAATAGCCTATCAGCGTATCGAGCCGGCCATGCGCGCGCCTTTTATGCTCCGCCGGCGCGTCCTCGTCGTCGATGAAAAGCCGCCGCATGCGAACGTCGCCGAGACCGAAGAGCATATGTGCCTCGGCAGCCCGCCCGTCGCGGCCGGCGCGGCCGATTTCCTGATAATAGGCTTCGAGGCTGCCCGGCAGGTCGGTGTGGAAGACATAGGCGACGTCCGGCTTGTCGATCCCCATGCCGAAGGCGATGGTCGCCACCATCACCACGCCCGACAGGGTCATGAAAGCGTTTTGATTTGCTTCACGCGCCTCCTTGCTCATGCCGGCATGATAGGCCAGGGCGCGCACGCCGTTCTTATCGAGGAACGCCGCCATCTCTTCCGTCTTCTTGCGCGACAGGCAATAGACGATCCCGCTGCGGCCGGCATGACGCTGCACGAAGCCCAGCAATTGGCGCTTGCTGTCCTGCTTGGCCTCGACGCCAAGCTTGATGTTCGGCCGGTCGAAACCCAGCACCAGGGTTTCGACGCGCCCGGCGAACAGCTGTCCGGCGATGTCGGTGCGCGTCGCCTCGTCCGCTGTCGCGGTCAGCGCAATGATCGGCACATCAGCGAAAATGTCGCGCAGCCGCGACAACTCTTCATATTCGCGCCGGAACGACGGCCCCCATTGGGAGATGCAATGCGCCTCGTCGACAGCGATCAGCCGGATGTCGAGCCTGGCCAGCGCCTCGAGCATCCGCACGGTCATGAGCCGCTCCGGTGCAAGATAGAGCAGGCGCGTCTGGCCCGCCGCGACGCGGCGCCATGCGGCGACATTGGCATCGCGATCGAGCGAGGAATTGATCGTATCGGCCGCCACGCCGGCAAGACGCAATGCGGCGACCTGGTCCTGCATCAGCGCCACCAGCGGCGAAACGACAATGGTGAGGCCGCCCAGGACCAGCGCCGGGACCTGGTAGCAGAGCGATTTGCCGGCGCCGGTCGGCATGACGGCCAACACATGACGCCCGGCCAGCAGCGCCTCCGTCACGGCGTCCTGGCCGGGACGAAAATCGTCGAAGCCGAACACGTCCTTCAGGACGCGCCGCTTGGGATCCTCCGCCGGGACGCTCGCCGCCGCTGCCTGCATCAGGGAATTTCTATGATCGGCGCTGCCCGAAAAGGCATTGGGGGAACGGCCCGAGTCAGCGGCGACGTGATCTGCCGAAGCTCCCTGGCGAATCGTCGGGTGACCGCTTGGATAGCCGATTCGGACATTCGAACGCTCCTCAAGTCCTGTCTCCGTCGGCTCCGTCTGAAAAGTTATCCCCCTCATTGGCGGATATGCGAGCGTGATTCCAGCCTCTATTCACTTTGGCTGTGAATATCGCGCAACGGCTCGGGCCGATTAATCCTATCTTCACCATGATTCGGCAGGTTCAGGTCCTGCGGTGATGTTTGAGTACCGCGGCGCCACAAGCGCCCAGGCAACACGCCCGCGTCTCTCCGGAGGCGCGGGCTTTTCGCTTCCGAGACAGGCTGCCGCTGCGTGGTGAGCTGCGGGGGGTTCTCGTACGGTCAGTCGAGGAAATCGGCGCGATGCGGGGTAAAGCTGTCGACGAGGCGGCCGGCCTCGAGCGCCTTGACGCCGTGGATCAGGTTGGAAGGGACGATGAAGCTGCTTCCCGTTTCCAGGATCTCGGTCGTGCCGTCGATGGTGACCTCGAAGCGGCCCTCGGCGACATAGCTCGCCTGGACATGCGGGTGCGAATGCAGCGCGCCGACACCGCCCTTGTCGAACCCGAACTCGACCATCATCAATTCGTCGGTGTGCAGCAGAACGCGCCTGCGGTTGCCATCCGCGGTCGGCGTCCACGCGCCCTCGCCGGCATGCGCAAAGATCTTCGTTCCGGTCATCGCCACATCCTCATCATGGGCATGCGCCTCATCGTGCCAGCCAGCCGCCGTCCACCGGCACAACCGCGCCATGCATGTAGTTTGACGCCGGCGCCAGCAGGAAGACGGCCGCGTCGCCGATGTCTTCCGGCCCGCCCCAGCGCCCGGCCGGAATGCGCGCCAGAATGGCCGTGCTGCGGTCCGGGTCGGCACGTAGCGCCTCGGTGTTGTTGGTTTCGATGTAGCCGGGCGCAATGCTGTTGACGTTGATACCTTTCGACGCCCATTCGCAGGCGAGCAACCGGGTGATGCCGAGCACGCCATGTTTCGAGGCGGTGTAGGAGGCGACGCGGATGCCGCCCTGGAAGCTCAGCACCGAGGCGATGTTGACGATCTTGCCGCGCCGTTCGGGATCGGCAAGCACGCGCCGGGCGAAGCTCTGGCTGAGAAAAAACACCGTCTTCAGGTTGACGTCCATGACATCCTCCCAATCGGCTTGCCCCAGATCGACGGCGTCGGCGCGCCGGATGATCCCGGCATTGTTGACCAGTCCGTCGAGCGGCCCGGTTTCGTCCCAGACGCGATCGAGCATCGCCTGGGCGGCGGCGTGGTCGGCAAGATCGCAGCGCACCGCCTCGAAGCCGCCGCCCGCAGCAGCGATCTTTTCCGCGGTCTCATCCATTGCAGAGCGGCCGACGCCGACCACCGCACCACCGGCGCGCGCGATCGACAGGGCGATGCCTTGGCCAATGCCGGTGTTAGCGCCGGTGACGAGAATGCGCTTGCCGGCCAGGCTGAAAGCCGAGAGGGCGCTCATCGCAGCTCTTCCATCGTTACCGGGTCGACATCCGTATAGTCGACATTGTCGCCGGCCATCGCCCAGATGAAGGCGTAGTTGGAGGTGCCGGCGCCCGAATGGATCGACCAACCCGGCGACAGCACCGCTTCCTCGTTGCGCATGACGAGATGGCGTGTCTCGTCCGGCTCGCCCATGAAATGAAACACCCGCGCCGTCTCCGGCAGGTCGAAATAGAGATAGGCCTCCATGCGCCGGTCATGCACATGGCACGGCATGGTGTTCCAGACCGAACCTGGGGCGAGTTGGGTCATGCCGACGACGAGTTGGCAGGTCTTCACACCCTCGGCATGGATGAACTGGAAGATCGAGCGCTCGTTGCAGGTCGCCTGGCTGCCGAGGTCGAGGCGCTTGGCATCGCCGATGCGGATCAGCTGGCTGGGATGGCTCTGATGCGCCGGCGCGCTGAGCAGATAGAACTTGGCCGGCTCGGCTGGGTTGACTGAGGCGAATGACACCTCATTGGCGCCCATGCCGAGATACAGCATGTCGCGCGGCTGCAGCTCGTAGGACTGGCCGCCGGCTTTGACGATGCCGGCGCCGCCGATGTTGACGGCGATCATTTCGCGGCGATCGAGAAAGTTCTTTGTCCCGGTCGGCTTGATCGCCTGCAGCGGAAGCGGTGTCCCGGCAGGCATGGCGCCGCCGACGATCATGCGGTCGTAATGCGTATAGGCCAGGCCGATGCGGCCGGGCTGGAACAGGCCTTCGATCAGGAAATTGTGGCGGAGCTCGTCCGTCCCCATCGCCGCAGCGGTGACAGGGTCGATGGCGAAGCGCGAGGTGAAGTCGGTGTGATTGTCAGTGTGATTCATTGCTGTCCCATTGGGCTGCCTCATTGGTCATTCGGTTGCCGCGGCCTTGACCGAATCGGCATAAAAAATCTGGCGTGCGTGCAGGCGCTCGCGATAGCGCTGCTGGCTGGCGCTGAGATGCGCGCGCATCGCTTCGCGCGCCGACTCGGCATCGCCTGATGTAATGGCGTTCAGGATCACCAGATGCTCGTCTTGCAGTCCGCGCTGATAGGCGTCGGATTGGGCGAGTTCGGTCGACCACGGCGATGTCACGTCGCAAGGAATGGCGCGCCGGCCAAGCACGTCGAGCATCTCGACATAGAACGGATTGTTGGTGGCGCTGGCGATCGCCCGGTGGAAGGCGAGGTCGGCCGGACCTGTCGGCTCGCTGTTCAACAGCAGCCGCTCGAACTCGAAGAACGCCTCCTGGATCGCCGCTTCCTGCGCGGCATTGCGACGGATAGCGGCCAGCCCGGCGGATTCGATCTCGATCGCCAGGCGCACCTCCAGCACGTTGAGCGCGATCGAATCCTTGCTGCCGATGTCCGCAGCCAGCGTGCCGAACATCGTCGAGATATGCTCGGTGACGAAGACCCCGGCGCCCTGGCGCGGCTCGACCAGACCGTCGGCGGCAAGCTTGGCCAGCGCTTCGCGGATGACGGTGCGGCTGACCCCGAAGGTTTCGGTCAGCCGACCCTCGGTCGGCAGCTTTTGGCCTGGCTGGATCTCGCCCGCCTGCAACTGCTTGCGGATCGCCGCGACCACGGTCTCCGACAGCTTGGGCTTGCGTTCGACCTTCAGGTTGATTGCCATGTCCGATGCCATTGCCAGCCCCTATTTGAAGACGCTCGGCAACCATAGCGAGATGGCCGGAATGTAAGTGACGAGCCCCAGCACCACGAGGCCGGCCCCATAGAACGGCCAGATCGAGCGCATCGCTTCCCAGACGGATATCTTGCCCACCGCGCACGCCACGAACTGCACTGCGCCGACCGGCGGGGTGTTCAGCCCGATGCCGAAGTTGAGGATCATGATGACGCCGAAATGCACCGGATCGACGCCGTAGGCCTGTGCCACGGGCAGGAAGATCGGTGTGCAGATGATAATCGTCGGTCCCATGTCCATGAAGGTGCCGAGGAACAGCATCAAGAGGTTGAGCAGGAGCAGCACGACCAGCGGATCTTCCGAGATCGCGTTCATCGACGCTATCAGCGCTGCCGGCACTTTCAGGAAGGCCATCAACCACGAGAACGCCGCTGCCATGCCGATGATGAGCAGCACCATGGCCGTGGTGCGCACGGCGCCATGGGTGGCATGAACGAAACCTTCCCAAGTCATCTGCCGGTAGACCAGGACGGTCACGAGCAACGCATAGATGACGGCGATGCAGGAACTCTCGGTGGCCGTGAAAACACCCGATCGCACGCCGCCGAAGATGATCGCAATCAGCAGCAGGCCTGGCACCGCGACCGCGAAGAGATGCGCGACCGCGGCGAAGCCGGGAAACGGCTCGGTCGGATAGCCGCGCGAGCGCGCCACGAAATAGGCGGTGATCATCAGCGCCAGGGCCAACAGCAGGCCCGGGATGATGCCGGCGGTGAACAGGTCGGCGATGGAGATCTTTCCGCCTGCCGAGATCGAGTAGATGATCATGTTGTGCGACGGCGGCAGCAGCAGCGCGATCAGCGCCGCCATCGATGTGACGTTGACGGCGTAATCCGCTCCATAGCCACGCGCCTTCATCTGCGGGATCATCAAGCCGCCGACCGCCGCTGCCTCCGCCACCGCGGAGCCCGAAATGCCGCCGAACAGTGTAGCGGTGGCGATGTTGACCTGCCCGAGGCCGCCGCGCATGTGGCCAACGAGCGAGCCGGCGAAGGCAACGATCTTGCTGGCGATGCCGCCGCGCACCATCAGGTCGCCGGCGTAGATGAAAAACGGAATGGCCAGCAGCGAAAAGACGCTCATCCCGGAATTCAGGCGCTGGAACACGATGAGCGGCGGCAGGCCGATATAGAGGACGGTGGCAAAGCTTGCGACGCCGAGGCAGAAAGCGATCGGCGTGCCGATGAGCATCAGGACGGTGAAGACGCCAAAGAGTATCCAGAGTTCCATGGCGTCAGACCTTCACGTTGGCTGTGTCGAGTTCGGCTGCGACTTCCGCCGGCGGCAGCTCATCGAGCGCATCGTCGATCGGCGCACCGGAGAGGCGAAGCACGATGCGCTCCAGCGTGAACAGCACGATGAGCGCGCCTCCCGCGACAAGCGGGACGTAGTCCCAGCCCCCCGATATGCCGAGCGACGGCAAGGTGGCGCCCCAGGTCAGCGCGACCAGCTGGCTGCCAAACCAGATCATGCCGATGCCGAAGGCGAGCGCGACGAGATCCGAGATCATCCTCAGCCAACGCTTGCCGCCTTTCGGCAGCACGTAGAGCAGGACGTCGAAGCCGAGGTGATAGTTCTCGCGCACCCCGACGGCAGCGCCGAGGAAAATGAACCAGCTCATCAGCATCACCGAGCCCTGCTCGGTCCAGCTCGGCGAGCGGTTCAGAACATAGCGGCCGAACACCTGCCAGGCGACGAAAGCGGTCATCAGCACCAGCCCGATGCCAGCGATCCATAGCGCCGCCGTGCTGACGCGCGACATCACCCGCGCGATGCCGGACAGGGACGGTCTCTGTTCTGAGCTGGAGGTCACTGGTTCTCTCCGCAAGAGGGTGGCGGCGCGTAATGCCCGCGCCGCCGCTTGATCACTGCACGGCCCTAATGGCTTCGACCATCGCCTTCAGCTTGTCGTCCTTGACGTGCTTTTCGTAGACCGGTCCCATCGCGTCGATGAAGGGCTGCTTGTCCGGCGTCGTGATCTGCGAACCGGCCGCCTCGACCTTGGCGCGCGATTCCTTGACCTTGGCGGCCCACAGCTCACGCTGCTTGGCGACGCTTTCCTTGGCGGCCGCCTTGAAGATCGCCTGGTCTTCCGGCGTCAGCTTGTCCCAGCTCGACTTTGCCATAACAAAGGCTTCCGGCACCATCGTGTGCTCGTCGAGCGAATAGTGCTTGGCGACTTCCGCATGCTTGGCGGTGTCGTAGCTCGGAAAATTGTTCTCCGCGCCGTCGATGACCCCGGTTTCGATCGCCGAATACACCTCGCCATACGGCATCGGCGTCGCGTTGGCGCCGAGTGCGGCCACCATGTCGACGAAGATGTCGGACTGGATGACGCGGAATTTCAAGCCGGCCATATCGGCTACAGTGTTGATCGGCTTCTTCGAATTGTAGAAGGAGCGCGCGCCGCCGTCATAAAAGGCGAGCAGCACCAGCCCGACCTGTTCGAACGCCGCCGCGATCTGGTCGCCGACCGGTCCGTCCATGACCTTGTGCATATGGTCTTCCGAGCGGAAGATGTAGGGCAGCGAGGGAACGGTGGTTTCGGGGATGAGTCCGTTGAACGGCGCCATCGAGACGCGGTTGAGGTCGATCACGCCCGAGCGCACCTGCTCGATCGTGTCCTTTTCCTCGCCGAGCTGCGCGGAATGATAGACATCGACCGAATAGCGGCCGGCCGTGCGCTCCTTCACAAGCTCGCCAAAATATTTGACCGCCTCGACCGTCGGATAGCCGTCCGGGTGCGTGTCGGACGAGCGCAGGACCGTCTGGGCGCTTGCCGTTCCGGCCATCAGTGCGGCGGCCATTAGCGTAGCTCCCGCCAGTCTAGAAAAATGCAGCATTGGTTCCTCCCGTTTGAACGATGGCGGCAAGCGCCGTTAGAGCCGGTACGCCTTTTTCGCGAGCGTATAGGCAAGTTCCTGCGCCAGCTCGTGCGCCTCGTCTTCGCGGAGCCGGTGCTCGGCGACGAGACGCGCAAGAAAGGCGCAATCGACCCGACGCGCCACATCATGGCGAGCCGGGATGGATGGAAAGGCGCGGGTGTCGTCGTTGAAGCCGACGGTGTTGTAGAAGCCGGCAGTCTCGGTGGTCATCTCGCGGAACCGGCGCATGCCCTCCGGGCTGTCGTGGAACCACCAGGCCGGCCCGAGCTTCAGCGCCGGATAGACGCCGGCGAGCGGCGCCAGTTCGCGCGCATAGCTGGTCTCGTCGAGCGTGAAGAGGATGATTGCAAGGTCGCACTCCAGCCCGACGCAGTCGAGCAGCGGCTTCAGCGCCGTCACATAGTCGGTTCTGGTCGGGATATCGAAACCCTTGTCTCTGCCGAACTTGTGGAAGACGGCAGGCGAATGATTGCGCCAGGAGCCGGGATGGATCTGCAGGACCAGCCCGTCGTCGCGGCTCATCTTGGCCATCTCGGTCAGCATCTGGGCGCGAAACAGTTTTCGCTCACGCTCGTCGTCCGAGCCCCGGCGGATGCGGTTGAACAGTTCCTGCGCGGCAGCATCCGACAGATTGGCGGTCTCCGCCGTCGGATGGCCGTGATCCGACGCGGTCGCGCCAAAACTTTTGAAGAAGGCTCTTCTCTGGCGATGCGCATCGAGATAGCCGGCCCAGCTGCCGGTATCGCAGCCGGTGATGTCGCCGAGTCGATCGAGATTGGCAGAAAAGCCTTCGAAATCGGGATCGACGACGGCGTCCGGCCGGTAGGCGGTGACGACGCGGCCCTCCCAGCCGCTGTCGCGGATCATCTGGTGCCATCTGAGATCGTCGAGCGCGCCTTCGGTCGTCGCGATGACCTCGATGTTGAAGCGCTCGAACAGGGCTCGCGGGCGAAAATTCTCCCACTGCAGCAAGGACGAGATCGTGTCGTAATGGCCGTCGGCGGTTGCGGCCGTCAGCGGCTCTTCGATGCCGAACAAATGGGCAAGCACATGGTCGAGCCACAGCCGCGTCGGCGTGCCGCGGAACAGATGATAGTGCTCGGCGAAGCGCCGCCAGATCGTTCTGCCGTCGGTCTCCACCGGTGAGCCGTCGAGCGTTGGCACGCCGAGATCCTCGAGCCGGACGCCCTGGCTGAACAGCATGCGGAAGATGTAATGGTCCGGCACAACAAGCAACTGCGCTGGATCGGAAAACGCCTCGTTGAGCGCATACCAGCGCGGATCGGTGTGACCGTGCGGGCTGACGATCGGCAGATCCTTGACAGCTGCGTAAAGATCGCGGGCGAGCGACAGCGGACGCGCCTCCGACGGAAACAGCAGATCCGGATCGGTCAATGCGGCCACGTCGTTCCTCCCAATCCGGCCATCGGTAGGGTCGGAAAGAAATAATGTCAACATACAAAAAATAGATTGTTGTATGATGACTTTAACGCAACGTCAGCCCATTGTGCGGGAACGAAACGGATGTTACGCCGCATGCCTGCCACGCCCGGCACGAGCTCGATCAGACCCATCGCACGATGACAGACAGAGGCCTTTCCAACAGCACGCGGCAGGCATTGCCGGCCTCGGTCGCGGTCCCCGGATACGACCGCGACCGTGTCGTACCCGGAATCGTCCATCTCGGCGTCGGCGCATTCCACCGCGCCCATCAGGCAGCCTATGTCGACGACTGCCTGGCGGCGGGAGAGATGGATTGGGGCATTGTCGGCGTCTCGCTGCGCAGCGCCGACACACGCGACGCGCTGGCGCCGCAGGACGGGCTCTACACGCTGGCGGTCAGGAGCAGCGACAGCGAAAGCCTGCGCGTCGTCGGCTCGATCCTGTCGATGCTGGTGGCCCCGGAAGATCCCGGCGCGGTGCTGGCCGCGCTGACCGATCCGCGCACCGCCATCGTCACGCTGACGATCACCGAAAAAGCCTATCTCAGGGCGGCGGGTGGCGGACTGGACACAGCCCAAGCCGACATCGTCCACGATTTGGCCAACCCGCAAATGCCGCGAACGGCGCATGGTTTTCTGGCCGAATCGCTTGCGCGTCGCCGCGCCGCCGGTATCCAGCCATTCACAGTGCTGTGCTGCGACAATCTCCCGGCCAACGGCGCCACGCTGCGCCGGCTGCTGGTCGAATTCGCCGCTTTGCGCGGTACCGATCTCGCCCGCCACATCGCCGATGAGGTGGCGTTTCCGTCGAGCATGGTGGATCGCATCGTGCCGGCGACCACCGATGCCGACCGGGCACGGATATCAGGCCAGCTCGGCGTCGATGACGCCTGGCCTGTCATGACCGAGCCGTTCTGCCAATGGGTGGTCGAAGACGATTTCCCGGCGGGCAGGCCGGCCTGGGAAAGGTTCGGGGTCACCATGGTCGGTGACGTCGGGCCGTTCGAGGACATGAAGCTGCGCCTGCTCAACGGCTCGCATTCGGCGATCGCCTATCTTGGCCTGCTCAGCGGCTTTGAGACGGTCGACCGCGCCTTCGCCGATCCGGCGATCCAGCAATTTGTCGACGGATTGTGGGCCGAGGCGATCACGACACTGCCGAAGGACGCCGGGCTCGACACGACCGACTACACGGCCCAGCTTGCCAAGCGCTATTCGAACACCGCGCTCGCCCATCGGACGGCGCAGATCGCCAATGATGGCAGCCAGAAACTGCCCCAGCGCATCATTGCCTCGGCAATGGAGCGGATGAGTGACGGTGCCCCGCCCGCCTATCTGATGCTGGTGGTCGCCGCCTGGATCGCGGCTTGCGAGGCGCGCGGCAAAGCCTTGCCGGAAAACCACTTCACCGACCCGCTCGACCTGGCTTTGGCCGCACTCGACACTCGGCATCTGTCGGCTGGCGAAGCGGTGGTGGCGGTGTTCGAACTGGCCGGCTTCGCCAAGGGCGGTGCTGAGCGCCTGACGCTGATCGACCTCGCGGCCGCCCATCTCGAACGCCTGCGCCAGGGCGGCGTGGCTGCTGCTTTCACAGCGCTGGGGATAGTCACTAAAAGGCCATGAGGCCGCCCTGAAACGCGCCATGCGCGCGGTAGATTCGCTAATGGGCCGACCGCCTACTTACCTTCTCCACTTGTGGGAGAAGGTGGCCGAGCGAAGCTCGGCCGGATGAGGGGTGTTCCCGAGAACACCGACGCCTCATTTCTTCCAACACCCCTCAACCGTCTTGGCGCTGCGCGCCATTCCACCTTCTCCCACAAGGGGGAGAAGGGAAGTGGCGCCCTGCCCTCTATGCCGGCAAAATCGCGCCTTCGAGTGTGGTGAGCTGGCTAAGGAACTGCTCGGCCTTGCTGCGCGTCTCGTCGTCCTTGGCGTCGGCGACGTCTTCCCTGGCTTCCTGGATACGGCGGGCGAGGTCGGCGCGGTCGATGTCGCCGACGGCTACAGCCGATTCGGCCAGCAGCGTGCAGCCGGCCGGAACAATGTCGGCAAAGCCGCCGAACACGACGTAGCGCTCTGTCTTGCCTTCCGCGGTCTTCACCGTGACGACGCCGGGCTTGATCGTGGTCATGACCGGCGCGTGATGGGCCATGACGGTCATTTCACCTTCGGCGCCCGGAATGACGACGGATTCGACCTGCTCGGAAACCAGCAGGCGCTCCGGCGAGACCAGTTCGAATTTGAAAGCTTCAGGCATGATCAACTCAGCGAATGGTGAATGGTGAATGGTGAATGGTCCGAAAGACCTTCACTCAGCCTCGATTTCCTGTCCGCTGCTCCCCATTCACAATTCACTATTGACCATTCACCAATCACGCCGCTTCGGCCGCCAGGCGCTGTGCCTTCTCGACCGCTTCTTCGATGCCGCCGACCATGTAGAAGGCGGCTTCCGGCAGGTGGTCGTAGTCGCCGTTGCAGAGGCCCTTGAAGCCCTTGATGGTGTCGGCGAGATCGACCAGCTTGCCCGGCGCGCCGGTGAACACTTCGGCGACGAAGAAGGGCTGCGACAGGAAGCGCTCGATCTTGCGGGCGCGGGCCACCGTCTGCTTGTCCTCTTCCGACAGCTCGTCCATGCCCAGGATGGCGATGATGTCCTGCAGCGACTTGTAGCGCTGCAGGATCGACTGCACCTGGCGGGCGACTTGGTAGTGCTCTTCGCCGACGACCATCGGGTCGAGCATGCGCGAGGTCGAATCGAGCGGATCGACGGCCGGATAGATGCCCTTTTCCGAGATCGCGCGGTTGAGCACGGTCGTCGCGTCAAGGTGGGCGAACGAGGTCGCGGGCGCCGGATCGGTCAGATCGTCGGCCGGCACGTAGATCGCCTGCACCGAGGTGATCGAGCCCTTGGTCGTCGTCGTGATGCGCTCCTGCAGCGCGCCCATGTCGGTGGCCAGCGTCGGCTGATAGCCCACGGCCGAGGGGATACGGCCGAGCAGCGCCGACACTTCGGAGCCAGCCTGCGTGAAGCGGAAGATGTTGTCGACGAAGAACAGCACGTCCTGGCCCTGGTCGCGGAAATATTCGGCAACAGTCAGCCCGGTCAGGCCGACGCGGGCGCGTGCGCCCGGCGGCTCGTTCATCTGGCCATAGACCAGCGCCGCCTTGGATCCTTCGCCACCGCCCTTCTTGTTGACGCCGGACTCGATGAACTCGTGATAGAGATCGTTGCCTTCGCGGGTGCGCTCACCGACGCCGGCGAACACCGAGAAGCCGCCATGCGCCTTGGCGACGTTGTTGATCAATTCCTGGATCAGCACCGTCTTGCCGACGCCGGCGCCGCCGAACAGGCCGATCTTGCCGCCGCGCGCATAGGGCGCCAGCAGGTCGAGAACCTTGATGCCGGTGACCAGGATTTGTGCTTCCGTCGACTGCTCGACATAGGTCGGCGCCGGCTGGTGGATGGAGCGCATCTCGATGCCGTCGACCGGGCCTGCCTCGTCGACCGGCTCGCCGATGACGTTGATGATGCGGCCGAGCATGCCCGGACCGACCGGCACGGTGATCGGCGCGCCGGTGTCATAGACGTCCTGGCCGCGAACCAGACCTTCGGTCGAGTCCATGGCGATGCAGCGCACCGTATTCTCGCCGAGATGCTGCGCCACCTCGAGCACGAGGCGATTGCCGACATTGGACGTTTCCAGGGCGTTCAGGATCGCCGGCAGATGTTCGCCGAACTGCACGTCGACAACGGCGCCGATGACCTGGCGAACCTTGCCAGCCAGGCCGGTCTTGTTGATGGCAACGGTCGGCGCCTTCGCCGCGGCAGCCTTGGCGGGCGCTGCCGCCTTCTTGGCCGGAGCCGCCTTCGCTGCGGCTGCCGGAGGCTTTGCCGGTGCTGCCGCCGTCGCGGCGGTCTTCGGGGCCGCCTTCTGGGGGGTCGCTGCTTTCGCCATCGTCTTTACCCTTTTCGTCTCTTGTTTCTCACGCGATCCGCCTGAAGGTCGCTGACCTTCATGGGAGCGCGCCTAGAGCGCCTCGGCGCCCGAAATGATTTCGATCAATTCCTTGGTGATCTGCGCCTGCCGCTGGCGGTTGTAGGTGATCGACAATTTGTTGATCATGTCGCCTGCGTTGCGCGTCGCATTGTCCATGGCGCTCATCTTGGCGCCCATCTCGCCGGCGGCGTTTTCGAGCAGGGCGCGAAAAACCTGTACGGAAATGTTGCGCGGAATGAGGTCGGAGAGGATTTCGCCCGGCTCCGGCTCGTATTCATAGACGGCACTGCCGCCGTCCGTCGCTTCGGCGGGAGCGGTAGGCACGCCTGCCGGGATGATCTGCTGGGTTGTCGGGATCTGGCTGATCACCGATTTGAACTGCGAATAAAACAGCGTGCAGATGTCGAAGCCGCCCTCGTTGAAGAGCTGGATGACCTTCTTGGCAATGCCATCGGCATTGACGAAGCCCAGCGTCTTCACCTCGCGCAAGTCGACGCGCTCGAGGATCAGCGCCGCATAGTCGCGACGCAGGATGTCGAACCCCTTCTTGCCGACGCAGATGATCTTGACCTGTTTCCCGTCGGCCAAAAGCTTGCGGATGTGGTCGCGGGCAAGGCGTGCGATCTGTGAATTGAAGCCGCCGCACAGACCACGCTCGGCGGTGCAGACGACGAGCAGATGCACATCATCCTTGCCGGTGCCGGTCATCAGCGCCGGGGCTTCGCCGCCGCCGCCGATCGCTTGGGTGATGTTGGCCAGCACCGCACCCATGCGCTCCGAATAGGGGCGCGCTGCTTCCGCCGCCTCCTGCGCGCGGCGCAGCTTCGCCGCGGCGACCATCTGCATCGCCTTGGTGATCTTCTGCGTCGCCTTGACCGAGGCGATACGGTTACGAAGGTCTTTTAGTGAAGGCATGCTTCAAACCTGATCCCGTCCGTCCGGCCGTCGTTCAAGCAAAGGTCTTGGCGAAGGTGTCGATCTCCGCCTTCAGCTTGGCGCGCAGATCGTCCGACAGCGCCTTCTCCTTGCGGATGCCGTCGAGCACCTCCTTGCCGGCCGAGCGCATGTGGCTGAGCAAGCCATGCTCGAATTTGCTGACCTGGTCGATCGCCAACTTGTCGAGATAGCCGTTGACGCCGGCGAAGATCACCGCGACCTGTTCTTCGACCCTGAGCGGCGAGAATTGCGGCTGCTTCAGGAGTTCGGTCAGGCGTGCACCGCGGTTGAGCAGGCGCTGCGTCGCGGCGTCGAGGTCGGAGCCGAACTGGGCGAAGGCCGCCATTTCGCGGTACTGCGCGAGCTCGCCCTTGATCGAGCCGGCGACCTGCTTCATCGCCTTGATCTGCGCCGAGGAGCCGACGC
This sequence comes from Mesorhizobium sp. WSM4816, assembly GCF_055811535.1. NCBI lineage: Bacteria > Pseudomonadati > Pseudomonadota > Alphaproteobacteria > Hyphomicrobiales > Phyllobacteriaceae > Mesorhizobium > Mesorhizobium sp. WSM4816. Next base: position 42,624 of record NZ_JBVVQR010000013.1, on the reverse strand, counting down.
GCGACACCGATAGGCCGACATTGACCGCCGGGCGGACGCCCTGGAAGAACAGATTGGTTTCCAGGAAGATCTGGCCGTCGGTGATCGAGATGACGTTGGTCGGGATATAGGCCGACACGTCGTTGGCCTGGGTCTCGATGATCGGCAGAGCCGTCAACGAGCCGCCGCCATTGTCGTCATTGAGCTTGGCGGCCCGCTCCAGCAGGCGCGAATGAAGGTAGAAGACGTCGCCCGGATAGGCTTCGCGGCCAGGCGGGCGGCGCAGCAGCAGCGACATCTGGCGATAGGCGACGGCCTGCTTCGACAGATCGTCGTAGCTGATCAGCGCGTGCATGCCGTTGTCGCGGAAATATTCGCCCATCGTGCAGGCGGTGAACGGCGCCAGGAACTGCATTGGCGCCGGATCGGAAGCGGTGGCGGCGATGATGATCGAATAATCGAGCGCGCCGCGCTCTTCGAGAACTTTCACGAACTGCGCAACAGTCGAGCGCTTCTGGCCGACGGCGACGTAGACGCAGTAGAGCTTTTCCTTCTCCGGGCCGTGCTCGTGCACCGATTTCTGGTTGAGCATCGTGTCGAGGATGATCGCGGTCTTGCCGGTCTGGCGATCGCCGATGACCAGCTCGCGCTGGCCGCGGCCGACCGGGATCAGCGCATCGATGGCCTTGAGGCCGGTCGACATCGGCTCGTTCACCGATTTGCGCGGAATGATGCCGGGCGCCTTGACGTCGACGCGCTTGCGCTCTGTCGCCTGGATCGGGCCCTTGCCGTCGATCGGGTTGCCGAGCGCATCGACGACGCGGCCGAGCAGGCCCATGCCGACCGGCGTATCGACGATGGCGCCGGTGCGCTTGACGATATCGCCTTCCTTGATGTCGCGGTCGGCGCCGAAGATGACGACGCCGACATTGTCAGCTTCGAGATTGAGCGCCATGCCGCGGATGCCGCCGGGGAACTCGACCATCTCGCCGGCCTGGACATTGTCGAGGCCATAGACGCGGGCGATGCCGTCACCGACGGACAGAACCTGGCCGACTTCGGAGACCTCGGCCTCCTTGCCGAAATTCTTGATCTGGTCTTTCAGAATTGCGGAAATTTCCGCGGCGCGGATGTCCATCAGCCGACCTCTTTCAGTGCAAGCTTGAGCGAATTGAGTTTGGTTTTGAGCGACGTATCGATCTGGCGCGAGCCTATCTTGACCACCAGCCCGCCGAACAGCGACGGATCGACGGTCACGGTGATCGCGACATCCTTGCCGGCAACGCTTTTCAGCGCCGCCTTCAGCTCGGTTTGCTGGGCGTCGGTCAGCGCATGCGCCGAGGTCACTTCAGCGGCGGTCTCGCCACGATGCTCGGCGGCGATCTGGCGGAATGCCTTGATCATGCCGGGAATGGCGAACAACCGGCGGTTCTGGGCGACGACGCGCAGGAAATTGCCGGTGAGGCCGGTGATCCCTGCCTTGTCGGCGATCGCCGCAATGGCCTTGGCCTGGTCCTCGCTGGAGAACACCGGGCTATTGATCAGGCGGGTCAGATCCGCGCTGCCTTCGAGCATCGCCGCGAAACTGTTGAGGTCGGCCTCGACCTGGCCGACCGAATTCGCCTGGAGCGCGAGCTCGAACAGCGAACCCGCATAGCGCTCTGCGACACCTGAGATTGGCGATGACGATTGGGCCACGGACCGTCTTTTCTCTTGTCTGACAGGCCGCAGATTATTGGCGCGAGCGAAAACTCTGGCTAAATCTTTGACCTTACTGCATTTTTCCAAGCACGAAGACGCGGCTTCCGCTATCCCCGGCCGAAAGTCGATTGCCGTCTAGCACAGGCATTTTAAGACCGCAATGCGTCGCCCGGCATGGTTTTCAGGCACTATTGTCGCATCCGGCGGCGCGGTTCGACCGCCGGTCCCGAATTAGCCTTTGATTCAAGGCACAAAGCCGAAGGCGAAGGCAAGCGGCAGCGCCGCCAGCACCAGTTCCACCACGATGGAAACCCAGTTGAAGGGCGTGTTGGCGCCATCCGACATCATCGACAGCAGGCGGCCGAAGGCGGTGAACAGCCAGGAAAAGCCAAGCGCCATGTAGAGCAGCGGTTGCGCAAGCAGAATGCAGCACAGGCCGACGCCGAGATAGAAGCCCGACATCCTGCCGCGCCCTTCGGCGATCGCCGCCGCCTTTTCGGGCTTGACCTGCAGTCTGAGTATCCGGAAAGCCAGTGCCGGCGCCAGGAACAACATCAGCCCGAACAGCAAGGTCACGACGGCGCTCGACCACGCCAGCCACTCGCCCTGGCTCATCGGCCACGGAAACGCAAATTCCATACTGTCCCCTCGCAAATGGCTGTTTCGAAATTTCTGGCATTCTAGCGAAGCAAGAGACATGCGCCAGATGCGCGTCACGAATTACGGGCGCGCATCAGTCCAACGCGAACACGACCGCCGCCTCGGTATGGATGCGCGTCGTACCAAGAGCTTCATGACGGGCTGTTCCTACTTTATGGAACGTTATGCATTATGACCACATGAGACCACACAGGGAGTGAGGCGCTCGAGGGGTGGTGCTGGAACATATTGCAAGACCCGCCTGCGGCTGACTAGGCTAACTCCAAACGCCTCACAAAAAGCTCTGCGGGTCGATGTCGACCTGCACGCGCACCGAGCCCCGCAGCTTCGGTCCCTCGGCCAGCATGGCGCGAATGAACCCCTGAATGTCGGCGCGCCGTTCGCCCTGGATCAGCAGGCGAAAGCGATGGCGGCCGCCGATCAGCGACAGCGGCGCCTCGGCCGGGCCGAGCACGAACAGATCGGCGGCCTGAGGTGCGGCGCGCCGCAAACCCCGCGCATGGCCCTCCGCTTCCGCCCGCGTCGAAGCACTGACGATGACGCCGGCGAGCCGGCCGAAAGGCGGCAGCACCGCCCGCTCGCGCTCAGCGATTTCGCGCTCGTAAAAAGCCTCGGCGTCGCCGGAGACGATCGCCCGCATGACCGGGTGGTCGGGCTGAAAGGTCTGCAGCAGGCCAAGACTCTTCTTGCCGGTGCGGCCGGCGCGGCCGGTCACCTGGCTGAGCAGCTGGAAGGTGCGCTCGGCGGCGCGCGGATCGCCATTGGCCAGGCCGAGGTCGGCGTCGACCACGCCAACCAGTGTCATGTTGGGGAAATTGTGTCCCTTGGCGACGAGCTGCGTGCCGATGACGATGTCGGCCTCGCCATTTGCGATGGCTTCAAGCTCCAGCCTCAGCCGCCGCACGCCGCCCATCAGGTCGGACGACAGGACGATGGTGCGGGCGTCGGGGAAATGCGCGACGACTTCTTCGGCGATGCGCTCGACGCCCGGCCCGCAGGCGACCAGATGGTCGAGCGTGCCGCATTCCGGGCAGGCCTCGGGCCGCCGCTCATTGTGCCCGCAATGGTGGCAGACGAGCTGGCCGCGAAAGCGGTGCTCGACCAGCCAGGCCGAGCAGACCGGGCAACCGAAGCGATGGCCGCAGACCCGGCACAGCGTCAGCGGCGCATAGCCGCGCCGGTTGAGGAACAGCAGTGACTGTTCCTTCTTCTCCAGTGTCTGGCGCATATGGCCAAGCAGCACCGGCGACAGGAAGCCGCCGCGTGCCGGCGGGGCGCGGCGCATGTCGATCGTCTTCAGGTCGGGAAGCGCCGCCTCGGCAAAGCGCGCCGAAAGCACCGCCCTGCTATAGCGGCCTTGGCTCGCATTGACCCGGCTTTCGACCGACGGTGTCGCCGAGGCGAGCACGACCGGAAAGCCGCCGATGTGGCCGCGCACCACCGCCATGTCGCGGGCATTGTAGAAGACGCGGTCTTCCTGCTTGTAGGCGGGGTCGTGCTCCTCGTCGACGACGATCAGCCCAAGCTCCCTGAACGGCAAAAACAGCGCCGAACGCGCGCCGGCAACGACGCGCACGCCACCTTCCGTCACCTGCCGCCAGACACGCTCGCGCATCCTTGGCGGCAGGTCCGAGTGCCATTCGGCCGGCTTGGCGCCGAACCGTTCCTGGAAGCGCTCGAGGAAGGCGTGGGTCAGCGCGATCTCCGGCAGCAGGATCAGCACCTGCTTGCCGCGGTCGAGCGCCGCCGACACCGCCTCGAAATAGACCTCGGTCTTGCCCGATCCGGTCACTCCGTCGAGCAGCGTGACGCCGAATGCGCCGGCCGCGACATTGCTGCGCAGCATCTCGGCTGCATCGCGCTGGTCCGGCATCAGCGATGGCTGGGCGTAGCCTGGGTCGGGTGCTGCGACCACCGGTCGCGGCGGGATCATGACGGTCTCGAAGACGCCTTGCGCCTTCAGCCCGTCGATGACCGTCGACGACACGCCGGCCGCATGCGCCAGACCGGACCGCGTCCAGGCGAGCCCGCCTTCGGCTGTCTCCAGCACGCGCATCCTCGCATCCGTCACACGGTCGGGTCTGGCCAAGGTGCGTTGCAGGCCTTCGATCCACGGTTCCGGGTCGAAGGCCTCCGGCGCCCGCAGCAGCATGCGCGCCACCATGCCGGGCGGCGACAGCGTGTATTGCGCAATCCAGTCGACGAAGCGGCGCATGGCGCGGTCGATCGGCGGGCAGTCGAAGACCTGCTCGATCGAGCGCAGTTTTTTGGCATCGACCTTTTCGACGGCGCCGTCCCAGACGATGCCGGCAACCTGGCGCGGACCGAGCGGCACGCGTACGATCGAGCCCGGCACCACGCGCATGCCGGCGGGCACGGCATAGGTGTAGGGCCGCTCGGCGGGCATCGGCACCAGCACCGGTGCGGCCGCGACAAAGGGCGAATCTTCGATCATGAGGCGTGACCTTGCCCCGACTTTCGTCTAGATCAAAGTCCGACCCCCAGAGGTGCATGACATGACTAGAGCGACGTGCGTCCATCCGGACGCACAAAGTACGCTCTAGAACTTTAAACCTCGCATCGTGCTTCCGAAAATCGATTCGATTTTCGGGCCGATGCGATAAAAATCTTCAGGAGACCGTCATGAAATTTTTTGTCGACACCGCCGATGTCAAGGAAATCCGTGAACTGAACGATTTGGGGCTGCTCGACGGCGTCACCACCAATCCTTCGCTGATCCTCAAATCCGGCGGCAAGATCGCCGAAGTCACCAGAGAGATCTGCGAGATCGTCAAGGGCCCGGTCTCGGCCGAAGTCGTCGCCACCGAATACAAGGACATGATGGCGGAGGCCAAGATCCTGGCCAGGATCGCCGACAACGTCTGCATCAAGGTGCCGCTGACGCTCGACGGCCTGAGGGCCTGCAAGGACATCCGCTCGGACGGCCGCATGGTCAATGTCACGCTGTGCTTCTCGGCTACCCAGGCGCTGCTCGCCGCCAAGGCCGGCGCCTCCTTCATCTCGCCCTTCGTCGGCCGCATCGACGACAGCGGCTGGGACGGCATGGAACTGATCGCCGATATCCGCACCATCTACGACAATTATGATTTCCAGACCGAGATCCTGACCGCCTCGGTGCGCACGGTGAACCACGTCAAGCAGGCCGCGCTGATCGGCGCCGACGTCATCACCGCGCCGCCGGCGACGCTGAAGGCGCTGGTCAAGCACCCGCTGACCGACAAGGGCCTGGAGCAGTTCCTCGCTGACTGGGCCAAGACCGGCCAGAAAATCGGCTGAAATCAAGAAGATCGGCTGAAATCAAAACGCCGTGTTCCCGTAAAAAAGGCCTAGCAATCGGCCTTTTTTTGCGCCAGCAATCAGGCCTCGGCGGTAGCCGGAACGTCTTGATCCAGGCCGAACGGCGCTAACCCGCCACCGTCTTGCCGTGCTTGACCAGAGCCTGGGCGATCGACAGGCGCAGCAGGTCCGCCAGTTCGCGCGCCGCGCGGTTCTCGGCGTCGATTTGCGCCCGGTAGGAGGCGAACTCCTGACGGGGCCGGTCGAAGGACGACGCTATCGAGCGCTTGCCGGTCGCGATCGTCGTGCCGGTCCTGGCGTCGGTCAGCACATAATTCGCGGTCAGTGTCACCGTGCCCGCGGTTGGTTCGTCGTCATCGGTCGTGACCTGCACCTTTGCAGCGGATTCAATAAGTTCGGTAACGCCGAGATCGAGCGAATAGGCGGGCGACGCCGGCTCGCCCGCACCCTGGCCGAGCGCGAAAATCAGATTGTTGCGGACCTGCTGGGCGTAGCGCGTGTTGACCGGCTTGACCGAGATGGACCCGAGTTCGGCGGCAGCGCCAACTTGCGAACCGGCCGACAGCGGCGCGCTCGAATAGAGCGGGCGCACCGTGCAGGCCGAAACCAGCGCAACCGAAGCGACCAGTCCATACAGCGCGGCACGGCGCAGCAAATGCGTCACTTCTGTCTTCCTCGGATCAGGCAACGACATTGACGATCCTCTGCGGGACGATGATCACCTTGCGCGGTGCCTTACCTTCGAGCGCTTTCTGCACGAAGTCGAGAGCCAGAACCGCTTTTTCGACGGCACCTTGGTCCGCGTCGCGGGCAATTGTCAAATCGCCGCGCTTCTTGCCGTTGACCTGGACCGGCAGCACGATCTCGCTGTCGACGACAAGCGACGGATCAAAGACAGGCCAGGGCCGTTCGGCGACCAGATCGGTGCCGCCGAGCGCCTGCCAGCATTCCTCGGCCAGATGCGGCATGACCGGCGCAATCAAATGCACGAGGATGTCGACGGCTTGCCGGCAAGAAGCTTTGAGCGCCGGATCGGCCTTGCCTTCGGCCGCCTCGTTGAGCGGCGTGTTGAGCGCATTGGCGAGTTCGTAGATGCGGGCGATGGCGCGGTTGAAGGCGAGCTTTTCAATGTCCTCGCCCACCGATTTCAGGATCTTGTGCGCGGCCTTGGAAACAGTCCCTGCCTCGCCCTGCTTCGCCGCTGCCGGCTGGATTCCGGCGAGCGATTCGGCGGCTGTCGACACCAGGCGCCAGATACGCTGGATGAAGCGGTGCGCGCCGGCGGCGCCCTCGTCGGTCCATTCGACATCACGTTCGGGCGGCGAGTCCGACAGCATGAACCAGCGCGCGGTGTCGGCGCCGTAGCCGTCGGTGATCTCTTCGGGGCTCACCGTGTTCTTCTTCGACTTCGACATTTTTTCGAGCGGGCCGATCACCGCCTCTTCGCCGGTCGCGATTTCTATGGCGCGGCGCTTGCCATCAACGTCCTCCAGCCGCACCTCGCTGGGCGCAAGCCAGCGGCTGTTCGCGCCAATGCCGACCCGATAGGTCTCGTGCACCACCATGCCTTGCGTGAACAGGCCCCTGAACGGCTCGGCGAGATCGACATGGCCGGTCTCACGCATGGCGCGGGTGAAGAAGCGCGAATAGAGCAGGTGTAAAATGGCGTGCTCGATGCCGCCAATATACTGGTCGACCGGCAGCCATTCGGTAGCTGCCTTGGGATCGGTTGGGTCGTTCGCCCAGGGCGCGGTGAAGCGCGCGAAATACCACGACGAATCGACGAACGTGTCCATCGTGTCGGTTTCGCGGCGTGCATCCTTGCCGCATTGCGGGCATTTGACATGCCGCCATGTCGGATGGCGATCGAGCGGATTGCCGGGGCGATCGAACTCGATGTCGTCGGGAAGCTTGACCGGCAGGTCCGCCTTCGGCACCGGCACCACGCCGCAATCCTCGCAATGGATCATCGGGATCGGGCAGCCCCAGTAGCGCTGGCGTGAAATGCCCCAGTCGCGCAGGCGGAAGTTGACCTTGCGCTCGGCCATCGGCCGGTTGCCGATGGTCTTTTGTTCCAGCAGCTTGGCCACTTCGTCGAACGCCTGATCAGGCTTCATGCCGTCGAGGAAGCGCGAATTGATCATCACGCCGTCGCCGACATAGGCCTCGTCGATGATCTGGAAGTTTCCCTGGATCTCGCCTTCCGGCATCACCACCGGAATGACCGGCAGGCCATATCTGTTAGCGAAGTCGAGGTCGCGCTGGTCACCGGACGGGCAACCGAATATGGCGCCGGTGCCGTACTCCATCAGCACGAAATTGGCGACATAGACAGGCAGCGTCCAGTTCGCGTCGAACGGATGGACGACTCGTATACCGGTATCCATGCCCTTTTTTTCGGCCGTTTCCAGCGCCGCCACCGAAGTGCCCATGTGACGAACCTCGTCGTTGAACTTGGCCAGCGCCGGATTGTTTTCGGCCGCCGTCTTGGCCAGCGGATGGTCAACTGCGACCGCCATGAAGGAGGCGCCGAAGATGGTGTCGGGCCGCGTCGTGTAGACCTCCAGCTCATCTTCGCCGTCAACTGGAGTGGCCAGCGGCCAGCGGATCAGCAGGCCTTCCGAACGGCCGATCCAGTTCGCCTGCATCAGCTTGACTTTTTCCGGCCATTCGTCGAGGCCTTCCAGCGAGTCCAGCAAGTCCTGCGCATAGTCGGTGATCTTGAAGAACCACTGCGTCAGCTCGCGCTGTTCGACCAGCGCACCGGAGCGCCAGCCGCGTCCGTCGATGACCTGCTCGTTGGCAAGCACCGTCATGTCCTCCGGATCCCAGTTGACCTTGGAGGACTTGCGCGTCACCAGCCCCTTCTCGACGAAATCGACGAACAGCAGCTGCTGGCGGTGGTAGTAGTCGACATCGCAGGTGGCGAATTCGCGCGCCCAGTCGAGCGACAGGCCCATGACCTTGAGCTGCTCGCGCATGGCGGCGATGTTCTGATAGGTCCAGTCCTTGGGATGGACCTTGTTCTGCATCGCCGCGTTCTCGGCCGGCATGCCGAAGGCGTCCCAGCCCATCGGGTGCAGCACGTTGAAACCCTTGGCCCGCTTGTAGCGCGCCACCACGTCGCCCATCGTGTAGTTGCGGGTATGGCCGATATGGATGCGCCCCGACGGATACGGAAACATCTCGAGCACGTAGTATTTCGGACGCGCGTCGTCGTTGTCAGCCTCGAACAGCTTCTTGGCGTCCCAGGCCTTCTGCCATTTGGGCTCTGATGCGCGCGGATTGTATCGTTCGGTTGCCATTGGGTGTTTTTCACTTAAAAAGCATGCGCGAACAGCCGGACATGCCCGGCGGCTCAGGAAATGTCGTCGCGGTGTTCACCATGGATTGCCGGACCCGTCAACTGCGACGCCCCGGCCAGGACAAAAACCAGAGTCAGGATATAGGCATGGCGAGCGCCGTCGAACAGTTTTTCACGGTCAAGGCGAGGATCGCCGCCGCCGAGCGCGAGGCAGGACGGCAAGCCGGCGCGGTGACGCTGGTCGCGGTCTCGAAGACCTTCAGCGCCGACGATATCCGCCCGGTCATCGACGCCGGGCAGCGCGTCTTCGGCGAGAACCGCGTCCAGGAAGCACAAGCCAAATGGCCAGCGCTGAAGCAAGCCTTCCCCGACATCGAGCTGCACCTGATCGGTCCGCTGCAATCGAACAAGGCGAAGGAAGCAGTCGCCCTGTTCGACGTCATCGAGACGGTCGATCGCGAGAAGATCGCCGCCGAACTCGCCAAGGAAATCGCCAGGCAAGGCCGGTCACCAAAACTCTACGTTCAGGTCAACACCGGCTCGGAACCGCAAAAGGCAGGGATCGAGCCGCGCGAAGCCGTACCCTTCGTTACGCGCTGCCGCGAGGTCCATGGCCTCGCCATCGAAGGCCTGATGTGCATTCCGCCGGCCGATGAGAATCCCGGCCCGCATTTCGCTCTGCTGGAAAAGCTCAGCACGGAGGCAGGGGTGGAGGCGCTTTCGATGGGCATGTCCGGCGACTATGAAACCGCGATCGCCTTCGGTGCAACCAGCATCAGGGTCGGCTCGGCGATCTTCGGCAGCCGCATTTTAGCGGCAGTTTAGCGATCAGCCTTGATAGTCGGGCGCGCCGACACGCTTTGCCGCCACAGCTTTTGTCCACGAGCTCATTCTGGTTACGCGCAACGTCGCCGATTTCGACGATACCGGGGTGACGGTCCTCGATCCTTGGACAATCTGACCTGTTTCCCGCTGCACCGGATCGTCGCGTCGCGGAGCTTGGTCCAGAACCACCAGGCCGTTACACCAGCAAGTAGAAACGAAACGTATCGTTCCTATATCGACCGGGTCATTCCAAAACTTTCCGGAGCCGCACCATGCGCTACAGTCAACTTGGAAACACGGGGATGTTTGTCTCCGAACTTTGCCTCGGCACCATGACCTTCGGCGCCGCCGACCAAAACAACCAATGGGGCCTGATCGCCAGCCTCGACCAGGATGGCGTCGACAGGATCGTCCAGCGCTCGCTCGCCGCCGGCATCAATTTCTTCGACACGGCCGATGTCTATTCCTTCGGCGCATCGGAACGGTTTCTCGGCCAGTCGCTGCGCAATCTCGGAATCGAGCGGCAGGACGTGATCATCGCCACCAAAGTCCATGGCGCCATGGGCGACGGCCCCAACCAGCGCGGCTCCTCGCGCGGCCACATCATGGATTCGGTCGACGGCAGTCTCGAGCGGCTGCAACTGGACCATATCGATCTCTATCAGTTGCACGGCACCGACGCGGTAACGCCGATCGACGAGACGCTCAGGGTGCTCGACGATCTGGTTGCCAGCGGTAAGGTCCGCTATGTCGGCGTCTCGAACTGGGCGGCCTGGCGCATCGCCAAGGCATTGGGCATCGCCGAACGCAAGGGCTTTGCCCGTTTTGAGACGGTTCAGTCCTACTATTCGATCGCCGGCCGCGATCTGGAGCGCGAGATCGTGCCGCTGCTCAACGAGGAGAAGCTTGGGCTGATGGTCTGGTCGCCGATGGCGGGCGGGCTGCTTTCCGGCAAATACGGACCCGGCGCGCCCGGCAATGGCGAGGGCCGCCGCGCCAGCTTCAATTTCCCGCCGGTCGATGAAGACCGCGCCTGGGCGGCGGTCGCCGTCATGCGCGAGATCGCCGGCAAGCACGGCGCCAGCGTCGCCACGGTGGCACTTGGCTATGTCTTGGCCAAGCCTTTCGTGATGAGCGTGATCATCGGCGCCAGCCGCATGGAGCAGCTCGAACAGAACCTTGCCGCCACCGCGTTGAAGCTCGACAGCGACGATCTTGCTCGTCTCGACGAAGTCAGCGCGCTGCCATCCGAATATCCGGGCTGGATGATCGAGCGCCAGGCGGCTGGCCGGCATCCGGCACCCTTTGCGGCGAAAAAGTAATTCAATCTTATCTTCGATTTCGGGAGCCGGCGGGCTCCCGATCTTTTTGGGCTCAGCTCAGCCGGACCGTCTCGACCAGAAAGTCGAGAAAGGCCCGCACTCGCGCCGGCAAATGTTTGCCCTGGCCGACGTAAACAGCGTGGGTAAGCTCCTCGTCGCCGGGGTTGAAGTCCTCCAGAAGCGGGACCAGCCGACCGGCGGCGATGTCGGGCTCCACATGCCAGCGTGCCAGCCGGGCGATGCCAGCGCCCGAGAGCGCCATCAGCCGCATCGCCTCGCCGTCGCTGACCAGCGTGTTTCCGGTGATCGGGACGATGAAGGCCTCGCCGGCCGCGCTGACGAAGGGCCAGCCGTCGACATGGCGCACGAAGCAGAAACCCATCCGATTGTGATGATCGAGATCGGCCGGCGTTTGGAGCGCGCCATGCGTCCTGATGTACGATGGCGCGGCGACGACGACCAGCCGGCTCTGCCCGAGCTTGCGCGCCACCAAACGTGACTCGCCGAGCGGCCCGGCGCGGATGGCGACATCGGCGCGCTCCTCCATCAGGTCGATGACATTGTCGGTCAAAACCAGATCGATGGCGATTTCCGGATAGCGTTCGAGAAAGCGCGGCAACAGCGGGATCAGCCGGTGCTGCCCGAACGGCACGTAGCTGTTGACCCGCAGCCGGCCGCGCGGCGCAGCACCAGCCGCCGCCTCGCGCTCGGCTGCCGCCATGTCGGCCAGGATGCGCACGCCGCTGTCGAAGAACGCCGCTCCCTCCGGTGTCAGTTGCAGCTTGCGCGTCGAACGGCTGATCAGCCGCGCGCCAAGCCGCGCCTCAAGCCGCGCAATCAGCTTGCTCACCGCTGACGGCGTCATCCGCAGCATCCGCGCCGCAGCCGAAAAACTGCCCGCTTCGACGACACGGACAAACACTTCGATCTCGCCGGAGCGGTTGATGTCAGGCCTCGCCATTCGTGAATCTATTTCACAGACAATGTGCCCGACGCAAGGCTGGTTCACAGCACATGGCAACACGATCTTCCGGGTCGGGGCGCAGGAGGACACGGCGTCCTGTCGTCAAAACTGCTGTCATCGAGTGGGAACCGCAATGCCTCTTGCACTTTATGCTCTCGCCGCCGGTGCGTTCGGCATCGGTGTCACCGAATTCGTCATTATGGGCCTGCTGCTCGACGTCAGCACCGATCTCGGCGTCTCGATCTCGGCCGCCGGCCAGTTGATCTCCGGCTATGCGCTGGGCGTCGTCATCGGCGCGCCGCTGCTGACGATCGCCACCGGCCGCTGGCCGCGCAAGACCGTGCTTCTGGTGCTGATGGCGGTCTTCACGCTGGGCAACCTCGCCTGCGCGCTGGCCCCCGACTACTGGACGCTGATGGCTGCCCGTGTGCTCACCGCCTTCGCCCACGGCACCTTCTTCGGCGTTGGTGCGGTGGTTGCGACCGGGCTGGTCGCTCCCAACAGGAAGGCCTCGGCGATCGCCCTGATGTTCACCGGCCTGACCATCGCCAACATCCTCGGCGTGCCCTTCGGCACCTGGCTCGGCCAGGCCTTCGGCTGGCGGGCGACCTTCTGGGCTGTAACCCTGGTCGGCATCGTCGCCTTCGCCATCATTCTCCTGCTGGTGCCGCGCAGCCCGACAGCGCTGGAAAAGAGCGACCTGCGCGGCGATCTCGCCGTGCTCGGCCGCGCCCCGGTTCTGCTTGGCTTCGCCGTCACCGTTCTCGGCTATGCGGGCGTCTTCGCCGTCTTCACCTATATCGCCCCCCTGCTGACCGAGATCACCGGTTTTGCGGAAGCGGCGGTGTCGCCGATCCTGCTTGTCTTCGGCGGCGGCCTCATCGCCGGCAATCTCGCCGGCGGCAAGTTCGCCGACCGCTGGCTGGTGCCTTCCGTCCTCGGCAGTCTCGTTGTGCTGGCGCTGGTGCTCGGCACGATGACCTTCGCCCTGCACAGCCGGGCGATGGCTGTCATCCATGTCGGCCTGCTCGGCGCCGCCGCCTTCGCCACCGTAGCGCCGCTGCAGATGTGGGTCCTGGAAAAGGCTGAAGGCGCCGGCCAGAGCCTCGCCTCGTCCATCAACATCGCCGCCTTCAACCTCGGCAACGCCGCCGGCGCCTGGCTCGGCGGCATGGTCATCGCGCATGGCCCCGGCCTCGGCGCCGTCACCTGGGTCGCCGCCCTGCTGCCGCTCTCGGCGCTCGCCGTGGCGTGGCTGGCGCTGCGCCTCGATCGCCCGACGCTTGGCGAGCCGGCATCTGCCCGCTCGTAGCAACCCGACGAACCCCTTAGACATCACAGGAGAAAAAGATGGATTATCGACGTCTTGGCGCCTCGGGCCTGAAGGTTCCGGCGCTCTCGTTCGGCGCTGGAACCTTCGGCGGTTCGGGGCCGCTGTTCGGCGCCTGGGGCAGCAGCGATGCGACGGAAGCGCGGCGGCTGGTCGACATCTGCCTGGAGGCCGGCGTCAACCTGTTCGACACCGCCGACGTCTATTCGAACGGCGCCTCCGAGGAAGTGCTCGGCGCAGCCGTCAAGGGCCGCCGCGATGCCGTGCTGATTTCGACCAAGACCTCGCTGCCGATGGGCGACGGACCCAATGATGCCGGCTCCTCCCGTTCGCGCCTCATCAACGCGGTCGAGGACGCGCTCAAGCGTCTCGGCACCGATTACATCGACCTGCTGCAGCTGCATGCTTTCGACGCCGCAACGCCGATCGAGGAGGTGCTGTCGACGCTGGACAGTCTCGTGCGCGCCGGCAAGCTGCGCTATGTCGGCGTCTCCAACTTTTCCGGCTGGCAAGTGATGAAATCGCTCGCCCTGGCGGACAAGCACGGCTACCCGCGCTACGTCGCCCATCAGGTCTACTATTCGCTGGTCGGGCGCGACTATGAATGGGAGTTGATGCCGCTCGGCCTCGACCAGGGCGTTGGCGCGCTGGTTTGGAGCCCGCTCGGCTGGGGCCGGCTGACCGGCAATATCCGCCGCGGCGAGCCACTGCCGGAAAAAAGCCGGCTGCACGACACCGCAAGCTTCGGGCCGCCGGTAGAAGACGAGTTGCTCTACAGGGTTGTCGATGCGCTCGAAGCCGCGGCCAGGGAAACCGGCAAGACCGTGCCGCAGATCGCCATTAACTGGTTGCTGCAGCGGCCGACCGTCGCCTCCGTCATTATCGGCGCGCGCACCGAGGAACAGCTGCGCCAGAATCTTGGTGCCGTCGGTTGGTCATTGACATCAGACCAGATCAAGACGCTCGACGCAGCAAGCGCGGTGACCGCAGCCTACCCGTATTTTCCGTATCGCCGGCAGGAGGGTTTTGCCCGGTTGAGCCAGCCTGCGGTCTGAGAGACTCGATCGCTCGTTCGGGTGACCATCATAAACATTCGGGACTAGCCGAAGCCTCCCCAACTTCGTCATCCCTGGGCGAAGCAGGAGCGAAGCTCCGTCGCGGAGACCCTGGGATCCATGCCATAACCTTGGCCGTAGGGTGCAGCGGAGCAGAATTCGGCACCGCAGCCGGCGCTTTGAAGTCACGGCATGGATCCTGGGGTCTGCGCCGCGTCGCTCCGCTCCTTACTCCGCCCCAGGATGACGAAGCTCCGGGATGTTTCCGCCAATCACTAAGGCAGATCCATCATGCAAGCAGCCCGCCAGAACTTTCTGCGCCGTTGCCCTAATGCAGCACGAACTCGCCATCGAGCTTCCGCCACTCATTGGGCGCGATCAGCTTCTGGTGCGTATAGCTCACCGAATGCAGCGGACCATCGAGCTTGGCCTGCCAGAACTCGATGAACCGGATCAGCACCGGAAATTTCGGAGCGATGTCGTAGTCCTGCCAGATGAAGCTCTGCAGCAGATGCGGATGATCGGGAAAATGGTAAAGGATTTTGGCCGTGGTCAAGCCATAGCCCTTGAGCATCAGGTCCATTTCGGAATGGTCACGCATCGCGGTCCCCCGGTTGATTCTCCTTCCTCCCAATTTGAAATTGTGCCCGCAATTTGCTTAATCGTCTATTGATATTTCGTAGTTAGAGGCCGGATTTACGACACAAAAACATGCAGTTAGCAGCGATCGTGGTCGAGTGCTGATAGCTGCAACTCAAACCTGTGCGGCATCCCGCCGCGCGAATCCAACGTCTAATGTTGCCGTCACCGCGGAACTGTTAATAATGCGCGCGAATTCGCGGCCGCTTCGCCGCGATGCCGCCGGCGGTCAAGCCGGGCGGCCTGGTTTCGGGAGGAAAGCAAAGATATGTCCGAGGTTCATGTCCATCGCGTCCAGCCGGCGTGGAAGAAGAATGCGCTGATCGATAAAGACACCTATTTGAAATGGTACGCCGACAGCGTGAAGAACCCGGACAAGTTCTGGGGCAAGCACGGCAAGCGCATCGACTGGTTCAAGCCCTACAGCAAGGTCAAGAACACCTCCTTCGACGGCAAGGTCTCGATCAAATGGTTCGAGGACGGCGAGACCAATGTTTCCTGGAACTGCATCGACCGGCATCTGAAGAAGCGCGGCGATCAGACCGCCATCATCTGGGAAGGCGACAATCCCTACGATGACAGGAAGATCACCTATAACGAGCTCCATGCGCATGTCTGCCGGCTCGCCAATGTGATGAAGAAGCACGGCGTCAAAAAAGGCGACCGCGTCACCATCTACATGCCGATGATCCCGGAAGCCGCCTATGCGATGCTTGCCTGCACGCGCATCGGCGCCATCCATTCGGTGGTCTTCGGCGGCTTCTCACCGGACGCGCTGGCGGGCCGCATCGACGACTGCAAATCAAGCTTCGTGATCACCGCCGACGAGGGCCTGCGCGGCGGCAAGCCGATCCCGTTGAAGGACAACACCGACAAGGCGATCGAAATCGCCGCCAAGGCCGGAACGAAAGTCGAAAAGGTCGTCGTGGTGCGCCGCACCGGCGGCAAGACCGGCTGGGTGGCCGGGCGCGACGTCTGGTACCATGACGAGATCGCGACGGTTAAGGCGGAATGCAAGCCGGAGAAGATGAAGGCCGAGGACCCGCTGTTCATCCTCTACACATCGGGCTCGACCGGCAAGCCGAAGGGCGTTCTGCACACCACGGCCGGCTATCTCGTCTACGTCTCGATGACCCACCAATATGTCTTCGACTATCACGACGGCGACACCTACTGGTGCACCGCCGATGTCGGCTGGGTCACCGGTCACAGCTATATCGTCTACGGGCCGCTCGCCAACGGCGCCACCACGCTGATGTTCGAAGGCGTGCCGAACTATCCCTCGCAATCCCGCTTCTGGGAGGTCATCGACAAGCACAAGGTCAACATCTTCTACACCGCGCCGACGGCGTTGCGCGCCCTGATGGGCGCCGGCGACGCCCATGTCGCCAAAACCTCGCGCAAATCGTTGCGCGTGCTCGGCACGGTCGGCGAGCCGATCAATCCGGAAGCCTGGGAGTGGTATTTCAACATCGTCGGTAACGGCAAGGTGCCGATTGTCGACACCTGGTGGCAGACCGAGACCGGCGGCATCCTGATCACGCCGCTGCCCGGCGCCACCCCGCTCAAGGCAGGTTCGGCGACGCAGCCGTTCTTCGGCGTCAAGCCGCAACTGGTCGACGGCGACGGCAAGGTGCTGGAAGGCGTTGCCAGCGGCAATCTCTGCATCGCCGATTCGTGGCCGGGCCAGATGCGCACCGTCTATGGCGACCACGAGCGCTTCGTGCAGACCTATTTTTCGACTTACAAGGGCAAATATTTTACCGGCGACGGCTGCCGCCGCGACGCCGACGGCTACTACTGGATCACCGGCCGGGTCGACGACGTCATCAACGTCTCCGGCCACCGCATGGGCACGGCCGAGGTCGAATCGGCGCTGGTTTCGCACGAGAAAGTCTCGGAAGCCGCCGTCGTCGGCTACCCCCACGACATCAAGGGCCAGGGCATCTACTGCTACGTCACATTGATGGCTGGCGAGAAGCCGGACGAGGCGTTGCGCAAGGAACTTGTCACCCACGTCCGCAAGGACATCGGCGCCATCGCCACGCCCGACAAGATCCAGTTCGCTCCGGGCCTGCCGAAAACCCGATCGGGCAAGATTATGCGTCGCATCCTGCGCAAGATCGCCGAGGACGATTTTGCCGCGCTCGGCGATACCTCGACGCTGGCCGACCCGGCGGTCGTCGACGACCTCATCGCCAACCGGCAAAACAAGCGGACATAAGAAACATCCGGTCGACGGTCGTCGGAAACCCCATCGGATGAGATCGGCTCGCTGGCGCTCTACTGATAAAGGTCCGCCCGCGTCGGCGGCAGTCCGCTCGGGCCCCGCGCGCGCTTGGTGACGACGGTCTGGAAAATCTGCGCCGAGGCGCGTTCGAAAGTGATCGAACAGCCGGTGAGATAAAGCAGCCAGAGGCGCGCCTTGGCTTCGCCGACCTCGGCGATCGCTTCGTCGAAGCGTGCGTGGAGGCGCTCGGCCCACAGACGGCAGGTGCGGGCGTAGTGCTCGCGCAAATTCTCGACATCGTAGACAAGAAAGCCGTGCGCTTCGAGATTGCCGAGCGTCATGCCGATCGTGTCGAGTTCGCCGCCGGGAAAGATGTATTTGATCAGCGCTTTGAATTCCGGGCCCTTGCGCAAGGTCTTCTTGATGCTGCCCTTGTCGCGCCGGGTAATGGCGTGATGCAGATAGATGCCGCCTGGCTTGAGCAGGCGACGAATGGTCGAGAAATAGGCGGCGTGGTTGGCCAGCCCCAGATGCTCGAACATGCCGATCGACGAGATCTTGTCAAAGGAGCCGGACAGCTCGGCATAGGACTTTATCTCGATGGTGATGCGATCCTCCAGTCCCTCAGCACGGATGCGCTCGCGGGCGAGCTGGGTCTGGGCTTCAGACAGCGAGACGCCATGGCCGACGACGCCGTAATTTTTCGCGGCATGGATGAGCATGGCTCCCCAGCCGCAGCCGATGTCGAGCAGCCTTTCGCCAGGCTTCAGCCGGAGCTTGCGGCAGATATGGTCGAGCTTGTCTTTCTGCGCCTGATCGATGCCATTGGCGAAATCGGTGAAATAGCCGCAGCTATAGACCATGCGGTCGTCGAGAAAGAGCCGGTAGAAGGCGTTCGAAATGTCGTAGTGGTGCTGGATTGCCTGCCTGTTCGACCCGCTGACGAAGGGGTTGCGCCCGGAAAGGTCGGTCCGCGCCGTCATCTGTTTTCTCGAAAACAGCACGGCCGGCAGGTCGCGCAGGACCGCGAGCTTGGGCAACGACTTGAGCTTCGCCCTGAGCTTGCCCTGCGCAGGCAGAGCGTAGAAATCGAACAGCGACCCGTCTTCCACGTCGATGGTCTTGGAAATCCACATTTCGATCAGCGTCGAGAGGTTGGGCCGGCGCATCACCTGCCAGACGATGTCCTGGTCGTTGATGGTGACCACCGGGCCGGTGGCGGGGCCGATCCGCTCGCCGTTCCACAGCTTGACCGCGAAACCCGGCTTCAATGTCTCGATAACCGTTCGAACGATCCGTGCGGCTCTCTCGGCTGCCTCCATCCCCGTTCCTCCTGCTCAGCCCCTGACGGTCCGGCAGCGACATTGCCTGTCCGATCGGATAGCCGCAAGCAGTTAGCGGCAAACGCGCACCGCATTTTCACTATGGCGCCTTGCCATTTGCAGATCGACACCCCATCATGAGGGCGTGTTCAACAAATCGAAAGGAGGTGATCCGATGTCGAGTGATTTCGTTTTCCAGAACGTGGCCTCAGCGGATTGCACTTTCGGGAAGCAGTCTTCCCGTTAAGGCGCGAGATGCGCGGCTGGCGACGCCTGGAGCGCCGCGCGTCCTTTGGACGCGCAAAGAACGCTCCAGCACTTTAAGTCACGTCGCCGCCATGAGCCGCGCCATGGACGGAAACACGGAAGGCCGCCGGCTTCGAAAGAAGCGGCGGCCTTTTCCTTGTCCGGATCCTGCCTGGTCAATGCCCTCTATTTGGTCAATGCCAGGCTTTCGATGTTGCGCGCTATGTCCTGGAAAGCCTGGTTGAGTTCCGTCCCGTTCGCGGCCTGATAGAAGTGCTTGATCTTGCCGGTATCCGGGCTCGCGCAATTCTGCAGTGTCGCCTGGGCATTCTCCTCGTTGAGATCGAAACCGATGGTGAAGATTTCGATGCCCTTGTCGCGCATGGCGGTACAGAGCGTCTTGGCTGCCGTGCGGGTCGGTTCCTTGCCGGCATCATTGTAGACCTCACCGACAGTGCTGGCATCGAAATAGGACAGGTTGAACTCGCCGTCGGTCATCAGGATCGCGATTTTGGCGACCTTTTTCGGATCCGCCTTGGCCGGCCGCTGCGACGCGTTCATCACACTGCCCCAGTTTTCCGAAAGCATGTACCAGGTCCACTGCACGCCGATATGGCCCGCGGTGCCGCCCGATGCGACAAAGTTCTTGATGACGTTCTTGAGCGCCACGGCGTCCGCCGTCAGCGGCTTCAACGCGGCGACCGGGCAGGTAGCCGTGCCGGTCGGCCAGGCGAAGAACGACAACAGGTAATCGCGATTGATCATGCTGATGTCGGGACCTACATCCGAATATTGATAGGTGCCCTTGCGCTCGGTGGCGCAATTGTCCGGACGCGTTAAGCCGGAGACATACTGTATAGCGCCATTGCCGGGCGCCTGCTTGCGCTGGCTGGTCGAGGCTTCGACGTAGACGCTGCTGCCGGCAAGCGCGCCGGCATTCACCGAGTTGGCGTAGGGCACGATGGAGACTCGCACTCGGGGGTTGGCGGGGTCCTGACCGCCCAGGAAGCTGTCGACCGCGTTCGCTGCGGCCGTCCTCAGGTCGATTATTTTCTGGCCGGCCATTGAACCTGTGACGTCGAGCATCATCGCCACTTCGATCGTCTTGTCCGAATAGACTGCCGTCGTCGATGCGGCAATGCGCTTCATGTCGCCCATGCCGAAGATTGGAAAATAGAGGCCAAGATCGACATGGATCTCCGCCTGAACCGTCTTGGCGATTTTGTCGATGGTCAATTTGTCGAGGACGATCCGATCAGCCTGCAGCATGCCCGCTCGGCTGTTGGCATCGAGAAACGCCTGCACCGACTTGTTGGCCTCGGCCTCCGTGATGACGCCGGTGGTCAGGTCCCGTGCCGTCGAGGTCACCGCCGCATCGACCACGCCCTGCAAGCTCGATTTGGTGTTGTAGAGCTGCGAAGCATTGACGGCAAAGCCGACGGCAAGCGCCAGCACCGACGCGACCATGCCGAACAGAACCGCTAAATTTCCGCTTCGATCTCCGGCAAAGCCGCCGATCGCGTGAACAAGACCCCCAAAACGCCGCATGCTCGCCTCCATTCGCCACGACTCGAGCCGTGTGAAGGCCGCATTGCAGGATTCCGGCCGGACGGCGTCCTCATCGCAGCAAATGCCGGCGGCTCATAGTCAAGCCATTGTTTTTGCTTGGTTTCGAAATGGGGCAAGGTAAATAGGCGGTAAACGACAAGCCGCTGCGGCAGTTTCGTTTACCAAGCGCTTACCATGATCCCGAGGTCTGCCGTGGAGCACAACAGCCCGATCCCGATCCGGCACAGAGGGTCTGTGCCGAAGCGGATCAGGCGCATCATATCCGTAGGACAGCCGATGATCGTAAGAGCCGGACGCGCCGTTCGCGCTTGCGCTCCTATGCCAGCATCTGCGCGCTGGCCGTCCTGTCGACGTCGCGATGGGGCGGGTTGAACAGATTGCTTTCCTGCTCGTAGGTCCAGACCTTGAACAGGCTGAGCCGGTGCGGGCCGAAACTGTGCAGCAGCGGCACGTCGGTCGCGTCGCGACCGCGCGCGATGACGACGCGGCCGATCCTCGGCATGTTGTGGCGGGGGTCGAACGTGTACCACTTGCCGTCGAGGAACACTTCCAGCCACGCCGAAAAATCCATCGGTGCCGGGTCGACCGGCACGCCGATGTCGCCGAGATAACCGTTCACGTAGCGGGCTGGGATGTTCATGCAGCGGCAGAGCGTGATCGCCAGATGAGCGAAGTCGCGGCAGACGCCGACGCGCTCCTCATGCGCCTGCGCCGCCGTGCGGGTCGGGCGCGCATAGCCGTAGCCGAACGACAGACGGTTGTGGACATAGTCGACGATCGCCTGAACCCGGGCCCAGCCGGATGGAACAGGCCCGAAAACCTGCCAGGCCAGATCGCTGAGATGATCGGTTTCGCAATAGCGACTGCCGAGCAGATAACAGAGCACCTCGTCGGGCAACTCCGCCACCGGCACTTCCCTGGCCAGCGTGTTGACCTCGTCGGTCTCGCCGCTGTCCTCGACGACGGCGTCGTAAAGAATGCGAAAGCCTCCGCCAGGCGCGGTGAAGCGGCGGCAGGTGTTGCCATAAAGATCGTGATAGAGCCTGGTTGGGACGGAAGGCGAGGTCAGCACGCGCGTTTGCCGC
Source organism: Mesorhizobium sp. WSM4816 (assembly GCF_055811535.1). Lineage (NCBI taxonomy): Bacteria > Pseudomonadati > Pseudomonadota > Alphaproteobacteria > Hyphomicrobiales > Phyllobacteriaceae > Mesorhizobium > Mesorhizobium sp. WSM4816. Next base: position 21,075 of record NZ_JBVVQR010000013.1, on the reverse strand, counting down.
TTGATGTCGGCCTGGCGCTGCTTGTGGATCTCGAGCAGCGAAATCACCGGGGTGGATTCAGCACAGTCGATGGCGATTTCGTAGCCGAGCCGAATCAGCATTGCGGTTCCCCTCTTGTGAATGTCGTGGAAGGCGATTGGATTAACGCGAGATGGCCGGCCGTGGTTCCCTGGCCTGTCGAAAAAGGCGATCTCGTGCCTTCCCATGCCGCCGGTGCGACGTTACGGTCGATCGACAGGCTTTGGTTCCTTCCGAAACAACTTGGGATAGCAGATGTTCGCAGGCAGAAAATTCGCAGCCTTGCTGTTCGATATGGACGGCACGGTGGTCAATTCGATTGCCGCGGCAGAAAGGGTCTGGGCAGATTGGGCACGCCGGCAAGATCTCGACGTTGCCGCATTCCTGCCAACGATCCACGGCGTGCGGGCGATCGAGACCATCGCTCGGCTGGCGCTTCCAGGCGTTGACCCGATGCGTGAAGCCGATGCGCTTCTGCAGGCCGAGGTGGCCGATATCGACGGCATCCTTCCAATCGCCGGCGCCGCGGCGTTTCTGGCGTCGCTGCCACCCGAGCGCTGGGCAATCGTCACTTCGGCGCCGCGCGAGCTGGCTCTGCTGCGCATCGCGGCCGCCGGCATCCCGCTTCCCGCCACCCTTGTCGCGGCCGAGGACGTTTCCCGCGGCAAGCCGGCGCCGGATTGCTTCCGGCTGGCGGCCGAGCGGCTGGGCGTCGACGCGCGCGACTGCCTCGTTTTCGAAGATGCGCCCGCCGGGATAGCGGCGGCCGAGGCCGCGGGAGCCACCGTCGTGGTGATCAGCGCCACGCACCAGCATCCGTTGCAAACGCCGCATGCTGCGATCGCCGGTTATGAGGGGATCGGCGTCACCGTCGACGACCGCGGCTGGATTGTCCTCGGCGCGGAGCGCGCTGCGGCTTAGGGTATGTTGAGATTCAGGTCAGGCCGAGCCGGAGTCGAAGACGGGCGCGAAGCGACCAGACTAGGTGGGTTCCGAGAACCGGAACGGAGCGGACTTTCAGGTCCGTGAGAAGCGCAGGAATCCGCTGTTCGCAGGCCGGCATCACCTGAATATCGACATACCCTTTAGAAATCGCTGGTCAGGCCCTTCACTTCCCAATCGCCATAGCGGCCGGGTTCCCTGCCGCCACGGCCGCCGAGTTCCCGGGGCATCGCGGCTTCCTGCCGTCGATAGTGTTCGCGCCGTGCTTCCGCTTCCGCCAAAGCGCGGCGGGCTGCCGGTGTCAGCGTCCTTTGCGGCACGTCGTGACCGGGGCCGGCGTCTGCATTGCTGGTTTCGCCTGATATATTGGCTCCGTCGATCATGCGATATTCCCGGCGATTGAAACCGGCCCCAATTGAAACAGGGCCACACGTTTCCCATCATATAGCGATGAGCCGACAAGGATCGACCCTTTTTCCGAAAGGCCGGCAGAAACGGAGCAGACAATGAACACACTTCGCACCGCCATGCTTTTGGCAGCGATGACCGCGCTGTTCATGGGCGTCGGCTATCTGATCGGCGGATCGGGCGGCATGGTGATCGCCTTGCTGATTGCCGCCGCGATGAACCTGTTCAGCTATTGGAACGCCGACAAGATGGTGCTGTCGATGAACCGTGCGGTCGAGGTCGACGAAAGGAACGCCCCGGAATATTACGCCATCGTGCAGAGCCTCGCCAGACAGGCCGGCCTGCCGATGCCGAAAACCTATCTGATCGACAACCCGCAGCCCAACGCTTTCGCCACCGGCCGCAACCCGCAGAATGCCGCGGTCGCCGCCACCACCGGACTGCTGCAGCAACTGTCGCACGAAGAGGTCGCGGCGGTGATGGCGCACGAGCTCGCCCATGTCCAGCACCGCGACACGCTGACCATGACGATCGTCGCCACGCTTGCCGGTGCGATCTCGATGCTCGGCAATTTCGCCTTCTTTTTCGGCGGCAACCGCGACAACAACAATTCCCTTGGCATTATCGGTGTGCTGGTGGCGATGATCGTGGCGCCCTTTGCCGCGATGATCGTGCAGATGGCGGTCAGCCGCACCCGCGAATACGAGGCCGACCGGCGCGGCGCCGAGATCTGTGGACAGCCGCTCTGGCTTGCCTCGGCCCTTGATAAGATCGCTCGCGGCGCCGAACGCATCCGCAACCCGGATGCCGAGCGCAATCCGGCAACTGCCCACCTCTTCATCATCAATCCTCTTTCCGGCGAGCGCATGGACAGCCTGTTTTCGACCCACCCGAGCACCGACAACCGCATCGCCGCCCTGCAGGCGATGGCGCAGGACATGGCCGGTGGCGCATCCGCCTCCGCGCGGCCGCAAACGCCGATGTCGCGGCAGGCAGACGAACAGCGGCCTTCGGGCCCGTGGGAGAGAGCTGAGCAGCCGGCTGAGCCGGCCAGGCCAAAGTCCAATCCCTGGGGCCGCAATCCGACCGGACCCAAGGGTCCGTGGTCGTGAGCGAAGCGAAACGCCGGCACCGAATTTCAGGCGATCATGAAAACAATGCAGCGAGCCCCGGCGAATCTGTTGCCGGCCTGGCCGCGCGCAAGGCCGCGGCACGATTGCTGGCCGCCGTCATCGATGCGAGGACGCCGCTGGACGGGCTGACCGACCACGAGAACGGCCATCCGCAATACAAGGCGCTCGATTTGCGCGACCGGGCGCTGGTGCGCGCCATACTGGTCACTGCGCTGCGCTTCCGCATGACCATATCAGGGTTGCTGGCCCGCCGCCTGGAAAAGCCGCTGCCACCCAACGCCACCGCGCTTTCGCATATTCTGCATGTAGCAGCGGCGCAGATCCTGTTCCTCGATATTCCCGACAGCGCCGCAGTCGACCTTGCCGTGACCCACGCCAAGTCCGATCCGCGCACGGTGCGCTTCTCCGGTCTCGTCAATGGCGTGCTGCGCACGCTGGCGCGATCCAAGCAGGCCGAGCTCGCTGCAGCGCTTGCCGCCACCGACGAAGCGCCGAAATGGTTTTCCGATCGGCTGAAAGCCGCCTATGGCACTGAGAAAGCCAGGCAAATCCTCGCCGCCCACAGATACGAGGCGCCGGTAGACTTCACGGTCAAGACGGATCCTGCGCTGTGGGCCGAGCGGCTCGGCGGCATCGTGCTGCCGACCGGCACTGTGCGCGTGGAGAAACTCAGCGCCTCGGTCACTGAACTGCCCGGCTTTGAAGACGGCGCCTGGTGGGTCCAGGATGCCGCCGCCAGCCTTCCGGCCCGGCTTTTCGGCGACGTGAGGGGTTTGCGCGTCGCCGATCTCTGCGCCGCCCCCGGCGGCAAGACCGCTCAGCTCATTCTCGGCGGCGCCACGGTCACCGCGATCGATTCCTCGAAGAACCGGTTGGCGCGGCTCTCGCAAAATCTCGAACGGCTCGGTTTGTCCGCAGAAATTGTCCAGGCCGATCTGCTCAAATACGAGCCGGAACAACTGTTCGACGCCGTCCTCCTCGACGCGCCCTGCTCCTCGACCGGCACGGTGCGGCGGCATCCCGACGTGCCGTGGACGAAGACGGCGGCCGACATCGAAAAACTCGCCGATCTGCAACGCAGGCTGCTCGCCCGCGCCGTCAGCCTGGTCAGGCCTGGCGGGCGCATCGTCTTTTCCAACTGCTCGCTCGACCCGCTCGAAGGCGAGGCGCTTCACCGCGCCTTCCTCGCCGGGACGGCTGACATTGTCGACGATCCGCTCCGCCCGGGCGAGATCGCCGGCATCGATCCGTTCCTGACGCCGCAGGGCACGCTGCGCACCACGCCCGCAGATCTGGAACTCGGCTCCCCGGAACGGTCCGGCCTGGATGGCTTCTTCGCCGCCCGCATGCGCAGAGCCGGCCAGCGCTGAAAATTTGAAGACTGTTTTAGGAAGAATCCTGCGGAAAACAGGCTGAATTTCATGGCCTCCGTGGAATTCACCTTCGCATAAGTTCTTGAATCACATAAGCTTGTCTTCGGATTGGGCGCTATGAGGAGGGCTTTTGGCGATCGCTGCCGGCAGCACGACGCGTCTATGGACGCTCGTCGCGAAGGAGTTCTGGCGCAAGACGCGCCGGCGCCTGCGTGGCGGGCCGATCCATCGCTGGCGCTACTCCGGCCGCACACCGGAACGGGTGTTGATCGCGCCGCCGGACCTGCGCCTGGCCGACCGGCAGATCGCGCTCGAGATTTATTATGGCCGCTATCCGCTGTCGGGACATCTGGTCGAAACCGGCGGCAAGTCGCCCTTCCAGATCGCCGTGGCCAATCCCGGCTGGCAAAAGGCCCTGCACGGCTTTCGCTGGCTGCGCCATATGCGCGCCGCCGGTACCGAGCTTGCCGCCGCCAATGCCCGCGCGCTGGTCTCCGACTGGATCGCCATTCATGGCAGCAATATTTCCGGTGTCGCCTGGGAGCCCGGCACGACGGCCAAGCGCGTCATTGCCTGGCTGCAGCATTCCTCGGTGGTGCTGCAGGGTGCTGAATTTCCCTTCTACCGGGCCTTCCTGAAATCGCTGGCCATGCAGATCCGCTATCTCAGGGCGATGGCACGCGAGATGCCGGACGGCAAGGACAGGCTGCGCGCCCGCATCGCGCTTGCCTTTGCCGCTCTGTCGCTACCGGCGCCGGCGTCGGCGCTGCGTGGCGCGACCCGCAACCTCGCCGAGGAGCTCGACCGTCAGATTCTGCCGGATGGCGGCCATATTTCCCGCAATCCGATGGCCGTGCTTGAAATCCTCGCCGACCTTCTGCCGCTGCGCCAGACCTATGCCAATCAGGCCGAAACGCCGCCGGCGGCGCTGATGGGCGCCATCGATCGCATGCTGCCAGCGCTGCGTTTCTTTCGCCACCAGGACGGCAGCCTCGCCCGCTTCAACGGCATGGGCGCGACCATCCACAACCGCATCGCCACCATTCTGCGCCACGACGACACCGCCGGCGCGCCGTTGCTGCACGCACCGCATTCGGGCTACGAGCGCCTCTCCATGGGCGGCGTCACCGTGATCGCCGATACCGGCCCGCCACCGCGCATCGATGTTTCCAACGCGGCGCACGCCGGATGCCTTTCCTTCGAGCTGTCTTCCGGCCGCCGCCACTATATCGTCAACGCCGGCGTGGACACCTATGGCGCCGCCGAATTCCGGCCGCTTGCCCGCGCCACGGCCGCCCATTCGACCGCCACCATCAACGACACCTCGTCGGCGCGTTTCAGCCACTCGCTGCGCGTCAACGATCTGCTCGGCACGCCGCTGATCGGCGGCCCGCAGCATGTGCCTTGCAAGCGCACCGACCAGCCAGGCAGCCAGGGTTTTCTGGCTCGCCATGACGGCTATGTCGCGCGCTTCGGCTTGCTGCATGAGCGCGAACTGAAATTGTCGATGAACGGCAATGTGCTCGCCGGCAGGGATCGCCTTCTGCGGCCGGGCAATGCTGCGATCCGTAACAACGGCCGCGATTTCGTCACCGTGCGCTTCCACATCCATCCCGACATAGGCCTGCTCAAGGACGAGCACGACCGTCTGGTGCTGACCGCCGATGAAGCCGACACATGGGTGTTCACCTGCACCGAGGTGGCGCCCGAGGTCGAGGAATCCATCTATTTCGCCGGCCTTGGCGGGCCGCGCCGCAGCCGGCAGATCGTGCTGGCCTTCAAGGCGTCAGAGATTTCCGAAGTCCATTGGCAACTGACACGGACGGCCATCGCCGGTCATCCGGCAAAAAGCTGAGACTGCGGTAGCCCCGCAGTTTGATTTCCAGGCCTCATGTGCTACGGCGCGCGGACACTGTCCCAACCAGCCGTGAAAGGCCGCCAGCCCATGGCCGTCGCCGCCAAGAACATTCCCGCGCCCGACCTCGTTCCCGTTCGTCGCGCGCTGCTTTCCGTTTTCGACAAGACCGGGCTCATCGATTTCGCCAGGGCGCTGGCCGCTGCCGGCGTCGAGCTGGTCTCCACCGGCGGCACGGCAAAGGCGATCGCCGAGGCAGGCTTGGCTGTGCGCGACGTCTCCGAACTCACCGGCTTTCCCGAGATCATGGACGGCCGCGTCAAGACCCTGCATCCGTCCGTGCATGGCGCGTTGCTCGGCGTGCGCGACGATCCCGAACACGTCGCGGCGATGCGCGATCATGGCATCGAGCCAATCGATCTCGTCGTCTCCAATCTCTACCCTTTCGAGGATGTCCGCCGCTCCGGCGCCGCTTACGCGTCGATCGTCGAGAACATCGACATAGGCGGCCCGGCGATGATCCGCGCCGCCGCCAAGAACCACGCCTATGTCGCCATCGTCACCGATCCCGAGGACTATGCCTCGGTGCTCAACGCGCTGGAGATGAATTTCGGCTCGCTCTCGCTGGATTTCCGCAAGAAGCTGGCGGCCAAGGCCTTCGCCCGCACCGCGACCTATGATGCGGCGATTTCCGGCTGGTTCGCCGAAGCGCTGGAGATCGAGCATCCCACCTGGCGCGCCTTCGGCGGCAGGCTCGACCAGGTGATGCGCTACGGCGAGAACCCGCACCAGAGCGCCGGCTTCTACGTCGATGGCGACAAGCGACCGGGCGTCGCGACGGCGCGCCAGCTTCAAGGCAAGCAGCTTTCCTACAACAACATCAACGACACCGACGCCGCCTTCGAACTGGTCGGCGAGTTCGATCCGGCGCGCTCCGCCACCGTCGCCATCATCAAGCACGCCAACCCATGCGGCGTCGCCGCGGGCGCTTCGCTGAAGGCGGCCTATGCCAAAGCGCTTGCCTGCGATCCGGTGTCGGCCTTTGGCGGCATTGTCGCGATGAACCGCACCCTCGATGCCGAGGCAGCCGAAGAGATCGTCAAAACCTTCACCGAGGTCATCATCGCGCCGGGCGCCTCGGACGAAGCAATCCGCATCGTCGCCGCCAAGAAGAACCTGCGCTTGCTGGTCACCGGCGGCTTGCCCGATCCGCGCGCGGCCGGCTCCACTGTGAAATCTGTTTCCGGCGGGTTGCTCGTCCAAGGCCGCGACAATGCGGTGGTCGACGACCTCGACCTGAAAGTGGTGACCCGGCGGGCGCCGACAACGGCCGAAATGGCCGATCTCAAATTCGCTTTCCGCGTCGCAAAGCACGTCAAGTCGAACGCCATTGTCTATGTCAGAGACGGTGCCACCGTCGGCATCGGCGCCGGCCAGATGAGCCGGGTCGATTCCTCGCGCATCGCCGCGCGCAAGGCGCTCGACGCGGCCGAGGCAGGCGGCCTGGCCGAACCGCTGACCAAGAATTCTGTCGTCGCTTCGGATGCCTTTTTCCCGTTCGCCGATGGGCTTTTGTCTGCGATCGAAGCCGGCGCTACCGCCGTTATCCAGCCGGGCGGCTCGATGCGCGACGACGATGTCATCGCCGCCGCCGACGCCCACGGCATCGCCATGGTGTTTACCGGCGTCAGGCATTTCAGGCATTAGGCGCCTTACCCTCCCCCTTGTGGGGAGGGGCCGCGAACGATCTTTGCGAAGCAAAGTTCGTGAGACGGGGTGGGGGCAGCGCCGCCCCCCACCCCGCTCCGCTTCGCGGATCGACCCTCCCCACAAGGGGGAGGGTAAGCTCACTCCGCCGTCGGGTTGTCTGCCGGATACGGCGTGCGGACCAGGATCGCCAGGCCGACACCGAGGAACAGCACGATTACAGCCATGCCGAGCCGTTGCGAACCGCTTACCCAGCCTATGGTCGACACCAGAAACGGCGCGAGGAAGCTGGTCGCCCGTCCGGCCAGTGCATAGATGCCGAAATAGCGGCCCGATTCGGCCGCGGTGACGCTACGCGCCATGTAGGAGCGTGACGAGGCTTGTACTGGCCCGAAGGCAAGGCCGATCAGCAAGCCGTAAAGAATGTAGGCCTTTTCCGCCGCCGTGCCGAACAGGCCGCCCGAATCGGCGGTGGAGAGCTGTAGCATCCCGAGCAGCGTGAAACCCGGTCCGGTCGAGACGATGCCGATTGTCGCGACAGACAGCATAACCAGCGAAATCATCACCACGGCCTTGGAGCCGAGCGCCGTGTCGAGACGGGCGGCGATCCAGCAGCCGACGATGGCAACGACGTTGAGGATGATGCCGAACAGGCCGATCTCGGTGATCGACCAGGCGAACATCCCTGCCGCGAAAAGTCCTCCCAGCGCAAGCAGCGCATTGACGCCGTCTTGATAGATCATGCGGGCGACCAGGAAGCGGAAGATGCCGCTGCGCTGGCGCACTTCGGCCAGTGTCGACTTCAGCTCCGACAGCCCCTCGCGCACCGCCGGCCCGATCGGAATGCCTTTGGCGGCATCCGGGGTAAAGAAGAACATCGGCAGGATGAACAGCAAGTACCAGCCAGCCGACAGTGGTCCGGTCGCCCGAGCGTCTTCGCCGAAGATCGGGTCGAGACCGAGGAGCGGGTCGAGACCGACGATCGTCTTACCGGTCTCCGGCAAACCCGCCATGAAGGCGACGACGAAGATCAGCGCGATCATGCCGCCGAGATAGCCAAGACCCCAGGCCATATTCGAGATGCGGCCGATTTCGCTCTTCGGAACCAGGCGCGGCATCATCGAATCGTTGAACACCGTCGAGAATTCCGCCGCCACCGACGCAAGCGAAAACAAAGCCGCGATAAGAAACAGATTTGAGCCCGGCGCGGCAAACCAGAGCAAACAAAGACTCGTGATCTTGATCGCGGCAAAGCACGCGATCCACGGCTTTCGCGGGCCGGTCTGGTCTGCGATCGACCCGAATATGGGCGACAAAACGGCAATGACCAGTCCCGCCGCGGCGATGCTCCAACCCCAGACCGTCAGGCCAAGTAGATGCTGGGATTCGACGTAAGCTTCAACTGCGGCTGGACCGGCTGCCTCGGCAGCTTGCATGGCAGCCGGATCCAGAACCATGCGCGAAGCGAAATAAGGACCGAAGATGAAGGTGGTGATGACGGTGAAGAACGGCTGTGCTGCCCAGTCGAACAGCATCCATCCCCAGATGCCGCGTTCCGGCGCTCGCTGCACTGCTACCTCGGCCATATGCGCTCCTGCCCCGTTCGCTTGGCCTGCGACCGGCGCCATGTCTGCATGTTTCCGGTGCTCACGCAAATGACAGGGGCCGCGCCGCCCCTCATTGCCCTGCCGGGCATTTCTCCCCGTATAGGGACGGGGAGAAAGACATTGTCATCGGCGGTTTCGCGAACGGCTGCCGTTGCAGAAAAGGCGCTGGCATTGCAGCAAGTTCCTTCTCCCCGTCACTATACGGGGAGAAGGTGGCGGCAGCCGGATGAGGGGCAGCGCCGGCCTTGTGAAGTGAACAGCTCACAGCGCCGTCAGGTCGCTGATCAGCCCCGATGCCACCGACAGCCGCGACACGGTGATGTCGCCGCCCTCGGTCAGCGCCTGCAGCCGCTCGCGGATGCGCCCGACCCTCTCGCCGCCGGCCTCCAGCCATGCCGCCACCGGGTCCGCCGCCCCGGCATGGCCGGTGAGCGCCGCCACGGCGATGCCGCGCCTGGCTGCGCCGATCGTGTCGGTGGCGCGGAAAAGCGCCAATTGATCGTAGTAGTCGGACGGCGCGATCGAGCGCGCCGCATCCTCGACGCGCGGAATGCGGAAGGCATCGCTGACCGCGAAAAACGCCTTCGCGGCGGCGATGATGTCGGCATTCGCCGTTCGGGCCGTCAGCGCGATGTCAGGCACGACGCCGGCCACATCGGTCAGCGCCAGATGTTCTGCCAGCTGTTCGGGCGCGCCGCCCTTGGCCAGACCATGCCGCCGCTCCTCTATCCGCTCGCGCGAGAAGGCCGGAAGCAGCGAAGGGAGCTTCGGCTCCAGTGCCTTGCGGGCGTTCTGCAATTCGGCGATCCGTTGGCCGAGCGGAGCGGTGCTGGTATCGTTCTTGAGATACCAGCCGCTGGCGACATAGGTAAGCCGACTGACGGCTTGATAAAGGTCGAGCTGCACCTGTCCGTCGATCTGGTTGTCGAGCGCGTCGATCTGGCGATAGAGCGCCGGCAAGCCAAAGCCGTCGCGCACCACAGCGAAGGTCCGGACCACGTCGGCCGTGCTGCGGCCGGTTGCTTCCTGCAGCCTGTTGACGAAGGGGGGGCCGCCGCGATTGACCAGATCGTTGGCGACGACACGGGCGATGATTTCGCGGCGCAGGCGATGGCCATGGATTTCGGCCGCGAATTTCTTCGTCATACGGTCCGGAAAATAGCCCATCAGGTCACGGTCGAAATGCGGATCGTCCGGCACGTCGCTGGCGACGATGTCGGAAAACAGCACGATCTTGGCATAGGCCAACAGCACGCCGAGCTCGGCCCTGGTCAGCGGCTCGCCGCGCGTCTCGCGCTCGGCAAGGGCTGCCGGCGACGGCAGAGCTTCGACATTGCGGTCGAGCAGGCCGCGCGCCTCGAGCGCTGCCATGAAACGGCTCTGATGGGCGATATCGGCAAGGCCGCGCTTGCGGGCAAGGGACAGCGCCAGCGTCTGCTCGTAATTGTTGGACAGCACCAGCGCGCTCACCTCGTCGGTCATTTCGGCGAGAAGCTTGTTGCGCGCTGGGCGGGTCAGCGCCCCCTTGCGCATGGCGGAAGCCAGCGCGATCTTGATGTTGACCTCGACGTCGGAACAGTTGACGCCGCCCGAATTGTCGATGGCGTCGGAATTGCAGCGCCCGCCATTCAGCCCGAACTCGATGCGGGCCCGCTGCGTCGCGCCGAGATTGGCGCCCTCGCCGATGACCTTGGCGCGCACTTCGAGCGCAGTCACCCGAATAGCATCGTTGGCGCGATCGCCGGCGTCCTGGTTGGTTTCCGTCGATGCCCTGAGATAGGTGCCGATGCCGCCGAACCACAAAAGGTCGACTGGCGCCTTGAGGATGGCGCTCATGATCTCGACCGGCGAGGCGGTCGTCTTGCCGAGGCCGATCGCCGCGGCCGCGGCCGGCGGCAGGGTGATCGATTTCTGGCTGCGCGAGACGATGATGCCGCCTTCGGACAGTTTTGTCTTGTCGTAGTCCTGCCAGCTCGAACGGGCGAGGGCGAACATGCGCCGGCGCTCGGCCATCGAAGCTGCCATGTCGGGAGCGGGATCGATGAAGATGTCACGATGGTCGAAGGCGGCGATCAGCCGGGTCTGCTCGGACAGGAGCATGCCGTTGCCGAACACGTCGCCTGACATGTCGCCGACGCCGACAACGGTGAAGGGTGTGGCCTGGATATCGCGGTTCATCTCGCGGAAATGCCGCTTGACCGCTTCCCATGCGCCCTTGGCGGTGATGCCCATCTTCTTGTGGTCGTAGCCGGCCGAGCCGCCGCTGGCGAAGGCGTCGTCGAGCCAGAAGCCATGCTTCTCGCTGATGGCATTGGCGGTGTCGGAGAAGGTTGCGGTGCCCTTGTCGGCGGCGACGACGAAATAGGGGTCGTCCTGGTCGCGCCGCACGACCCCATCTGGCGGAATGACGCCGTCGAGGCCGATATTGTCGGTGATCGACAACAGGCTGGAGACGTAATTCTTGTAGGCGGACGCGCCGGCTTCGAAGATGGCGTCGCGACCGGCACCCATCGGCAGCTTCTTCGGATAGAAACCGCCCTTGGCGCCAACCGGCACGATCACGGCATTCTTGACCTGCTGGGCCTTGACCAGGCCGAGCACCTCGGTGCGGTAGTCCTGGGCGCGGTCCGACCAGCGCAGGCCGCCGCGGGCGACCGGGCCGAAGCGTAGATGCACGCCCTCGACCTCGGACCCGTAGACGAAGATCTCCCGCCACGGCCGCGGCGCCGGCAGGCCGTCGATCGCTTGCGAGTCGAGCTTGATCGCCAGCGACTGGCCCTTCTCCTTCAGATCGGGAACGAAATGATTGGTGCGCAGCGATGCTTCGATCAGGTTGAGGTAGCGACGGATAATGGTGTCGTCATCAATGTTGGGAACCTCTTCCAGCGCATCCCTGACCTTGGCCTTGAGGTGCCTGGCCGCGACCACCCCTTCCGTCTGCGCCGTCGGTCCGAGGCGAGCGACGAATAGCTCATGCAGGCCACGCGCGATCTGCGGATAGCGGTTGAGTGCGGCGGCAATGAAATCCTGGCTTTGCGGAATCCCGGCCTGCTGCAGATAGCGGCCATAGGCGCGCAGGATGGAAACCTCGCCCGACCACAGGCCGGCGGTCTGGGCAAGGCCATTATAGCCGTCATTGTCGATGTCGCCGCGCCAGACGGAAAGGAACGCGTCCTCGAACAGCGCGCCGCGGTCGCCAAGGTCGATTGGCTTGCCGTAGCTGTTTTCGAGCTCCATGTCGTGGATGAAGACCATGCCCGGCTGATCACTATCGATCATACCGGAAGCCTCGTCCCCGACCTCGAAGGTGCGCTCGCTGATGACGCGGAAACCGATGTTCTCCAGCACCGGCACCCGCCGCGACAGCGCCACCGGGCTGCCATGGTGATAGATCTTCAGCGCCGCCTGATGCGGTTCCTGGTTGGCATGACGATAATAGTCGATGGCGATCGGATTGGCCGCGCTGATCCTGGCGATGCGCCCGGCATCGGCCAGCGCCTCCGCCGGTGAGAAGCTGTCGCGATAGCTTCCCGAGAAGCGCGAGGCGATCGCCGTGAGCGCCGCATCGGCGCCGGTCTCGGCCGCGGTCTCGCGCAGAATGTCGTCCCAGGTCCGCACGATTGCGCGGATCGCTGCCTCGATCGTCGCCTGGTCGACCTTCGGCGTCTTGCCGCCGGAACGGCCGATGATGAAATGGACGCGCGCCAGCCCGCCTTCCGGAAAGGCCGGGTAGTAGGCCGACAGCCGGCCCTGGAACACCGTCTTGAGATAGGTGCCGATCTTCTCGCGTACAACGCTGTCGTAGCGGTCGCGCGGCACGAAGACGAGGATCGAGACGAAGCGGTCGAACTGATCGGCGCGCACCAGCGCTCTGACGCGCGGCCGCTCGATCAGCCCCAGAATGGCTTCGGCGTGCTTGCGCAGGATCGGCACCGGAACCTGGAACAGCTCGTCGCGCGGATAGCTCTCCAACACGTTGATCAGTGCCTTGCCGGAGTGATCTTCAGGGTTGAAACCGGATTTGGCAATGATGGTTTCGGCTTTCGACCTGAGATAGGGGATCTTCATCACCGAGCGCGTGTAGGCAGTCGAGGTGAACAGGCCGACAATGCGCAGCTCGCCGGCAAGCACGCCCTTGGCGGTGTAGGTCTTGACGCCGATGTAATCGAGATAGATGCGGCGGTGCACCGACGATTTGGCATTGGCCTTGGTGACGATCAGCGGTTCCGGCCCGTGTAGGAAGGCGCGGATTTCCGGCGTCGTCGACACCGCTTCGGTGCCGCGCCGCAGCACCAGCACGTCGGGATCGGAGAGGATGCCGAGGCCGGGCTTTTCGGTGCGCTCCAGGGTGCCGCTCTTCTCGCCGCCGGTATATTTGAACTCACGCATGCCGAGGAAGGTGAAGTTGTCGTCGCGCAGCCATTCGAGGAGGGCGATCGCTTCGGTGACGTTGGCCTTGTCGAGCGGCACCGGAGCGTAGCGGAACTCGGAGATTGCCTGGTCGAGGCGGGCCAGCATCGGCTTCCAGTCGGTGACGGCGGCGCGCACCTGGCCCAATATTTTCTTCAGCCGGTCAGCCAATGCCTCGGCCTGCTCGGACGAAACACGGCCGATATGGACGTGGATGACGCTCAGCCGTTCATGACTGTGATCGCCCTTGGCGAACCCGCCATCGCCGAGGATTTCGTCGACGCCGCTCTTGCCGTGCCTGACGACGATGACCGGATGGGTAACCAGCAGCGGTTCCCCGGCGCTCTCGGTGATCTCGCCGAGGATGGAATCGAACAGGAACGGCATGTTGTCGTTGACGACGGTGATCACCGTCATCGGCCTGCCCTGGCGCATGACACCGGAATCAACCTCTATGGCGACGACGCAATCGCCCTTCTTGTGTCTGGCGACGGCGCGTCCGGCGAGATCGGCTGCGCGTTCGAGGGCGGTGACGTCATAGGCGGCGACATCTTCGGCCGGCGCACGGGCCAGCAGGTAATCGGCAAGCCTGCCGGGTTTCTCGCTGCCCTTGGCCGTGCTTATCTTTTTCAACTGGCTTGCAGATTTCAGGCCGGCCATGTCGCTAAATCCCTCCCGTCATATGTTTTGCGACTATGGTAGCAGATGACCGATATTTGGCGACAAAGGTTTGACCGCTTGCGACGAAATGTCGGGATTCGCCGGTGGGTCACCGAAAATGAGGAGAAAATCCGCCATAGAAGACAAAATCGTCGCACTTGACCTCGCGCCTGCGGAACTGAGCGAAGCGACGAAAGCCTATTTCGCCAAATGCGAGGAGAAGCTCGGTCTCGTTCCCAACGTGCTTTTGGCCTACGCTTTCGATGAAGCGAAGCTGCATGCCTTCACCGACATACCAGGCGATGGCGCGGTAAGAGCATGGCGATTGCGAGCCAACTGGACCTCACATTAGTGATTCGCATTCTCGTTGCGTCTTTGCCGGTTTGGTCCGATGATTGCCCCTGCGGCGTGACCGCATGTCGGTTCGACGCCCGCCGATCAACGGAAGATCAACGGAGGAGAACATGGCGAAATTTCTCTATGTCTATCACGGCTCCGGCAAAATGCCGACCGACGAGGCCGAACGGCAAGCAGCGATGGATGCCTGGAACGGATGGTACGGCAAGCTTGGCTCGGCCGTGGTCGACGGTGGCAATCCGGTCGGCATGTCGAAGACCGTGCTGCCCGGCGGCAAAGTCGAGAACAATGGCGGCAGCAATCCGACCGCCGGTTACACAATCATCGAAGCGAACGACATCGACGATGCCGTCGCCAAGGCCAAGGATTGTCCTATCCTGAAGGACCCGGGTTTCAGCGTCGAGATCGCGCCGATCATCGAAATGGGTTGATGCAACGGCTCAGGATCGCGCTGCGATCGCCGCCGCGGCACCGGCCATCGTGGTGGCGCTGACGCGGTTGGCGATCTTCATCGCCCGCCTGCTCTTCAAGAGTTTTCGCGCCTGCGCTGCCGCCAGCACCCAGGCCAGATCGATGGCGACCAGAACCACGGCCATGGTCAGCGTCAGCTCGATCCAGCCGACGACCGTCACTGAGGCGAGATCGATGATGGTCGGCAGCAGCGCCAGGTAGAACATCATGATCTTGGGATTGCCGAGCGTCACCGCCATGCCGGCAAAGAACAGTTTGACGGCCGACTCCTCGCGCGGCATCTCGCCTTCGCGCGCCTCGACCGGGGCCGTCCACATCTTCCAGGCGAGGTAGGCGAGATAGGCGACGCCGACCCATTTCAGCACGACGAAGGCAAGATGGAAGGTCTGCGCCACCACCGCCAGCCCGAACACCGCAAGCGACAGCCAGATGGCCTCGCCGATCCACATGGCGAGCAGGAATGGAAACACGTCGCGAAAGCCCTTTGCGATAACCCGCGCCACCAGGGCGGCAATCGAGGGGCCCGGCGAGCCCGCGGCGACGAAAAGGGCGGCGGCGAAGATCAAAAGCGAGGTGACGTGCATGACCGGGATCTTTGCTCGAGAGGTTGACCGCTCGATTGTAGCGCAAGTGCTCCACCGGCGGTAGCATCGATCAAGGAAGAGGCTTGTCGGCTCGACACCTCGCGGCTAGAAGTTTCGTCCCGACACAATTTCGAGCTTCACTTTGCCTACGTAACTGCCGGTCTCGTCAACTCCCCCGACACAATGCATGGCGCCGCATTCGCAGCGTCTGTTTCATATTATGTGTTCCTCAGGGCGGCGGTTCGAGACCGGTTTGGCACTGCTGAACCGCTGGCGCGTTTTACCACCCGCGACATCTGATTCCCGACCACCGCAGCCTCTCGCCACGCCGTGCCCGCATGGGCATCTCGACATCGCCGATCTGACGAACTTCCCGACGGGAAGGGCTTTTCGGCATGTCTTCAACACTGCGTATGCGCTGGACGATCGCACCCAAAACCGCACCTCGACCGCACATCAACTGCAACCGTTGCAACAGCCTGAAGGCTTACCACAGCAGCGGGAAATTCCGCGTCAACGCCAACGGTAAACGCATCGATGCGTGGCTGATCTATCGCTGCGTAGATTGCGACAATTCCTGGAATTTCGGTATTCTGGAGCGGTGCAACCGCCGCGACATCGACTCTGCGCTGCTGCAGGCACTCGAAAGCAACGACCCGGCCCTGGCGCGTCGCCATGCTTTCGATGCTGTCGCACTGCGAAGCAGGGTCGGGCGCGTCGAGGAGTTTCCTGAAGCCGCCGTTCACAAGCAGGTGCTCGGGGAGAGGCCGGAAAACACCACCGCTCTAGGGCTCCAGCTCAGGCTCGAAATGCCGACAGCGCTGCGGCTCGACCGGTTGCTCGCCGGTGAACTCGACATCTCGCGATCGCGGCTCCAGGCCTGGGACGCGAAGAGACTGCTGGTCGTTGATCCGGATGGGGCCAAAGCCTTGCGCAAGCCGGCTCGAGCGGGAACGGTGATGCGCATCGATCTGGCCCGCGAATCCGATCGCGAGGCCATCATCTCGGCTGCCGGCGGGTAAAGTAAAATGGGAGGAAGCACGCGCGTGCTCCCTTCCTCACAATCGCTGAGAAGAAATGGCCTTACGCCGCGCCGACCACTTTCGCCGACTTCTCAAAACGCTTGCGCTCGTTCGGGTCGAGATAGAGCTTGCGCAGGCGGATGGTCTTCGGCGTCACTTCGACCAGCTCGTCGTCCTGGATCCAGGCCAGCGCGCGTTCCAGCGTCATGCGGATCGGCGGCGTCAGCTTCACCGCCTCATCCTTGCCGGCGGCGCGGATGTTGGTCAGCTTCTTGCCCTTCAGCACGTTCACTTCGAGGTCGTTGTCGCGTGAATGGATGCCGATGATCATGCCCTGATAGACCTTGACGCCCGGATCGATGACCATCGGGCCGCGGTCTTCCAGGTTCCACATGGCATACGCCACTGATTCACCCTGTTCGTTGGAGATCAGCACGCCGTTGGTGCGGCCCGGCAGCTCACCCTTGTAAGGCTCGTAGGCATGGAACAGCCGGTTCATGACGGCGGTGCCGCGGGTGTCGGTCAGCAGTTCCGACTGGTAGCCGATCAGGCCGCGCGTCGGCGCGTGGAAGACGATGCGCTGGCGGTTGCCGCCTGACGGGCGCAATTCGACCATCTCGGCCTTGCGCTCCGACATTTTTTGCACGACGACGCCGGCATGCTCCTCGTCGACGTCGATGACGACTTCCTCGACCGGCTCGAGCAACTCGCCATTCTCGCCCTTCTGCATGACGACGCGCGGCCGCGACACGGCGATCTCGAACCCTTCGCGGCGCATCGTCTCGATCAGCACGGCAAGCTGCAATTCGCCGCGGCCGGAGACGAAAAACGAATCCTTGTCCGGCGATTCCTCGATTTTCAGCGCGACATTGCCTTCGGCCTCGCGCAGCAGGCGGTCGCGGATGACGCGGCTGGTCACCTTGTCGCCCTCGGTGCCGGCCAGCGGGCTATCGTTGACGAGGAACGACATCGTCACCGTCGGCGGATCGATCGGCTGCGCATGCAGCGGCTCGGTCACCGACGGGTCGCAGAACGTGTCGGCGACGGTGCCCTTCGACAGGCCGGCGATGGCGACGATGTCACCCGCCTGCGCCTCGTCGATCGGCTGGCGCTCGAGCCCGCGGAAAGCCAGGATCTTCGAGATACGGCCGGTTTCTACCTGGGTGCCGTCATGATGCAGCACCTTGACCGCCTGGTTGGATTTCAGCGTGCCGGATTCGATGCGGCCGGTGATGATGCGGCCAAGGAACGGATTGGCCTCCAGGATGGTGCCGATCATCCGGAACGGGCCGGGGTGGACGGTCGGCGCCGGGACATGCTCGATGACGAGGTCGAACAGCGGCGCCAGACCCTGGTCCTTCGGACCTTCGGGGTTTTCCGAGACCCAGCCGTCGCGGCCCGAACCGTAAAGGATCGGGAAGTCGAGCTGCTCGTCGGTGGCGTCGAGCGCTGCAAACAGATCGAACACTTCGTTGACCACCTCGACGTGGCGGGCGTCCGGCCGGTCGATCTTGTTGATGACGACGATCGGCTTCAATCCGACCTTGAGCGCCTTGCCGACGACGAATTTTGTCTGCGGCATCGGCCCTTCGGCGGCGTCGACCAGCACGATGGCTGAATCCACCATCGACAGGATGCGCTCGACTTCACCGCCGAAATCGGCGTGGCCGGGGGTGTCGACGATGTTGATGCGGGTGTCCTTCCAGTCGACCGAGGTCGCCTTGGCCAGGATGGTGATGCCGCGTTCCTTTTCGAGGTCGTTCGAATCCATGGCGCGTTCGGCAACGCGCTGGTTGTCGCGGAACGAGCCTGACTGTTTCAGGAGCTGGTCGACGAGGGTGGTTTTCCCATGGTCGACGTGCGCGATGATCGCGATATTACGAATTTTCATGTTGTGGTCTCGGGAGCGTTGCAGGCAGCAGGCCAAAAGGCGCTGCCTCTTTCGGTTGGGCGGCTCATACAGGGTTTTTCGCAATTGCGAAAGAGGAGGCGTGCCACCAAATACATGGTCACCAAATCTTAAGCGTCTTGGTGTGAAATTGAATTATTAACCAAAGCGGAACCTTTCACGGTCGGGACAGTTCAAATTTCATGAGCAAAACGGGCATCAGATACCGGCCAATCCTTGCATGGGCTGCCCTCGCCGTTCTGCTTGCGGCAGGCGTGGCACAGTCGGCCGCGACGTCGAAGGAGCCTGCCCTGCCGTCCGACACCCGAACGGCGGAGCAGTTGTTTGCCGACGCTCCCGATGGCGTCGACCCGGTGGTGACCGGGCCGGTCAGCGCCGCCTTCAAGCAAAGGCAGGAGGCCGCCAACTGCGACAGCGCTGTTTGGCCCAATATTCCGACCGTTTGCTATCCGGATTAGGACTGCTTTCCGCACATTGTCGAAAAGGTCGGATCGACCCTTCCTGAAGTTTTGCCAACGCCGGCGCAGCCCCTCATCCGCCTGCCGGCACCTTCTCCCCGTAAACGGGGAGAAGCCCGCTGCGCTAAATGTCGGCTCTGCAATGTTCGCGATTAGCGAAATCTTCGATGCGGGCCACTTTCTCCCCGTTTACGGGGAGAAATGCCCGGCAGGACAATGAGGGGCAGCGCGACGTCACCCAGGATTGATACAAAGTGACTCAGCCCCTCACGCCGAATGCACCGGGTCGAGCGTGACCTTGTAGAGTTCATTGTCGTCGCGATCCATCAGCCGCACCGTCATCTGTTCAGTGGCGCCGTCGATGTCGACGAGGCCGAAGAACTGCAGGCCGGCCGAGGGTGGCAGGTTCTGCCCCTGCTCGGCGGTTGGCGCCTTGATGAATTTCAGCTCCGGGCCGAAGGTCATGTCGAAATCATTGGGTCCATAGCTGCCGGCGTGGAGCGGACCCGAGACGAATTCCCAGAACGGATTGAAGTCCTGGAACTGCGCCTTGTCGGGATTGTAGTAATGCGCCGCCGTGTAGTGGACGTCGGCGGTCAGCCAGACGGTGTTGGTGATGCCGGCATTCTTTATGTAGCGAAGGAGGTTGGCAATTTCCAGTTCGCGGCCCTTGGCCGGGCCATTGTCGCCATTGCTGACGGCCTCGGCGCCGGCCTTGTTGGTGGCGTCGTTCCAGACGACGAGACCAAGCGGCATGTCGGCGGCGATGATTTTCCAGGTCGCGTTGGAGTTTGCCAGTTCGCGCTTCAGCCACTTCATCTGCTGTTCGCCGAGGATGCGCGATTGCGGCGTCACCGTATCCTGCATGCCAGGACCGTTGGCGCCGCGATAGGAGCGCATGTCGAGGAAGAACACATCGAGCAGCGGCCCGTAGGCGATCTTGCGATAGACGCGGCCCGGTTCCGACGGCTCGTAGCGGATCGTCGTCATCTCGTGGAAGGCGCGTGCCGCGCGTGCCGCCAGCACATGGATGTTTTTTTCCGAGTAGCGGTCGTCGGCGCTCAGGTTCTTCGAATCCGACCAGTTGTTGACCACCTCGTGGTCGTCCCACTGGTAGAAGGTCGGGCAGATGGCGTTGAGCCCCAGCACATGTCTGTCCATCATGTTGTACTTCCACTGGCCGCGGTACTCGTCCAGCGTCTCGGCAACCTTGCGCTTTTCGTCAATGAGGACCTTGTTCTTCCACTTGCTGCCGCCGGGCAGCTCGACCTCGTCCTTCATCGCGCCGTCGGCATAGATGGTGTCGCCGGAATGCAGGAAGAAGTCGGGCGTATGCTTGCCGATCGTGGCATAAGTCTTCATGCCGGTGTCGTCGATGCCCCAGCCCTGGCCGGCGGTATCGCCCGACCAGGCGAAGCGGATGTCGCGTTTCGAGGCCGGCGCCGTGCGGAAGCGGCCGACGATCGGCTCGGAGACGGCGTTGATGTCGGCAAGATCGGCCGCGACCATGCGGTAGAAGATGTCCTGGTCGGAGGTAAGGTCGGTGAGCAGCCGCTTTACCGTGTAATCGCTGGCCGGCGACGTATCGAGCGGCGCAAGGCGCAAGGGATTGGCGAAATTCTCCGTCGACGAGACTTCGAACATGACGCGCGAAGGGCGGTCGGTCCGCGTCCACACCACGCCACTGGTTGCGTCGACATCGCCCGACTGGATGCCATGGGTGAAGGCGGGCCGCTGATTGGCGCGCGAATAATAGGGAAGCGCGAGGCCCGATACGCCGACGAGGCCGGCGGCGCTCGCCGACGTGACAAAAGCGCGGCGCGAAATCTTGTTCATGGCTGTCTCCTGGATGGCTTAAACGTCGCCGCCAAGGTCCAGCCTCAATGTTTCACGCACATCTCGAAACCATGAAGGTTTTCTGACGATCAACAGGCTGGCGAATCTCCCGCCTCGAGGGGGGAGATGTCGCCGAAGGCGACAGAGGGGGTCGTGTCGCGTGGAGCGCCAACCTCCTGCGTCTGCGATAAGGGGCCGAGCCCGGTCGGACCGGCCCCTCTGGCCGCTTCGCGGCCATCTCCCCCTCAAGGGCATATGCGCTAAGATAGCTTCGGCATGGACTGAAATTTGCGCTTTCGTGGTGGTTCACGCCATCGATGTCGCA
>NZ_JBVVQR010000012.1:0-159935 GCF_055811535.1 Mesorhizobium sp. WSM4816 | reverse complement strand
CAATGTCGCCTGATTGCGTTTCAAAAAACGCCCCATGCGCCATCTGCGCCAAACTTCGGCCCCCGTGCAAAGCCCTCACTTGGGGGGAGATTGGCCGTCATCTCCGCTTTCGCCAATCACTACCGCCGAAGGAGGGAGCCGTCGCCGGAGCTGCCGATCTCCCCCCAAGTGGGGGAGATGGCCGGCAGGCCAGAGGGGGCGCTGTCCCGCCAACTATCGAGGAGCGGGATATGCGCTCCGCTTCGGTCGCCCTACTGCCCCACGCGCAGCCTGACCACGGCACTGCGCGCCGCCAGCACCAGCACCGTGATGATGATCAGGATCACCGAGAGGGCGGCGATCGCCGGGTCGATGTTGTCGCGCAGGCCCATCCACATCAGCCTGGGTAGCGTGATGGCGTTGACCGAGGTGATGAACAGGGTGACGCCGATCTCTTCCCAGGACAGCACGAAGGACAGCAGGGCGGCAGTGACGATGCCGAATTTGATGTTGGGCATGATGATGCGGGTGGCGCGCTCCCACACGGTGGCGCCGAGGCCGCGCGCGGCAAGGTCGATGCGCCGGTCGAGCTGGCTGAGCGACACCAGGATCAGCACCGTTGCGAAGGGCACCGTCATCACCGCATGCGCCATGGCGACACCGAGCCAGGTGTCGTAGCCGAAGAACGAAGAGACGCCGGAGATCGAGGTCAGCAGGAAGTAGAGCGTGATCGCCGAGACCACCGGCGGCACCACCATCGGCAGCAGTACGAAGCCGACCAGCGCGGCGGTGAAGCGCGGCTGGAACATCCACACACCGAGGCTGAAGCACAGCGCCAGCACGGTGGAAAAGGCGCTGCTGACGACGCCGATCCTGATCGAGAGCAGGATCGAATTGATCCAGCGCGGATCCTCGATCAGCGCCCGGTAGTGGCGCAGCGACAATTCGCCGGACGGCATCGCCAGCATGCGGGTCGGCGTCAGCGACACCGGGATGACGGCGAGCAGCGGCAACAGCAGGAACAGCGCCACCAGTGCAGCGAGGATCAGCGAGACGGGGCCGGGGCGGTAGGTCGGCATCAGATCAGCTGCTTCGGTCTGACATAGCGGAACAGCAGCGCCATCAGAGTACCGACGAACAGCACCAGCACGACGCTGATCGCCGCCCCCAGCCCCCAATCCGGGCTCTGGAAGATGCGCAGATAGATCAGCTCGGCGACCATCACGCTGCGGCCGCCGCCAAGGATCGCCGGCGTCACGAAGAAGCCCAGCGAAAAGACGAAGACGATGAGCGCCGAGCCGATGATGCCGGAGCGGGTCATCGGCACGAACACCGACCAGAAGGTGCGCATGCGGCTGGAGCCGAGCCCGCGCGCCGCCAGCAGCACGCGGTCGTCGAGGCTGCGCATCGAAGACGCCAGCGGAAACACGGCGAAGGGAATGAGGAAATGCGTCATGCCCACGATGACCCCGAATTCGTTGCGCACCAGCGTCAGCGGTTCCGAGATGAAGCCGATCGCCTGCAGCCAGGTGTTGAACAGGCCGCGATTGGAAAGCAGCGCCACCCAGCCGAAGGCGCGCGTCAGCACCGAGATCCAGAACGGCACCAGGATGCAGAACTCGGCGATCACCCGCTGCGCCGGCGTGCCGCGCACCCACACCACGGTGATGGCGTAGGCGGCAGCAACCGAAACGATCGTGACGATCGCAGCGATGCGCAGCGTGCGGACAAACACCGACTGCACCAGCGGGTCGCTAAGCAGTGTGCCATATTGCCCGAGCCCCGGCTCGGGCAGGGTGAAGCTCCAATTGACGACGCCGAAGAATGGCCAGGCATAGGCGGCGCCAAGGAACAGCAGAAGCGGCGCCATCAGCAGCGCCGCGCCCATCCTGTCGGAGAGATATGCTTTCATCTCGGCCCCGGTTATCCCGGTCTATCAGGCGGAGATGATCTTCGTGTATTCGTCGAGTGCGGCCCCGTAGTTCTTGGCGTACCACTCCATGTCGAGCGGGATCTGCTTCTTCATGTTTTCGGGGTCGACCGGGTTGATGCGCTTCTTGTCGGCGGGGATCAGCGCGTCGGTGGCCGGATTGGCCGGGCCCTGGCCGAGCTTGTCGAACATGATCAGCTGCTTCTCCGGATCCTGGGCGCTGGCAATGAACTTCATCGCCGCGTCCTTGCCGCCGGGATTGCCCTTGAGCACGGCGAGCGCGCCGGGCGAGATCAGGCCCTGGTCCCAGATGAATTTGATCTTGCCGCCGGAATCCTGCTCGATCAGCGAGGCTCGCGTCGACCAGACGATGGCCATCGAGGCCTCGCCGTCGAGCAGCACGCTCTGGCTTTCGGCGCCGCCACCCCAATAGGCAACGACATTCTCCTTGAAGGCGGCGATCTTGTCATGCGCGCGCTTGAGATCGAGCGGGTAGAGCGAGGCCGGCGCGATGCCGTCGGCGAGCAGTGCCGCTTCCCAACTCGACACGCCCCATTTGTAGAGCGAGCGCTTGCCGGGGAATTTCGTCACGTCGAAGAAGTCGGCCATACCGGTCGGTGCCTGGCTGCCGAATTTCTCGGAATCATAGGCGATGACATAGGAGAAGAAATAGGTCGAGGCGGCGTGCTCCCAGCCGAAGCCAGGCCGCATCTTGTTCTTGTCGACGATCGAATAGTCGATCGGCTCGAGCATGCCCTGCGCGCCGAGCGTGATCGCCGAGAACGGGTCGACGTCGACCAGGTCCCAGGTCGGGGCGCCGCTCTTGAACTGTGCGGCGATCGCACCCTCGGTCGGACCGGAGCCGTCCATCTTGACGGTGATGCCGGTCTCCTTGGTGAACGCCTGGCCATAGGCCGCGTCATAGGCGGTGATGGCGTCGCCGCCCCAGTTGACCAGCACCAGTTCCTTGGCTTGCGCGAAGGCGCCGGTCGAGCGCAGCAGCATCGGCGTGCCGGCCAGCACGAGCGCAGCCAGCTGCGTGAACTGCCGGCGCGAGATCTCGCCGCGCACCGCCCTGGCGGACAGTGTCTCGATGGCGTGTTTCCTGGTGTCGCTCATCTCTGAATTGTTTGTCATGTCAGTTCCCCTTTTTTGTCGTTGATATTTCCCGAAAGCCAGCCTGGCGAATTTCAGCTTCGCCACGCCGATCGTCATTGTCCTCCGGCCGGAAGGAGGAAACCTTTTTCCGCAGGCCATGTCAGCCATACGGAATTGCCCTTGCTGAGTGCCGAAGCGGCGACCTCGTTCGGCACCGAGACCGTCACCTTGGCACCTTGGCGCGTCGTGAGATCGAGCCGCGTCGCAGCGCCGAGATAGGTCGAGGCGACCGCAGTCGCGGCGATGCCGTTCTCGCCGGCTGTCGCTTCGGGGGCGATCGACATGTATTCGGGCCGGATCGCCAGGATGGCGTTGCTGCCGACGGCGCTTGCATTGCCGCGCAGAGTGATGGTGCGGTCTTCGCACAGGCCGGTGGCGCCGTTGTCGGCGTTGCGCACGCCCTTCAGCGGCAGCATGTTGATCTCGCCGAGAAACTCGGCGACGAAGCGGTTGGCCGGCCGGTCGTAGACCTCGTCAGGCGCCCCGACCTGCAGCAACTCGCCGTGGTTGAAGATGGCGACGCGCGACGATAGCGCCAGCGCCTCGCTCTGATCATGGGTGACGAAGACGAAGGTGGTGCCGGTTTCCTGGTGCAGCCGCTTCATCTCGGCCTGCATCTGGCCGCGCAGGCCCTTGTCGAGCGCCGAGAACGGCTCATCGAGCAAAAGCACACCCGGCTCGAACACCAAGGCGCGGGCCAGCGCCACGCGCTGCTGCTGGCCGCCGGACAATTGCGACGGCAGTTTCTTCTCGTGGCCCTTCAGCCCGACGCGATCGACCATCTCACCGACGCGACGCTTGATCTCGGCCGCCGACTTCTTGCGCACCTTGAGCGGGAAGGCGATGTTGGCCTCGACGCTCATATGCGGGAACAGGGCATAGCCCTGGAACACCATGCCGGCAGCGCGCTGCTCGGCCGGCCGCTCGGTGATATCGACGCCGTCGCTGTAAAGGCGGCCGTCGGTCGGCTGCACGAAACCGGCAAGGATCATCAAGAAGGTGGTCTTGCCCGAACCCGACGGCCCGAGCAGGGTCAGGAACTCACCGCGGCCGATATCGAGCGTCAGATCGTCCAGTGCACGGAACGAGCCGAAGCTCTTGCCGATCCCGATTGCCTTGATCTCTGCGGCACGGCCGGGTTGCTGCATCCTGCCTTGTCCTCAATGTGATTGAAATCGTAGGCAGGCCCGCGGCTCACCGCAACCGAATAGTTTTCGCTTGATCGGCAAATTTGATTCATCTGTTGTTCACATGGGAGATGCGAGCGGGACGCTCGAGCTGCCAATCTCCCCCGTGTGGGGGAGATGTCCGGCAGGACAAAGGGGGGCGCTGTCCCGGCAGCCTATCAACTATTTGGAGCGGTCCATCGCTGGTTTCAGAGTTGCTGGAAAAGCTAGCGTTCCTTCGCGCCCCCCTCTGCCCTGCCGGGCATCTCCCCCACGAGGGGGGAGATTGGCGCTTCATCGTCCCGCTCAATACGGATGGATTCTATTCTCCGACAGTTTCGACCTCAGCCACCTCCCGAACGCCTCCAGCACCGGATGCGCCGCCTTGGCATGCTCGGAAACGAGAAAATACGAGCGTGGCGAACTGATTGCGATGTCGAAGGGGCGCACCAGCCGGCCTTCGCTCAGCGCCCGGCGGCTGGTCAGTTCGTCGCCCATGGCGATGCCCTGGCCGGCGATGGCGGCCGAAAAGACCAGGTTCATGTCGGAAAAGAAGATGCCGCCCTCGGTGTCGGGATTCTCGACCTTCGACAGCGCCAGCCAGCGCGCCCAGTCCTCGGTATCGCCGAGATGCAGGAGATTGGCGCGCAGCACGTCGGCCGGCCTGGAAAACCCGCCGATCTTGTTGAGCAGCGTCGGGCTGCACAGCGGCGTGAACGAGATCTCGCACAACAGCTCGACCGCGCGGTTCGGCCAGTTGCCGACGCCGAAGGCGATGAAGGCGTCGGCCTCGGCATTGCTGACGTCGTCCAGCCGCCGCGGCGTCAGGATGCGCAGCGCGACATCGGGGTACATTTGCCGGAATTCGCCTATGTGCGTGCACAGGAACAGCGAGGCGAAGCCCGGCGTGCAGCTGACGCTGAACGAGCCGCCGACGCCGGTGCCGGCATGACGCGTTACCGCATCGCCGAGCACCGTCAGCGCTTTGCGCACGTCGCTGGCGTAACGCTGGCCGCGCGGTGTCAGCGCCACGCCCTTGCCGATGCGCTCGAGCAGATCGAAGCCGAGATCGCGCTCGAGCAGCCGCAATTGATGACTGACCGCGCTGCGGGTCAGATGCAGTTCGTCGGCGGCGCGCCAGACGCTGCCGTGGCGGGCGAAACTGTCGAGGGCGCGCAGCGCCTGCGTCGATGGAATTCTCAAGAGGTGAACCGAATTTGCATGAGCCGGGAAAACATATCACTTTTTGGCGAGGCGCTTCACTGCTTTCTTCTCGTCCATGGAGGAACCGGTGACGAACTCGGCCCAAGCGACCGCGCTTGCCTGTCTGGATGACATCCAGCCGTCGCTGTCGGAATGGACGCGGACGATCTTCGATTTCGGCGAGACCGCCTGGCGCGAATACCAGTCGGCCGCCTGGTGTGTGGAACGTCTGAAGCACGAAGGCTTTTCTGTGGAGGAAGGCTCTGGCGGCATGCCCACCGCCTTCTGCGCCCATTGGACCAACGGCGCCGGGCCGACGATCGGCATGTATGCCGAGTATGACGCGGTGCCCGGCAATTGCCAGGATGCGGCGACCGTGAGACGTCCGCGTCCGGGTCTAGGCGCTGAGGCCGGCGGCCACACCGATCCGCATTCCGGCCTCGGCATTGCCAGCCTGGGCGGGCTTTTGGCGACCAAAGCGGCGATGCAGCGCCACGGCATATCAGGCACGCTGCGGTTCACCGGCGAGCCGGCGGAGAAGGTGCGGGGATCGAAGCCGATTCATGCGGCGAAGGGCTATTATGACGGGCTGGCCGGCATGATCTCCTTCCATCCCTTCTACATGCTGCCGCTCTGCAACACGGCGCGCTGGGACACGCATTGCGGCGCTGCCTATGCGATGATCTACCGCTTTGTGTGCGACGAACCCGAAAATTGGGTTCGCGCAAGCGATGGTGCACCGATTCCGCAGGCGCATTCGGCGGTCAGGGCACCCGGCGCCAACGACGCGCTCATGATGATGTACATGGCGTCCAAGGCGCTGCGCGATTCCATGCTGCCGCATCAGGGCGGCTGGTCGATCAGCGAGGCGATCCTGACGGCGGGGCAGGCGACCGCCGATAATTTGCCGGCGGGGCTGGCCGAGATCCAGTACATGATCCGCGTGCCGACCTTGGCGATGGCCGAGCAGGTGACCGCCGTGCTCGACCGCAATGCGGAAGCCGCCGCGAAAATGAGCGGCTGCCGCCATGAGCGCCACTGGGTGTCCAAATCGCGGCCGGGGCTCGCCAATCACGCAATGTCAGGCATCGCCTATAAGGCGCTGTCGACGGTCGGGCCGCCGCGCTGGGACGAGGCGGCCAAGGCGATCGCCCGCGAAATCCAGGTCAATGCCGGCGGCGCGGCGACTGACGAGCCGTTCATCGCCGAGCTGGAGCAGCTGCTTGCGCCTGAGGAGGCGGAGGCGTTGCTGCGCCGCGACCTGCCGCCGTCGCAGCTCAATTCGACCTCGGATGATTACACCGACATGTCGTGGCACACGCCGACGGCGCGGTTCTACGTCGCCCGCCCGGCGCTGCGTTCGCAGATCGGCCATGCCTATCCGTCCTGGGCGATGAACGCGCTGGGCGGCATTTCCGCCACCATCGATCCGATGGTTGCCTGCGCGTCGAAGACGATTGCGCTGGCAGCCCTTCACCTGCTGGAAGACAAGGCGGCCCGCGATGCGGCGATGGACGAATTCGTCGCCCGCACCGGCGGCGGCATTGGCGGCAGCAACTGGCTGGCGCCGCTCTGCGACTATGACCCGCCGATCCATTTCCGCTGGCCGGAATATGTCACCACCCCGCGCGGACGGGACTGGTGGATACCAAGCAACCCGCAAGCCGCGTGATCACTCGAAGCCAGGAGAATGCCATGACCGTTCACGACCGCATCGTAGCAGAGCCGTTCTCACTGCAGCGCCGCAATCCGGCCGGCGGCACCAAGCCATTGACCGCCTGGGGCTTTGCCAACGAGACCGATGTCCTGACCGACGTGCTGCTCGGTTCGCCGAATTTCCTGCGCCATCTCTCGACCAGCTCGCTGTCGCGCAAGCATCTGCGCGAGGCGCCGTGCAACGTCCAGATCGCGCAGGCGCAGCACAAGGACCTGGTTGCCGCTTATGAGCATTTCGGCGTCAACATTTACTGGCACGAGCCGACGTCGGAGCTGCCGATGCAGGTCTATTCGCGCGATTCCAGCGTCATGACGCCGTATGGCGCCATCATCACCGCGATGTCCCAATGGTGGCGGCGCGGCGAGAACTATGCGGCGATCCGCACCTATGAGAAGCTTGGCATCCCGATCTACGACATGGTCACCGCGGGCACTTTCGAAGGCGGCGACTTCAACGTCATCGAGGACGGCGTGGTGCTGATCGGCTGCGGCGGCGCCCGCACGCAGGAGGAGGGCGCGCGCCAGGTCCAAGCCTGGTTCGACAAGGAGGGCTGGGAGACCCGCATTGCCTTCATCGACGAATATTATGTCCATATCGACCTGATGGTGGTGCCGATCGCCGAGAAGCTCACCGCCGTCTGCCTCGCCTGCACGGAGCCTGGCGTCGTCGACTGGCTGAAGGGCAAGGGCCACGAGATCATCGACGTGCCGTTCCAGGACACGATGGCGCTCGGCTGCAACTTCATGTCGTTGGGCAAGGACCGGGTGATTGCGCCGACGTCGAGCCAGACGCTGATCGGCCAGCTCAAGGCGCGCGGCTTCGAAGTAGCGGCGGTCGACATGAGCGAAATCTCGAAGACCGGCGGCGGTATTCACTGCATGGCGCAGGCGCTGAAGCGTGTGCCGGCCTGAGGGACCGCCCTTTAGCCCGGCCGCTTCCGCGAAAGCGCCATTGTCAGCAACGTCGATCCCGCCTGGCTCGCGGCACGCCTACAGCACGATGAGCTTTCCCTTGCGCAGACGCTTGGCGCAACGATAGGCGAGATCGGCGGCGACCATGTCTTCCATGGCAATGCCCATCGCTTTGTAGGTGGTGATCTGTTGATCCGAAACACGGCCCGGCGCGCGGTCGAGCAGCATGGCGCCAAGCTCAGTGCCGAAATCCGGGTCGAAGCCGGCAAGCTCGCAAGAACCGACCGGGGTCGGTTCGAACGCATCCCTGGTCTCGACAAAAAGACTGGATTTGCCAATGAGCTCGATCGGCATTTCACCGCCGGGTGGTGCCACCCCGACCGACGAGACGTGCGTGCCCGGCCGAACCCAGTCTGCCTCGATCACCGGCTCGTAGGAATGCGTCGCCAGGCACACCACGTCGGAACTGCGCACTGCCGCCTCGAGGTCGGCGAGCGCCACCACCGACGGATGCAGCCGGGCAAGCGCTGCCGCATCGTCGAAGCTCTTCGAAGCGACCCGGATTTCGGCAAAGTCGCGCACCAGCGGCAACAGATGCAGGTGCTGGTTGGCCTGCACGCCGGCGCCGACCACTGTCGCTATCCTGGCGTCCCGGCGCGCGAGCGCGCGCACCGACAGCACGGCGGAGCCGGAGGTTCGCACCGCGGTTATGAAGGTGCCGTCCATGATGCAGACCGGCAGGCCGGACAGCCGATCGAATAGGCTGATGGTTGCGAGGTGGCTGGGCAGGTTCTTGGCCAAATTGCCTTCGAAGACGTTGACGACCTTGACGGTCAGGTTCATGCCCTCCATCCAGGCCGGCATGGCGAGGCTGTAGCCGGCCCCTGGGATGTTGAGCTGTGGTCGGGGTGGATTGACGACCTTGCCTTGTGACAGCGCCTTGAAGCCGTCTTCCAGAACATCGAGAAGCTGGCTGAGATCGATGCACGCCATGACGTCGACTTCGCTCAGCACCAGGATCTCGGTCGCTCCCTTGCTGATTTCCGCCGCACTCCTGCCGGCTGGGCTGAACGCTTCCTTGGTCATCTTGCACTCCTTTTGTTTGTCGAAATCGGCTCACCACGTTTGCTTTGAGTGGGTGAGGGAAGGGCAGGCTATTGCGAGGTTTTATGTGATGAAATACGTTGATTCTGACATCTCTGCGTGAAATCAGCACACAAATCCCTGAGATAGAGTGGATTGTGAAAATGGACGACCTCGACCAGATAGACCGCAGCCTGCTCCGGCTGCTGCAGGAAGACGGGCGCCGGACGACGCTTGATCTTGCCGGGCGTGTCGGGCTGTCGCCGACCGGAGCCAGCCAGCGGGTGAAGCGCCTGTTCCGCGACGGGTTCATCACCGCGGTCAGGGCGGTGCTCGATCCGCGCAAGGTCGGCCGGGGAACGCTGGTGTTCATCGAGGTCCGGCTTGACCACACGGCGCCGCATGTCTTTGATCGCTTCGCCGAAGCCGTGGCGAAAGCTCCGGAGGTTCTGGAGTGCCATATGGTGGTTGGCGGTTTCGATTATCTGGTCAAGGCGCGGATCGCTGATATGGCGGTGTTCCAGGATTTCCTGCAGCGGGTCATCCTGCCTCTGCCCGGCGTGCGCGAAACGCACACTTTCGCCTCCATCGCCGACGTCAAGCCGAACGCCCTCTTGCCGCTGTGATCAGATGCCTACCGCCAGCCCCCCGAGGCAGTAATGCGTTCGCCAGTCAGCCAGGCCGCCTCGTCAGAGGCGAGGAACACTGCGATGCGGGCGATGTCGTCGGGCTGGCCGAAGCGGCCGAGCGGGGTCATGGCGATGACCTGCTTCTCGAACTCGCTGCCGACGATACCGATGCGTTGGAGGCCTTCGGTGTCGACGCCACCCGGAGCGATGGCGTTGACGCGGATGTTGCGGGCGCCAAGCTCCCGCGACATTGACAGCGTGATCGAATCCACCGCGCCCTTGGTGGCGGCGTAGACCAGCGAGTTCGGCTGCGGGTTAACGCTGGCGACCGAGCTGATGTTGATGACGCTGCCGCCGCCGGCGCCGAAATGGTTCACCGCTTCCCGGATGGTCAGGATGGTGCCCAGCACATTGGTGTCGAACTCACGGTGGAATTCGGCCTCAGTCACCGCTTCCAGCGGCTCGAATGCGAAGACGCCGGCGTTGTTAACCAGGATGTCCACCGCGCCGAACGACGATTTGGCGGCCTCGAACAGGCGGCGCACGTCGGCCGCTTGCGACACGTCGCCGTGGACGGCAACGGCCCGGCCGCCTGCGTCCTTGATCTCGGCAACGACGCGGTCCGCACCTTCCCGGGACAATGCAGTCGACGACCACCGCGGCACCGGCCGCCGCAAGACCCTTGGCGATGCCGGCGCCGATACCCTTGGAGGCGCCGGTGACGATGGCGACCTTACCGTTCAGCTTGCTCATCAAATCTCTCCTTTGTCGATGATGAGCGGTACTTAATAGTGATCGGATAGCGTATTAGGATTACCTCGATCGGTTCTTTCGTGCCTGGAATTCTTGAATGACCACCATCCTCGAAAAGACCGCCGGTCTCGTCGCCTTCGTGCGCACGGTCGATGCCGGCTCGTTCCATGCCGCCAGCCGGCTGGTCGGCTCCAGCCCGTCGGCGGTGTCGAAGAGCGTGGCGCGGCTCGAGCGGCGCCTGGGCGTGCGGCTGATCCAGCGCTCGACGCGCCGGCTGGCACTGACCAGCGAAGGCCTCGCCTATTACGAGCGAGTCGCGCCTTTGCTGAGAGCGCTCGATGATGCCGAGGACATCGTCCAGATGGCCGATACGGCACGCGGCCTGCTGCGCGTCACGGCATCCGTCGAACTTGGGCGCGGCCTGATCGCCGCATGGGCGCAAGCGTTCCTGGCTCAACACGACGAGGTGAAGCTCGAGCTCAGCGTCACCGACCGCCACGCCGACCTGATCCGCGAAGGCTATGACGTTGCGGTGCGCATGGGGGCGCTCTCGGACACCCGGCTCATCGCGCGCAAGATCGCCAATCTGCCGATCGTGCTGGTGGCATCGCCGACCTACGTCGAACGGCGCGGCCGGCCGGCCTCGATCGGATTTGCAGAGCCACGACTTCGTCCGTTACCAGATGGCCGGCCGACCTTATCCCGTCACATTGGCCGACGGCACGGTAATCGTGCCGAATGGGCGGCTCGATACCGACGACGGCGGCGCCATCCGGCAAGCGGCGCTTGCCGGAGCCGGCATCGCGCATCTGATGCAGTTTGCCGTGCAGGACGATCTCGACGCCAGCCGTCTGGTCCGCATTCTGCCGGCGGTGGCGATGCCGACCATGCCGGTGCACATTGTCCATGCGTATGGGCGACAGCTACCGGTCCGCGCCCGGCTGTTCGCCGACTTCCTGGCGAGCCAGATGGCGGCGCCGACGCGATAGGGCGGGCGGGATGGCACACGCAGTCGATCCGACGCCGTCGCAAGCAAGATCTTGCCCGGGTCACCCGGTCATCAGAACGTAATCTGCACCGAAGCCACGCTGCGGTTGGCCGGCCCGTGAAAGACGGCCTCGATGTTGTTGCCGTCGGGATCGAGCAGGAAGGCGGCATAGTAGCCGGGATGGTAGTGCTGCCGCTCGCCGGGTGCGCCATTGTCCGTGCCGCCGGCATCGAGGCCGGCCTTGTAGAAGGCGTCGACCATCGCGCGGTCCTTTGCCTGGAAGGCAAAGTGGTGGCGCCCCGTCAGTTGCCCGCTGGCCGCAGGGCTGTCGATGCTGGAGACGAACAGCTCGTCGGCCCAGAAATAATCCTCGGCGCTGCCGCCGATCGGAATATCGAGCACCTTGAAAACCGCCTCGTAGAAGCGGCGGCTGGCCTTGAGATCCCTGACCACCAGCTGGACGTGGTCGATGAGACGGCCGCGATGAAGTTCCATGCCTGACAGCTCCTGATCGCCAGGTTGGAAATCTAGCTCAGGACGGTACACGGTCAATGCAATGGAGCAATTGAATGGCGCGATTTCCTGACTGGATAAAAAATGCAACCGGATTGTAGGATTCGAAATGTCGCCGTCGTCCTTCGGACGCAAGCGGTGAGACGAAGTTGAAAGAAGTCGCGCCGTGTCCAAACGATCTCGGGAGAAAAATATGCGCATTTCCTATCGGTGGGTCATCGTCGCGGCTGGCGCCCTGATGACCTGCGTCGCCCTCGGGGCGATGTTCTCGCTGGCGATCTTCCTCGAACCGATGGCGCTCGACACGGATTGGTCGCGCGCCGGCATATCGAGCGCGATGACGCTGAACTTCCTGGTGATGGGTCTCGGCGGTTTCGCCTGGGGCGCCATTTACGATCGCTACGGCGCTCGCATTGTCGTGATGACAGGGGCGGTGCTGCTCGGGCTGGCGCTGGTGCTGGCCAGCCGCACCGGCTCGCTGCTTGTCTTCCAGATCACCTATGGCGTGCTCGTCGGCCTCGCGGCAAGCGCCTTCTTCGCGCCGATGATCGCGCTGACCGCCGCTTGGTTCGACACCAATCGCAGCTTGGCCGTTTCCCTGGTCTCGGCGGGCATGGGCGTGGCGCCGATGACGATCTCGCCCTTCGCGCAATGGCTGATCACGGCCTATGACTGGCGCACCGCCATGTTCGTCATCGGCGTCGCGGCATGGGCGCTGCTGGTGCCGGCCGCCTTGCTGGTGCGCCAGCCGCCCAAGCCTGCCGCTGAAGACGCCGCCGCCGATATTGCCGCCAACGATACCGGCATGTCGGTTCCACAGGCGCTGCGCTCGCCGCAATTCATCGTCTTGGCACTGACCTTCTTTGCCTGCTGCGCGGCGCATTCCGGACCGATCTTTCACATGGTCAGCTATGCCATGCTGTGCGGCATAGCGCCGATGGCGGCGGTCAGCATCTACAGCATCGAGGGCCTGGCGGGCTTAGGCGGCAGGCTTCTATACGGCGTGCTTGCCGACCGGCTGGGGGTCAAGCCGGTGCTGATTACCGGTCTGGCGATACAGTCCGTGGTCATCGGAGCCTATCTTGCGGTCAGCGAGCTTGGTCAATTCTACACGCTCGCCGTCATCTTCGGCGCCACCTATGGCGGCGTGATGCCGCTCTATGCGGTGCTGGCGCGCGAATATTTCGGCCAGCGCATCCTCGGCACGGTGTTTGGTGCCGTCACCATGCTGTCCAGCATCGGCATGGCCTTCGGCCCGCTCGCCGGCGGCATGGTGTTCGATGCCTATGCCAGCTATTCCTGGCTGTTCATCGGCTCGGCCCTTGTCGGGCTCGGCGCGGTGGCGGTGGCGATCGCCTTCCCGCGGCTGCCGCGCAGGGAGTTGCAACCGGCGTAGCGGAGAGAGGACGCAGGGGGTCGAAAGTGGACATCGCCTATGTCAGCTTTTGACCCCCAGTCGCGAGGTGTTCATCGGCAGCGATAGGAGCCGGGTCAAGACTGTGCAGGACCCATCTCCTTTTATTATGATCATGATGCAACGCAGCGCATTCACGTCCAAATGTCGATTGCCGGTAGGCTGAGGTTCGGACGAAAACCGTCAAAGAATGGCAAAAGGGGCTTTTTCATGGATCGTGCGCCGCGCACTCACGCGACTATTTCAGGTCCGTTAACATTTTGTGTTTTCGGCGCAGCTTTTTTTTCCTATCCTCGCCCTAGGGCTTTGCGCATTCGATCGCGTGAAGAACTGGCGTGAGGATCCCAAACATGCAGCAGGCTAAGCGAGTCTTGGTGACAGGGGGCGCAGGTTTTCTGGGATCGTTCCTATGCGAGCGGTTGCTTGCTGAAGGCCACGAGGTTGTATGCGTCGACAATTTCTTCACAGGAAGTCGGAGAAACGTCTCGCATTTGCTCGACAACAGATCCTTTGAGATCATTCGCCACGACGTGACATTTCCGCTCTACGTAGAAGTTGATGAAATATACAACCTTGCTTGCCCGGCAAGCCCGGTTCACTATCAGTTCGATCCGGTCCAGACGACAAAGACCAACGTCCATGGGGCGATCAATATGCTGGGGCTCGCCAAGCGGGTTCGCGCAAAGATCCTTCAGGCGTCCACGTCTGAAGTCTACGGCGATCCCGAGATTCACCCGCAGACCGAGGACTATTGGGGCAGGGTAAACCCGATAGGTCCCCGTTCCTGTTACGACGAAGGCAAGCGGTGTGCCGAAACCCTGTTTTTCGACTATTGGCGGCAGAACAGGTTGCGGATCAAGGTAGCGCGCATCTTCAACACTTACGGTCCGAGGATGCGTCCGGACGACGGCCGCGTCATTTCCAACTTCATCATGCAGGCACTGCAAAACAAGCCGATAACTGTGTACGGCACCGGCGAGCAGACACGCTCATTTTGCT
Organism: Mesorhizobium sp. WSM4816; assembly: GCF_055811535.1. Lineage (NCBI taxonomy): Bacteria > Pseudomonadati > Pseudomonadota > Alphaproteobacteria > Hyphomicrobiales > Phyllobacteriaceae > Mesorhizobium > Mesorhizobium sp. WSM4816. The sequence continues at coordinate 145,492 of NZ_JBVVQR010000012.1, read as the reverse complement.
ACGTCGACGATCTCATCGACGGTCTGGTTCGCCTGATGAACACGGCCGACGATGTTACCGGCCCGATCAATCTCGGCAACCCGGTCGAATTCACGATGCTCGAACTCGCCAATCTCGTGATCGAACTTACCGGAAGCCGATCCGAGATCAGGTTTTTACCTTTGCCCGTCGATGACCCAAGGCAGCGACAGCCTGATATCGGGTGTGCCTTGCGCGAGCTCAATTGGAAGCCAAGAATCGCATTGCGCGACGGTCTCGTCACGACCATTGCCTATTTCGATGACTTGGTCTCATCGGGATCCGCTCGGTCCGCTGCAGCCGAATGAAAACAGTCTTGGTCACTGGCGGGGCGGGCTATATCGGCTCACACTGTTGCAAGGCATTCGCCGAATCCGGTTGGTCGGTCATTGCGTATGACAACCTCTCGCGTGGCTGGCGCGATGCGGTCAAATGGGGACCGCTGGTCGAGGGCGATGTTTGCGACGGTGCAGCGGTGGCAGCAGCGCTGCACCAGTATCGGCCGGATGTGGTGGCGCATTTCGCCGCTTACGCCTATGTCGGCGAGTCCGTCGAGCGCCCGGAACTCTATTACCGAAATAACAGTTTTGGGACGCTGGTCTTGCTCGAGGAAATGCTGAAGATCGGCGTCGACAAGCTGATCTTGTCGAGCACCTGCGCGTCTTACGGCGTTCCGATTCGTTCTCCGATTGATGAAACGCATCCGCAGTCGCCCATCAATCCCTATGGATGGTCGAAATTCATCGTAGAACGAATGGTGGACAATCTTTCGGACGCCCATGGCCTCAACGCGGTTGTGCTCCGGTATTTCAACGCGGCCGGATGTGATCCGGACGGCGAGATCGGAGAGCGGCATGAACCGGAAACGCATGTCATTCCGCTCGCTATGGAGGCGGCGGTCAGGTCAGGCCGGATTTTTACCATTAATGGCACCGACTTCGACACAAGGGACGGAACCGCGGTGCGGGACTATATCCACGTCACCGATCTCGCCCGTGCGCACGTTCTGGCAGGGGAGAAGCTTCTGCGCGATCCGGGAGTCCACGTCTACAATCTCGGCACCGGAACCGGGACGACGGTGAACGAGTTGGTCGATGCGGTGAGCCGGGTTTCGGGAACGCGCCTTCCCGTGGCCTACGGTCCACGCAGGGCAGGTGACCCGCCTGCGCTTGTAGCCGCGGCCGGCAAGGCGGCCCGGGAACTCGGCTGGACGCCTGAGCAATCCGGAATCGACCGGATCGTCGAAACGGCGCTGGCCTGGTATCGCCGCCAGTTGTGAGGATTTTCTTGCGGAAGAGCCCTACCGCATGGTCAACAAGCAATCGCGAGCGGCGGCGACTGCGGCAAGCCGAGAAATTTTCCTCTATCCGCTTTCGTGCCGCCCGACCCAAGCTTTCCCGCAGTGCGACCGGCATGCCTTCGATGCGGGACGTGGTGACGTAGGCATCCGCCGCCGAAAGCCAGTGCCGGATTAGCGACCGGTCCGTAGTAAAATCGGAAAGCCATCTCACATTCGGCAGTCCGGCTCGCTCAAGAGCCTGGCAAATATACAGGCGAGATCGTCAACCTCACTTGGCCGTCTGGCCAGTAGTCGATCACCCAATCATCAATATAGCGGGCTGTCAGCGCGTCCTCGGCTAATCTCGCGGTTGTTCCTTGCACATCGCCATCCTTCCCGAACGCCGAGAGAGAATGGACGCGATGCCGCGCTAAACATAGCGCAACCGGCCCAAGGAGCGTAAAATGTAACGAGTCGATATCACCCAAAAGAGGTTGCCGTTCACGAATTGTTAATTGGAGCGCCAGCGGGTTGCAAACATTCGTCCCCTCAGATTACATTGCGGGATCAGTTGGGTTTAGTAAAAGGCTGCTTCGCAAAGCAAGTTTAGACGAGTTGCTGCAACTCTTTGATGTTCTACGAGGATCTGCACCTTCAATCAAGGTTTGCGGCCGGATGGCGAACCTCCGCCTCTATTCTCGGCGGCGGGCGCTTGATTGCCACCGAACGGCTACGCATTTGCTTAAGTCGGGCGGAAGACAATACGGTCGTAGGAGGACTGGACCCTCAGATGGAAGCTGCGATCGAGACCCTCCTATCGGACCGGCCGAGCTTCCACGCGTGGCCTGACGGGCGACCGGCCAACTGGTCGGTTGCGCCTGCCGTGCTGCGCTTCCTGGTCGAGCAGCTCGAGCCGGGGATGTCGACGTTGGAGACCGGAGCGGGCCAGACCACGGCCGCGTTCGTCATCGCCGGCACACACCATGTTGCTGTGACGCCCGATGCAGCACAGGCAGAAAGAATAGAAAAATATCTTGACGGACTTGGGATCGAACGCGACCTCAAATTCGTATTGGAGAGCTCGGATACCGCGTTGCCGGCGGGGAGGGGCATTCCCGATCGTTTGGATTTCGTCTTCATAGACGGAGCACACCGGTTTCCCTTTCCGATACTGGATTGGTATTATACCCAGGAGAGGGTTCCGGTCGGGGGTATGCTGGCGATCGACGACTTCATCATGCCGTCGGTGCGCATACTCTACGACTTCTTGCTGAGCGAAGACGATTGGGAGCTTGTTCAGGCGTTTCAGGTGACGGCGTTCTTTCGGCGGGTCGGGGCTAGGGAGAATCTCTGGGACTGGGCCGATCAAAAGATCAACAAACCACACCTCGATATGGTCAAAAAAAAAGCTGAGCGGGAGCGAAGATTGCAGAAGCAATCATTCCCGTTTATCACTTGGTTGCGATCTCGCGAGAAAGACTAGCAGGGTCATTTCTGAGACCCGCCTTCCTCGAAGATTGGTGGAGGCATCATGCTGGATAACCTTTTTCACAAGGCGGCTACCCTGATCGCCCCTGCTGATTTGGTGCCGCAGCGGGGTCGCATGCTGGATAACCTTTTTCGCAAGGCGGCTAGCCTGATCGCCCCTGCCGGTTTGGTGCCGCAGCGGGGTCGCCCGAAAAATTCCGAGAGGCTGTTCTGCTCGCAGCCGTTCAAGCGCTTCGAGGTGCTCGGCGGGGGAGGCGAACGCGGCGACGTGTTCTTCTGCTGCCAGAGCTGGATCACACGCTCCATCGGCAACATGGCGGAAAAGCCGGTCGAGGAAGTCTGGAACAGCAAGGATGCCCAGGCGATACGGCGCTCGATCCTCGACAACTCGTTCCGATACTGCAAGACGCAGGCCTGCCCCTACCTGCAGCGCATCGATGGCCCCGTCCAGCGCATCGAGAACGTGACTGATCCGGAGCTGCTCGAGGTGATCTTGGAAGAGAAGGTGGTCCTTCCCTACGGGCCTAGCGACATCATTTGCTGCTTCGACCAGTCCTGCAATCTCTCGTGCCCCACCTGCCGCAATCAGATCATCATGGAGAATGATCACGCGGTTGCTATCGTGAACATCCAGGAGCGGCTCGAGACGCAAGCGCTCGCCGACGCGCGGCTCCTCTACATCACCGGATCCGGGGACCCCTTCGGCAGCCCCTTCTTCCGGCAGTGGCTGCAGACGATGGACCGCGCCCGGATGCCGAAGCTCGAGCGGATCCATCTTCACACGAACGGTCTGCTCTGGACGAAGCGCATCTGGGAGTCGATCCCGGCATCGACGCGGGAGCTGGTGCGTGGCGCTACGATTTCCATCGATGCGGCCAGGCCGGAGACCTACAAGGTCAACAGGCGAGGCGGCGATTTCAAGATTTTGCTGAACCGTTTGGAAATGATCGGGGGACTACGTGTGAACGGTCCGCTGGATCACCTCGAGTTCCACATGACCGTCCAAAGCAACAATTATCGCGAGATGCCGGATTTCCTCGCGCTCGGAAGGCGCTTCCATGCCGACCGGGTGAGCTTTCATCGCCTCCTGGATTGGGGGACCTTCACGACCGAGGAGTTCGCCGCCCGTGCGGTCCATTCCCCGGCCCATCCCGAGCACGAAGACTTCCTCGACATACTGACCGATCCGAGACTGGACGCGCCGGAGGTCTATTTGTCGAACCTGTCGGATCTCGCGCGTGAGGCGGCGCCGCGTGGCCGCAGCCATGTCGCATGACGTGTCGCAAGGACGGTCCGTTCGTGTGACATCGCTGTCGCCCGGGATACCCGGCACCCAGCGCGAGATCCGCAGTGTCCGGCATCTAGCGAACATGGCCGAGGGGCATTTCTGGTTCCTGCCGATCATGGCCGTGCTGGCCGTGCTGTCGTCGCTTTTCGAGGGCATCAGCCTTGCCCTTATCATTCCCCTGATCGAGGCCCTGCAGGGGGGGGGCGGGGTCCAGTCGAAGGGTCCCGCCATCGACCTCGTCCTATGGGTCCTGAGTTTCGTGCCGGTATCTTCGCCGCTCATCGCGGCGCTGGTCGCTATTATCGGGGCACTGATCCTGAAGAACGCCATCAGCTACCTCAACATGGCGGTCCTCTGCGTCTTCTACGGCCGGCTCAGTCATGCGCTCCGCATCGGCGTATTCCGGTCGATCCTGAATCGCCCCCTTGCCGAACTCGAGCGCGAGCGGGTTGGACGGTTCCTGAACGTCCTCACGACCGAGACGTGGCGCGCCACGGACGCGATCAACAGCCTGTTCACAATCGTCACCAGCACTTCCACGATAGTCGTCTTCCTGACCCTGCTCTTCCTCCTGTCCTGGCAACTCTCAGCCGTCGCTCTCGCCTGTACGGCCCTGATCCCGCCCCTGGTCCATCTTATCAACATGCGCGTGAAGCGGATGAGCCGCGTGGCCCTGGCCGCGAACGAGGCGCTGGCTCAACAGACCTGGTCGTCACTGAACGCGCTACGCACGATCCACATCTGCGGTCGTTCCGCGGCCGAAGTCCTCCGGTTCCAAAAGAGCTCGGATCTGGTGCGCCGCCGCTTTCTCAGGATGGCGCTGATCTCGGCCGGCACGGCCCCGGTCACCGAAGTTCTCGTATCGGCGGCGATCGCCGTGATCGCCGTTCTCGTCAGCAATACCGGCGTCGGGCTGGCCACGCTGGTCGGGTTCCTGGCGATCCTCCTGCGCCTGCAGCCCAGGATCCTCGCCCTCGTTTCCGCGCAGGCCAATCTCCTTAGCCACCATGGGTCGGTGGTCGCCGTGGGTGAAGCGCTCGCGGCGAGCCGAGCGCCCTCCACACCTGACGGCGGGACGCCATTCACCACGTTGCGGGACGGCATTCAGGTGAGGGACCTCACGCTGCAGTATCCCGGGACAAGCCGTCCAGTTCTCTCCGACGTGTCCCTCACAGTCAAGCGGGGCACGATGGTGGCGATCGTCGGGCCCTCCGGATCGGGGAAATCTACGCTCCTCGACGTGCTTCTTGGATTCCAGCGCCCGACCCGGGGCGACGTCCTGGTCGACGCGACACCGCTGTCGAAAATCGACCTGAAGAGCTGGCGGTCGCGAATCGCTGTCGTGGACCAGGATCCCTACGTCTTCGACGACACGATCGGCGCGAACATCCGGTTCGGCGCAGACGGGGTTTCGGACGCCGCCGTCATCAAGGCGGCGCGCCTCGCCCGCGCCGACGAGTTCATCAGGCAGCTCCCTTCGGGCTACGACACGGTCGTCGGCGAACGGGGGACGCAGATCTCCGGCGGCCAGCGCCAGCGGATCGCGCTCGCCCGCGCGCTGGTCCGCGACCCCGAGATCCTGCTGCTGGACGAGGCCACCAATGCCCTCGACAGACGCACGGAAGACGAACTGCAGGTTTTCCTGAAGTCCTTTGCCCGCTCCCGGACTGTGATCTTCGTCTCCCACAGGATCGAACCCGTCCTCCATGCGGACCTGGTGGTCATGCTGGAGGACGGGCGCGTGGTGGAGAGGGGAACGCCAGGCTTGCTTATCGAGAGCGCCGGGCCGTTCGCCAGCCTCTTCGCCGCGCAGCGCAGCGAGACGGTCCCGGAGGATATCCGGGGCGACCGGGAGGGGGCGGCATGAAGTGGCTTCGGCCTGCCGGGCTGCCGCAGCCGGCCCAGGACTGGCTGGACAGGGCCCTCCTCGATCTGCGGTCGATCGGTGGTCATCGCGACTATACGAAATTCGTCATCGTCGGCATCGCCCGGACGGGCTCCACGATGCTTCTGGAGCTCCTCAACAGCAACAGTCAGGTCCTCGCATTCGGCGAATTGTTCCGGACCCCCGAGGCGATCGGATGGGACATCCGCCCCTTCGGCGGATCCTACGATAGACGCTTTCTGTCCCGATACCGAACCGACCCGCAGGCCTTCATCGACGACGTCGTCTTCGGCCCCCGGCCGCGCGTCGTCCGTGCGGTCGGCTTCAAGCTGTTCTACTACCACGCGCAGGAAGCCCCGTTCTCTGACGTATGGAAGCTGATTGTCGGCGACGGGAACATCAGGATCATTCACCTGATGCGCAGGAACATTCTCGCGCAGTTCGTTTCGCTGAGATTGGCGCACAAAACTCAGGTGTGGTCGGCGACCAGGAAAACAGCCGGGACGGTCGACCCTATCCGGCTGGATTCGGAGGAATGCCGGAAACACTTCGAGCAGGTCCGGCGCCACGAGCGGGAATGCGACGCGCTGTTTAGGGATCATCAAAAGCTCAACATCTACTATGAAGACTTGGTGCGGGCGCAAGAGGCGGAGATGGAGCGGACCTTGGATTTCCTCGAGGTCCGCGCCGAACCCGGGTCGAGCACCAGGCTGGTGAGGCAGAGAACCGTCCCGCTTTCGGAGGCGATCACCAACTTCTCGGAGCTCCGCGCGGCGTTTCGGAATTCCGAATGGGGCGCGTTCTGCGAAGTCGACCCCGACGGGAACAAGATCATTTAGTGAGAGGACGCTCTGGGAAATGGCGGCGGAATACCAGGAGCCGGACTGGCGAGTCATCGACTACCAGACCTTTTGCCTCGATGAACGCCTCGTCGACCCGTCGACCCACCGCCCGCTCTGCATCCGGGGGCCGCGACCGGACGAACTGCGCAGAGGGGAATACGCGGTGTTCCTGGGAGCGGCGCAGACGTTCGGCCGGTTCTGTCAGAAGCCCTATCCCACACTGCTGGGCGAGCGGCTCGGGCTGCCAATCCTAAACATCAGCCACGGGGGAGCAGGGGCCCTGTATTTCTGCCTGATGAAGGACGTGCTGGCGAAATACCTCAACGAGGCCTGCTTCGTCGTCGTTCAGGCGATGTCCGTACGATCGGAGAGCAATTCGCTGTTCGAGAGCCAAGGGGTCGGACACTACCGCCGCCGCAGCGACGGGGTATTGATCGGCTGCGACGAAGCCTACGCAGACCTCCTGAAGACGCACTCGAAGTGGTACGTCAGGCGCATCGTTCAGGAGACACGGTCCAGCTGGTGTCACAGCTATGAAACCCTGTTCTCGCTTATAAAAGTTCCGAAGATACTGTTCTGGTTTTCCGAAAGAGAACCGGCTTACCGAGACGATTACCGCAACGTGCAACGGTTGTTCTCGAGTTACCCGCAACTGGTCAACGCCGATATGGTCGCGACCATCAGACGCATGTGCGACGACTACGTCGCATGCGTCGGACCGCGGGGCCTGCCGCAGACTCTGTTCGACCGGTTCAGCGGCGAGAGGATAGTGATCTCGGACCCTTGGACGTCCGCTCCCTGGCCGGAGAACTGGTATTACCCGAGCCCCGAGATGCACGAGGACGCAGCCGCCGCTCTCGAACCAGTGTGCCGGCGGATTATCCGGTCGGGGCGCGCGGCATGAAGCACCTGATCGTGAGCCGGGAATTTCCCCCCGCCGCCTACGCGCCTGGTGGAATCGGCACCTATGTCGCGAATATATCAAGACTGCTGGCCGAGCGCGGAGAGGTCGTCCATGTGATCGGCGAACGCTGGTCCGGGGCGCCTGCCCAGACGGAGGTCCGGTGCGACGGGCGGCTGGTCATCCACCGGATCGGCGAAGACGACCTCCCGGCGGGCGTACGGGACCCGGACCGGCGCGGGCGGGAACTCAACGGTCTGAAGAACAGCGATTTTCCATACCAGTGGTTCGCCTGGCATGCAGCCCTGCTTGCGGAGCAACTGATCGACGACGAAGGAATCGACGTAGTCGAGGGACAGGAATGGGAGGCACCCCTCTACTATCTCATGCTGCGCCGCGCGCTCGGAATGGGGTCGAAGAAGGCGCCTCCCTGCATCGTCCATCTGCACTCCGCGACGCAATTCATCCAGTACTACAATGGCGTGCCGTCCACGCCCTGCAACACGCTGATGAAGCGCATGGAGGAGTACTGCGTCCGTGCCGCGGACGGCCTCCTCTGTCCGAGCCGGACCTATGCCGACCAGTGCGCCCGAGCCTTCGATGTCCCGCGGGACGCGATCGAGGTCATTCCGCTTCCGGTCGGATCAGTCGAGCCTCTTCCGCGGGAGCCCGCGGTCTGGACGTCGGGCTCGATCTGCTTCGTCGGGCGGCTTGAGCCTCGCAAGGGGATCGTCGAATGGGTCCAGGCGGCCGCAAGGGTGGCCCGCGAGGATCGTGACGTGCGCTTCGACTTTGTCGGCGCAGACACGTTCAATCTCCAGGCGACGCTCACGAGGCGTCTCGATCGCGCCGAACAGACTCGATTCCGGTTCCACGGGTCGAAGCCCCGGGAGGAGCTCAAGCGCCATCTGGCCGCGGCGCGATCGGCGGTCGTTCCATCCCGGTGGGAAAACTTCCCGAACGTGTGCGTGGAGGCGATGGGGGCGGGGCTGCCCGTGATCGCCACGCGGTTCGGCGGGATGGTCGAAATGATCGAGGACGGCCGCAGCGGCTGGCTTGCCCGCGACACCGGGGTGACGGGGATGGTCGACTCGCTGGCCGAGGCTCTTCGGCGGTGCCTCGCGACACCGCCGGAAACCAAAGCCTCGATGGGACTGGCTGCTGCCGCGTCGGTCCGCGAACTTTGCGACAATGCTGCGACGGTCGAGCGTCATGTACGATTCCGGTCTGATGTGGCGGCTCGGGGCGCACGAAAGTCGTGTGCCCTCGCACGTTCGCCGCTGCTTCCCGTGACGGCTCGATCGCTTGCCGCGGAAGCGCGACCTGGGGGCCGGGCAGGAATCGTGGTCCGGACGTCCCATCTCATGGCGGCGCGAGACGTCGTTGCGTCGCTCGCCGCCCAGACGGCGATGGCGAGCGTGATCGTCCTCGTATGCACGGACGGATCCGGCCCGGCGAACAGCAGCCCGGATCACATCGAGGTCCTCGTCCTCGACAGGCCCAACCTCGACGGCGCATCGGCCTGGAATGCCGGATTCGAGGCAATCTGCGGGATCGGCGACCTAGGCTTCTGTCTGTTCCTCGACAACCACGACCGATTGGAGCCGCGCTGTCTCGAAAGGATCCGCTCGGCCTTCGAGGCCCGGCCGGACGCGGCCATCCTCTCCGTCTGGACGTTGCAAGCGGGCAAGCGTGAGCAACTCCGCGCACCCCCGTGCGCCGAACCCGCCTATCAGCTCATCGGACCCGACCTGACCCCCGCCACCGCCTTTCGTGCCGGGGCTCTCGGTTCGGACCCGCCGTTCCGAACCGGAATGCCGAGGGGATACGATCTCTGGGATCTGGCCAACCGGCTGCTGCTGGACGGCTGGTCGGCGGCGACCCTGCCGGAAGCTCTCCATGAACGCACGGTCCAGGACACCGACCTCGCCTGGCCGGGCGCGTCGGCTCTCCGGGCGATCCGTTCCGAACTCCTGTCGCGTTTTGCTGGACCGACCACCGCGATCGCCCTGGATATCATAGACAACCACGTGCCCTTGCCCTTGGCCGCGCCGTTCGGTTACGATCCGACGGCACTGCCGCGGTGGCAGAGGCGGCTCATGACCGTGCGGGACCCGGGGAAGGCGGTCCGCCGGATCCTATCCCGGGCACACCGGCTCACGAGGTAGCCTGTCGAGGTTCGAACTTGGATACTGCGGTTCGCGCACCCGAAACCGGCTGGATTTCCGTGGTGATCTGCACCCGGAACCGGGCCGATCTCCTCCGGAAGGCGATCGCCAGCGTCGTCCGGCAGGATTTCCCGCGGTCCCTCTACGAGATCGTGGTGGTGGACAACGGGTCCACTGACCATACCCGCGAGGTGGTGTCGGAGTTCGAAGTCGACGACCGCGTCGTCTACATCCGCGAAGAACGGACCGGGCTCTGTGTCGCCCGCAACACCGGCTGGCGATCCTGCCGCGGGTCCTACGTCGCCTACTTTGACGACGATGCCATAGCCCAGCCGGGATGGCTTCTGGCCATCGGCGATGCGGTCGAGAGATGCGGACCGAACATGGGCGCGGCCGGCGGTCGGGTCGATCCGATGTGGGAGGGCGCTCGCCCAGAATGGCTGTCAGACGGGATCGCTGGTTCGCTCACCATCGTCGACTGGGGGCCGCGCGAGATGGTGATTCCCGACCTCGCGAGAGCGTGGCTTGTCGGCGCGAACATGGTCGTCCCGAGGGCGCTGCTCGAAAGCGTGGGAGGGTTCGACCCCCGTCTCGACCGCTATGGAAACAACCTCCTTTCGAGCGGCGACGTCTTTCTTCAGAAAAAGATCGCGGAGCGCGGCTACAGCGTCGTCTACGTGCCGAAGATCGCGATTTCGCACCTGGTGCCACTCTATCGTCTAGACCAGGCATGGTTTCGGAGCCGCTTCTACTGGCAGGGGATCTCGGACGCGATGATGTACACGATCGAGCGTGCACCGAGCCGGCGTCAGCGGTACCGCGCCGCCCTCGGCCGGGCCGTGCGTCTCATGCGTTCGCCGCGGCGCCTGCGGTCCCTCGTGCTTCCGACGACGGATCCCGACACGTTTGCCCTGAAGTGCTTCGCGCTTATTGACGTCGGCTTTATCCGGGGACTTCTCGGTGTCCGGCGCTGAACTCCCCATCCGGATCCGCTTCGAGCACACGCTCTATCCGCACTGGGGCCGATGGGCAGGATACGTCCAAGTTGCACAGCATTTCGACCGGGCGGCCTTCGCCGTGGGGCTGCACGGAACCCCGGACGACGATTCGGACGTTCCCGCCTGGCTTTCCCCGCTGAGGCCCGTCCTGAAGAGATGGTGCCGCCGGTCGGGGATGCGCTGGTACAAGGTGAGCGACCTGACCGCCGAAGCGAGGATCTTCGGCGAGTGCATCCGAGGCTCCTGGGACATCGTGCACTTGCTGGACGGAGAGCATTCCGGGCGGTACCTGCCCGGTCTCCTGAAGCTCGGGGGACGGTCGTCCCTGCCGGTCATCGCGACCTTCCACCAGCCGCCCGAGGTCGCCGAGGCGATTCTCGACGGCGAGCTGCTCCGACGGCTGGACCACTTGATCATGGTCTCACCGACCCAGGCGGAGTTCTTCGGCCGGTTCGTTCCCGCCGAACGCCTGCACCTGGTGCTGCACGGCATCGACACCTCCTTCTTTGCTCCGGGCGACAGGACACGGGCGAATGCTCGGCTGAAATGCTTGACCGTTGGGAACTGGCTCCGGGACTGGGATACCGTGAGGGCCGTCGCGACCGCCCTGCCCGAGATCGACTTCGAGGTCGTCACGGGCGCGAACCTCGGCCTCATGTCAGCGAACGTGACGATCCGCTCGGGTCTGGACGACGATCTATTGGCCTCCCTCTATCGATCCGCGGACGTCCTCTTCCTGCCTCTCCTGGGTGCAACGGCGAACAACGCGCTTCTGGAGGGCATCGCAAGCGGCCTGCCCGTCGTTTCCTCGGACATCGCAGCGGTCCGAGCATACCTGCCCGGCACCGAGGCCATCCTGGTCTCACATGCCGACGACTTCGTCGCGGCCCTGCGCCTGCTGCAGGCGGACGAGGGCCTCCGGTCGGCAATGGCGGCGCAGGCACGGGTCCGCGCGGAGGAGTTGTCGTGGCCCAGGATCGCAAAGCTGCATCAGGCCATCTACGAGCGGGCGCTAGGGCGCCTGGCTCCTATCCAATGAGGCGTGAGAATTGCGTCGTGATCTCCGTGCCATGCGATACGAGGTCGGGAAAGAGCTGCTCGGACGCATCCGAAACCTCCACCGCTACGACGCCGAGATCGAACCGGCGCTGGCGTCCCTTCCGAGTTACACGCAGCTCGGCATGGCGTCACTGTTGCCGAACAAGGAAATCCGGATCGCCAGAGGCTTCCATCGCCCATGATGGGAGTTTGTGCTCTGCGAGCTCAGGTCTGGCAGGACCCGAGTTTCTCATCCCAATTTGCGTTGGATCATGCTGCAATGCAGCACGGTAGCGCCAATCATAAAGTGTGAATAAGTCCGAGCTTCGGTCAAGAACTGTCAAAAAATAGCCAGGTTCAGGCGGTTCTCGCGCATTTCGCAAGCCGCGCCTCACGCGTCTATTTCAGCCACGTTAACATTTTGTGTTGCGGCGCAGCATTTTTTTCCTATCGTCGCCCCGAGGCATTCGATGGCGTGAAAAGACTCTCCTTGGTAATTCTCCCTGGAGGCTTGGAGAAGCGTGGTGTTGAGGCAATCTGCAATCTGGTGGACCCATTGGCGGGGGATGGCGCAGAGCCATTTGGTCGCTCCGCCCGAACCTCCGCAGCCCGCGCGAGACGCAGCGCTTTGAGCGAAAACGATCAGCCGCATTGCGCAGGCGCCGCTGTCCGCAGAGTGATCTGCGGCGACCCGCGGCAACGATGTCATCGGAGACATCCAACTGGCGGAAGCCGCCGATGAGACGCGACACGCAATTGGACGCGCTGAGGGCCATCGCCGTGACGATGGTGATGTATTCGCATTTCTTTGCGGCGGGAGGGTCTTCCTTCTGGGGCCACATCGGCGTGCGACTGTTCTTCGTGCTGAGTGGCTTTCTGATCACGCGGCTTCTTCTGGACGCGCGCGCGGCCGCTGAATTCGAAACCGCACCCGCACTCAAATCCTTCTACATCAGGCGGGCGCTGCGTATATTCCCTCCCTACTTTGCCGTGTTGGCTTTCGTTTGGCTGGTCGACCTGGAGCAGTCGAGGGGATCGCTGGTCTGGCATGCGCTTTATCTGTCGAATTTCTGGTTCGCCCTGCGCAACGAATGGACGCCTTGGGTCCTCGCCCATCTTTGGAGCCTGAGCATTGAGGAGCAGTTCTATATCGTCTGGCCATTGATCGTTTTGCTGGCGCCGCTCCGGCGTCTTCAGTCGATCTGTATCGGCATCATCCTGCTGTCGTTGTCGTATCGCTTTTATTGGCCGATCACCGGAAGTCCCGACCTCGCGCGCGACCTGCTTCCGCCAGCATCAATGGACGCGCTGGCGTCAGGTGCGCTGCTTGCAGTCTACCGAACCAGAACCGCTGTCTTGCCTCAGTGGCTGCGATTTGGCTGGCCGGCGCTCGCGGCCGCCTTTTTCGTCCTGCAGTGGTTTGCTCCGACGCCGGCAAATTCCGTGCAGGAATGGGGCCGCTGGCTGCTCTTGGAAGTTCTGCCTCTCGTGCCGCTGGTCGTGGTCGTTGCGAGCTGTTCCTCCGGCATTGACGGTTATCGGGGGAAGTTTCTCAACCTGCCACCGCTGCTGGCGCTTGGCCGCGTCAGCTACGGCGTTTATCTCTACCATCCCATCGTCCTGTCGCTCGCGGTCATGTCCCAGCCCTGGATCCCGCTCAACGTCTCTGAGCAAGGGCCGGGGCGATTCCTGGTTGCAGGAGCGGCGACCATCATTGTGGCTTCGGTCTCATGGCTGCTTTTCGAAAAGCCGCTCAACAGCCTCAAGCGCTACTTCCCCTATGTTGCTCCAGGAGTTGGCGCCGTCATTCTGGCAGGTGTCAAAACGGATGACGCCGGGTGGCTTGGAAGGACAACAGGAGCTTATTTCGGCGGCCCGCTCGATGGCCGCAAAGCATCCCTGGCACGCGACCTCCCGCGAACGGATCGGAGCTGACCATGGCTGCTCCCTTGGTGTCCGTTCTGCTGCCGATCTATAATGCCGGACCTTATCTGGCTGCCGCGCTCGCCAGCATCCTGCGGCAGGATTACGATCGCCTGGAGATCATCGCGATCGATGACGGATCGACGGATAATTCCCTGCAGATCCTGCAGAATTTCCGCAAATCTGACAACCGCATCTCCATCGTCTCACGCGAAAACCGGGGCCTCATCGCAACCCTGAATGAAGGGCTGGCGGTGGCTCGCGGTGATCTGGTCGCCAGGATGGACGCCGACGATATCGCCTATCCCTGGCGCCTGTCGCGTCAGGTCGCACTCTTCAACCGGCGGCCCGACCTCGCCCTGTGCGGCGCAGGTGTCGATTTCCTGCTTGGCAACCGCATCGTCAAAGGCCTGCCTGATCCAGCTCTTCAGGAAAATATCCTGGGAATATTGTCAATGTTCTTCACGATATTCATGCATCCGACAGTAGTTTTTAATAAGAACGCCATAAAGGACGGCGATCTATATTACGACGAGAGCTATACCCATGCCGAAGATTTCGATCTCTTCAGACGGCTTACCGACCGTTACCCGGCGGCTATGATCCCCGAAAACCTGATCGCCTATCGTATCCATGGCGACAGCGTGACGAACCGGCACAAGCGGGAGATGCGAAGGACGCATTTGAAGATCGTGGCCGAAACCCTTGAGCGGGAAGGCCTCGCGCCAAACGCGCGGGACCTCCGCGACATCGGTGATACTGCCTCAATGGACACGGTCCGCCGTGCCGCCGATTGGATGCTTGCGCTGCAGGAGAGGATTTCCGGACTGCCGGCGGAAACGAGGCCGAGCTATGAGGCCGGCACGCTGAACCTGTTTTATTTCCTCTACCAACTCATAGGCGATGAGATGCAACCGCTGTTGACGCATGAGTTCCTGACGCGAACTGCCAAATGGGACCGCATTCGGCGTCGCGAGCGGTACGCATTGCGTGCCGGCGCCTACGCGCCACGGTTCAGTCTCGTCTCGATTTCGGCGACCAGGCAGGTAGACGCCTTGTCGCGGTACTTGCAATCCGTGCCGGCCGCGGCGGTTCTGCCTTCCCTTGGGTCGAGCTAGAATGACAGTCAAATCCCACCAGCCTCTGCAGCACGGTCGCTCGAGTATGCTTGCGCCCATTTCGGCCGATCCCCGGCCGCAGCACGGCCCCGCACCGGAGGTCAGCTTCATCGTCTGCACGCGCAACCGCGTTGCGGTGCTCGAGCCTTGCATCAAGTCGATCCAAGCCGCGTGCCGTGCCCATCCTGCCTTCGCGGCCGAACTCGTGGTTGTCGACAACGGCTCGACCGACCGCACGGCAGAACGCCTGGCCAGCATCGCCGAACTGTCGGACATCCCATTGACCGCTGTTTGCGAGCCACGACGCGGATTGGCGGCGGCCCGCAACGCCGGTCTGGCGCGCGCACGGGGCCGTGTGCTGGTCTTCGTCGATGATGATTGCCAAGTCCATGGCGACTACCTCAGTGATTTGCAGCGACATTATGGGAGCGGGGAACGGGTCGTCCGGGGAGGCCGCGTCGAGATCGGCGATGCCAGGGATTTGCCGTTCACGATCAAGCGATCGCTGGTCCGCGAGCGGCTTACATCGGATGTTCATCCCGGCGGCTTTGTGCTCGGCTGCAACATGACGATGCACCGCGATGCTGCTGCCCGTATCGGCCTTTTCGACGAGCGGTTCGGCGCAGGCGGCCCGCTGCGCTCCGCGGAAGATACTGACTATCTGGTGCGAGCGGTGCTGCTCGGAATTCCAGTCGAATATGTGCCCGACATGACGATTTTCCACCATCACGGCCGGCGAGATCACAAGGCCATCGAAAAGCTCCACCGCGACTACTGCCTGGGCAATGGCGGGCTGTGCCTGAAACATGTTCGCCATGCGCCTTGGCTGCTTCGCCATTTCTACTGGGCCGTGCGATCGGCTTTCCGGGAATTGGTGAAGGGGCCTCGGTTCGATTGCGAACTCAAGCTGTCGCACTGGCCGATCGTCGTCATGAATCTGCTCGGCGCGGCCAAGTTCGCGGTTCTTTCGTTGGCGAGACGGCCAGAGGCGCCGCAAGTGCGGCAGGATCAACAAGCACAGGATCAACAGGCAAATGCCGAGGCGAGGGTGAATACGCCATAATGCGACTGGTACCGCCGAGCCTGCCGATGCTGCGCCGCGCGCTTGGACGGAAGCAACTGCGGCTGCTTCCTGCCGTGGTGATGCTGGGTCTTGCCAGCGCGGCCCTTGAAGGCTTCGGCATAGGGCTGATCATCCCCTTGCTGGGCATCATCATGGGGCAGGGGGATCAAACCGGAATGGCCGGCTTTTCTGCCGTCTTCCAGCATTTCGGATCTAACCTGAGCGAGCGCGACCGGCTGATCGTCATTTCGGTCGCCATTCTCGGCTCGATCGTCCTGAAGAACGTCTTCGCCTTCGCAAACACGCTGCTGACGACCTTCATCTATGGCAAGGCCAGCCATTCGATCCGCAGCGCACTGTCGGAGCAGTTGCTACGGGTCGGTTATCCATTCTTCCTGCAGCAAAGTCCCGGACGGCTGCTCAACATCATCTCCAACGAATCCTGGCGGGCATCGGATGCGATCCAGATCATGCTGACGGCCATCGTCAGCGCATCTGCCGCAATCATTCTGCTGGCTTTTCTGCTCCTGCTTTCATGGCAGATGACACTGTTGGTCACGCTGGGGTTGGTCGTCGTTCAGATCGCGCACGCCGTGCTGTCAGCCAATTTGAAGGCGCCGAGCCGCAGCGTCGCCTCGCGCAACAGCGATCTTGCATCGCAGATGCTCCACCTCGTGCATGCCGGGCGTCTGATCCGTATTTTCGGACAGGAGAGCCGCGAGAAGGCGACATTCGATCAGGCGTCGGACGCGGTTCGCCGGGCAGCTTTCGTCCTGCTTACGCGTCAGGGCGCGTTGCCGCCGCTGACCGAGGTTCTCCACGCGATGCTGTTTCTGGCGGTGGTGATCGGCGCCTGGTTCGTGGGCGTGAGTTTCCCGCTGATCGTCGCGTTCGTCATCCTGCTCTACAGGCTGCAGCCGTATATGCGGGCCTTGCAAATGGCCTGGAGCCAGTTGCAAGGCTTGAGTGGGTCGCTTGAAGAGGTGGTCTGGATGCTGGACCCGACCGACAAGCCCGAACCTCCGCGAGGACACCGACCGTTCCAGGGCTTGGCGGAACGGATCAAGTTCGATGACGTGACCTTTACCTATTCCGGCAAGGACCAGCGTGCCGTGGTGCTGCATTCGGCGGCATTCGAGATCCGCAGCGGCCGCTCGACGGCGCTCATCGGCCGCTCAGGCGCAGGCAAGACGACGATCGTCAATCTCCTGTGCCGCTTCGTCGAGCCTGATGCCGGTAGAATTCTCGTCGATGGATCACCCCTCGACCAGATCGATCCCAGCCACTGGCGAAGGCATATCGCACTCGCCAGCCAGGATTTGGAACTGGTGGATGGCACCATTTTTGAGAACATAATCTACGGGCAGGAGGCAGCCTCGGCCGGCGACGCCCAGCGTGCTGCACAGCTGGCCGAAGCGCATGAATTCATTGAACATCTGCCGCAAGGCTACCAGACGGTCGTCGGCTACCGGGGCGTCAATCTTTCAGCCGGACAGCGGCAGCGGATCGCACTGGCGAGAGCATTGGTGCGCGATCCCGATATCCTCATCCTGGACGAAGCCACCAATGCGGTGGACGGACTGTCGGAAGCGGCGATCGTCGAGACCTTGAAGTCGAGGGCAGGCCGCCGCACGACCATAGTGATCAGTCATCATCACAGCACCATCTCATTCTGCGACGACGTGGTGATCCTCAGCGGCGGTCGCGTGAAAAAGCAGGCGCCTTTCGCCGCTCTGGCGACGCTCAGCATGGATGAGCTTTACCAGCATGACTCAATGGATTGATGAGGGATTGCGATTCTGCTTGCCGCGGTCGCCTTCCCGCCGCAGGCAGTATCTCTCACGTCGGGCTGCGGCTTTCGGCAGTCGACCCCGGACCAGGTCGGGACAGGAAGGCCGTCACTCGGCCCGGCGCGAAAAATTTGTCGCCGCAGCCTTGCCTCGTCGTATCGGTCGCTTCCCCGATTGCGGTTCGGATGCCGCCGTGCGATCCGCTGCCGCGGCGTTTCCGACGAGCGATGCGAGTTCGGCCTCGCTGAGCGTCTCGATCTCGAGCAGCTTGCGCGCCGTCTTTTCCAGCAGGTCCCGTCGCTCGGTGAGGAGCCCGACGGTTCGCGAAAAAGCTGTGTCGACGATGCCGCGAACCTCCTCGTCGATAGCCTCGGCGGTGGCCTCGCCGTAATCGTGCTCGCGCGGACCGCCGGCAAGTGGGTTGGGGCTCAGGAAGGAGCGCTGGTCCTTTTCCAGCGCCACATGGCCGAGCTTTTCCGACATGCCGTAACGCGTCACCATGGCGCGGGCGATATCGGTCACTTTGGCCAGGTCGTCGGCGGCCCCCGTGGACAGATGCCCGAACACGATCCACTCGGCCGCCCTGCCGCCGAGCAGCACTGCCATCTTGTTCTCCAGTTCCTCGCGGGTCATGAGGAAGCGGTCCTCGGTCGGCCGCTGGATCGTGTAGCCCAAGGCGCCGACGCCGCGCGGGATGATCGATACCTTGTGCACGGGGTCGACGCCGGGCAGCGCCATGGCTACCAACGCATGGCCCATTTCGTGATAGGCGACGACCTCGCGTTCCCTCGGGTTCAACAGCCGGTTGCGCTTCTCGAGCCCTGCCACGATGCGCTCGACCGCATTGTTGAAATCGTCCATCGTGACGACATCCGCCCTCCGGCGCGTGGCGAGCAGGGTTGCCTCATTGACCAGGTTGGCGAGGTCGGCGCCGGTAAAGCCCGGCGTCAGGGCGGCAACTTTTTCGGCATCGACATCCGCTGCCAGCTTGGCCTTCTTCATGTGGACTTTAAGGATCTGGACGCGACCTTGCTTGTCCGGGCGATCGACCAGCACCTGCCGATCGAAACGGCCGGCGCGAAGAAGTGCCGGGTCAAGGATTTCCGGGCGGTTCGTCGCGGCGAGCAGCACGACGCCGATTTTCGGGTCGAAACCGTCGAGCTCGACCAGGAGTTGATTGAGCGTCTGCTCCTTTTCGTCGTGTCCGCCCATCATCGGGCCTGCACCGCGGGCGCGGCCCAGCGCGTCGAGCTCGTCGATGAAGATGATCGCCGGGGCCTTGGCGCGTGCCTGCTCGAACAGGTCGCGCACACGGGCGGCGCCGACGCCGACGAACATCTCGACGAATTCCGAGCCCGAGATCGAGAAGAACGGAACTTTTGCCTCGCCGGCAACGGCTTTCGCGAGCAGTGTCTTGCCGGTGCCGGGCGGTCCGACCAGCAGCACGCCCTTGGGCATGCGCCCTCCAAGACGGCCGTATTCCTGCGGGCTTTTCAGGAAATCCACGATTTCCTGCAACTCGGCCTTGGCCTCATCGACGCCCGCCACGTCGTCGAAGCCGACGCCGGTATTGGCCTCGACATAGACCCTGGCCTTGCTCCTGCCGATTTGCATCAAACCGCCCATGCCACCCGCCATTCGTCTCATCAGCAGCATCCACAAGCCAAAGAAGACGAGGATCGGGACGACCCAGGAGAGCAGGTCGCTCAGGAAGGTGCTTTCGATCTGGCCAGTGACGGTGACGCCGTGTTCCTGCAGCTGCCGCGCGAGGTTAGGCTCGACGCGCGTGGTAATGAACAGCGGCTTGCCGTCCTGCGGCTCCTTGAAGCGGCCCTGGATGAAGCGATCGGAAACCTGCACGTCGGCGATCTTGCCGTCGCGCAGCAGGGTCTCAAAATGGCTGTAGGGGATCTGCGCGATATTCTGCGTGGCGGTGTAGACATATTGAAAGATCATCAGCCCGATGAAGGCGGCGATCCAGTACCAGACATTGAACTGCGTCTTCCTGTTGCTCATGTCCATGGCGTGTCCTCCAGCGTCATATCGATGTTAGCGTCATACCGATGTAGGTCGCCGAACCGCCACGGCATCCATATCCATGTAGCCGAGGCACAAAAAAGCCGGTCCGGGGACATCCGGCCGGCCAGTTGAGAACGGATAGCCCGGCCTGCCGTTCCCGGAGACGGGTCTGACGGTCATTCTCGCATGCCAGGTTGTAGATCAGTAAATCCGTCATGCGGGTGCTCCGCCGGATAGACGCCCTTCAGCACGTCATTGAAATGGTGGCTGACGGCTGCGTTGCACTCGCAAGCCAGCGATCGCAGCCTGTCGGCCTTGCGAATGGAAATCTGGCCGCGCCGCGTCTCAATGACCCCGCGCTGCCTCAGGTCGCGGATGACGCGGCTCAAATAGCTGCGACCGACCCCGAGCATGACGGCAAGCTGTTCCTGGGTCACCGTCATGGCGTCGACTCCCGTCCGCTCGACCGCAGCCAGCAGCCATCTCGCGGTGCGTTGTTCGATTGAATGCGCAGCACCGCACGCGACCGATTGGAATACCTGTGCCATCAGGCAATCCGCATAACGAGCGAACAGGTGGCGCAACGTCAAAGAGGCTGATTTCGCGTCTTCGAGGTGGTTCAGATCGATTCGGAAGAAAAACCTCCCAACTGGACTTCCGCCCGCGTATAGGCCGGTAGCCTGCCTTGGCTGACGATGCCGCCGACAGCGCCTTCTCGCCCAACGAGCGCCGTCTCGATCGCTCGCCCATCATTCAAGACGACGAGATAAGAGACCAAGCTCGATCCGCGAGGGAAATAGGCGTAACGAACGGTATCGCCGGGTTCATGCAGCAAGGTCCCGGTTAGCGCCGACCAGTGTTCGAGGCTCGGCTGCAATATCTTCCAGTCGTCGGTTCTGAGTGCCCGGAGCAGGTTGTTTCCGATCGGCTCCCCTTGCTGATGTTTCATCGCGCCGCCCCTTCTTCAAAAATTCTGGCCCCTCATAACGCGGAGCAGGCGGAAATGTTCACTAGTGCGCAGACGCGCCGATCACGGCTATCTACAAACGACGCATAGGCGCTGATCCAGGCCTCACCGAGCGCGAGCCGTGGCGCATCGGCTCCAGGCAAGACCGGCCGGTCGCCAGGGAAGACAGGAATGCCGGCGAACTGGATTCGTGGCGTGGCGCCTTCAGCACGCCGATCTGCAATGTTCGTGCAGCCAGGCGTGAGATATGAGCCACAACAACCTGTCCGACCCTCGCGCCGCGCTCCGCCTCTACATTGCCGGAGATACGCCCGCCGCCCGACGAGCCTTGGAAAGCCGGCTGAAGATCCAGGCGTTGGCCGGCGGAATTGAAATCGAGACCGTCGACATTCTCGCGCATCCCGAAGCGGCAGAACAGGCCGGCATATTGGCGACGCCGACGCTTTCCGATGAAACGGCGAGCCCGCCGCGCCGCTTGGTCGGCGATATCAGCAACATCGATCAGGTTCTCGATTATTTCGGTTATCGCAACAAGGATGGTGGCCATGACCACAGCTGATGTGACCCTCGTCGATCCCGTGCTCGACCGCGTCAAGACGGGCATCGAAGCGTTCGACGACCTTGTGATGGGAGGGCTGCCACGGCGGGCGCACCACCATTGTCGGGGGCACGCCGGGCAGTGGCAAGACAGTGTTCGCGACCCAGTTTCTGGCCCACGGTATCACCGGTCTCGACGAACCGGGCATCTTCGTCACCTTTGAGGAATCACCGGCCGATATCGAGGTCAACATGGCCAGTTTCGGCTGGGATATTCGCCGCTGGCGCGAAACCAACAAGCTCGTCTTCGTCGACGCCAGCCCGCGCGACCACGACCAGATGATTGTCGGCAAGTTCGATCTGGCCGGCCTGTTGACGCGTATATTGCACGCGGCGCGGAACGCCGCCGCGCGGCGCGTCGTGCTGGACTCGATTACCCAGCTCTTTGATCATTTCGTCGGAGAGCAGACGTCGGTACGGCGGGAACTCATGCGCATCGCGACGGCGCTCAAGAAGGAAGGGCTGACGGTGCTGATGACTGCCGAGCGCAACAGCGAATATGGCGAAATTTCCCGCCACCGGATCGAGGAGTTCGTCGCCGACAATGTCGTGATACTGCGCAATGCGCTCGATCGCGAGCGGCGCAGGCGGACCATCGAGGTTCTCAAGATGCGCGGCAGCCGCCATGTCGAAGGGGAGGTGCCGATCACGCTGGTCGTCGAGCAAGGCATAGTCGCAGTGCCCTTGTCCTCCTTGCGCCTCGAGCAGCAATCCAGCACGAAACGGGTGACGAGCGGCAATTCAGAACTCGACCGGATGTGCGGCGGCGGTTTCTTCCGCGACAGCGTCACTCTTGTCAGCGGCGCGACAGGCACTGGAAAGACCCTGCTGGTAACCAATTTTCTTGCTGGCGGTGTCGCGGCTGGTGAGCGTGCGTTGCTGGTCGACTACGAAGAGAGCCGCGGTCAGCTGTTTCGCAATGCGCGCGGATGGGGCGTCGATTTCAGGGCCATGGAGTCCGACGGCCGGCTGAAGATCGTCTGCATCTACCCGGAGGCGCAGAACTTGCCGGATCATCTGTTGATGATCCGCGAACTCGTCGAGGAATTTAAACCGGACAGGATCGCGATCGACAGCCTGTCCGCCTTGGAACGGATCGCGCCGGAAACCGGCTTCCGCGAATTCCTGATCAGTCTCACCTCTTTTATCAAGAAACGCGAGATCGCTGGTCTTTGCACTGCCACCGACAAGTCGCTTGTCGGTGGCCAAAGCGCCAGTGAACAACATATCTCGACCCTCACAGACTCGATCATCCTGTTGCGCTACATTCAGGAGAGGCATCTCATGAACCGCGGGATCATGGTGCTGAAAATGCGCGGCAGCGAGCATGACAAGCAGATACGGCGCTTCACGATCGACGGCACCGGCATGCATCTCGGTGAGCCCTTCGATGGCGCACCCGACGTGTTCCGGGATCCCGCCGCAGGTTCTTCAGCAGCGTGAGGAGCACGGGGCATGGGCCAGAGCACCGCCGAAATGCTCGAACTAGTCAACGAGCCACCGCTGACGGGCATCAGTCACCTGAACTTTCGACGTCTGATCGAAAACACGGCCGACGGGATACTCGTCGTCGACCTGTCGGGCGCAGTACTTTACGCGAATCCAGCGGCTGCACGGATCTTCGGCCATTCGCCTGACGATCTCATCCGAGTTCCACTCGGCCTGCCGGTCGTTTCCGGCGAAACCGCCGACATTACCATCCACCGGCCGCGTCGGCCGCCGGCCGATGTGGAGATGCGGACAGTGGAGGTGAGCTGGGACGCAAAGCCGGCGCTGCTTGCCAGCCTTCGTGACGTCTCCCAGCAGCGCGCGCAGGAAGAGCGCCGGCGGCAATCGCAGAAGCTCGAAGCGATCGGTCGCCTTGCAGCCGGGATTGTCCACGACATCAACAATCTGATTGCCGTCTTCGAATCGGGACTGCGGCTGCTGCAGAGGCAGTTGCGCGACGATCCCGCCAGTCCGAAAACGGCGATGCTGATCGAAGAGTTGCTCAAACGAACGCAAAACGGCGGCGCGCTGACGCAGCAACTCCTCGCCTTCTCCCGCGGACAGTCGCTGTATCCGGAGACAGTCGATCTAAACGCCCGAATTGAGTCGCTCACGATGCTCCTGGAGCGGACGCTTGGCAGCGGAATTACGATCAGGCGCGATCTGGATCCCGCACTCGGTCCGGTTCTCGTCGACGCCAATCAGCTTGACGTCGCAATTCTCAATTTGGCGGTGAATGCCAAGGACGCCATGGCCGGCAAGGGCACGTTTTCGATCGTGACCAGCAATGCTCCCGAAGAGCTCGAAGATGTGCGTTCTGTAGCCGCGTCGTTTGTCCGCGTGACGGTTCATGACACGGGCTGCGGCATGAGCAAGGACATTCTGGCCCAGGTATTCGAGCCCTTCTTCACTACCAAGGGGGAGGGAACGGGACTTGGGCTGAGCCAGGTTTACGGTTTCATGAAGCAGTCCGGGGGACATATACGGATCGAGAGCGCCGTCGGCGAGGGAACAAGCGTTCACCTGTTTCTTCCACGCCGCCAAGAATAACGAGCCACGAGCGCCGCGGCCTGCCGCGAATGTCAACGCCAACCAGGTCGGCAAAAAGCGAGCGGACTTCAATCATCAGGCAAAAGAGCGGGCCCGAATCCGGGCCCGCGAAAAGACTGTGATCAGGCCGTCGAGAGCGGGCGATTGCCGAAGAACCAGAGGCTTCCGGCAGCGAGTGCCACGACGACGATACCGACGATCACATGCGCCCACATGGCCGCCGCCAGGCCGGAGAAGCCGAGAGCCCAAGGCGAAACTAGCGTCCACAGCCCGACCACCAGGTTTGCCCATTCCTCATAGGCATGGAACGCAACCAGCGCACCGACCGCGATCAGAGCGATCACCGCACCGGCGATCCAGGCGTTCCATGCCGCATAGGTCTCAGCCTCATAGCCGAGATACCAGGGCGAGAGCACGAGCGCGATGCCGGCGATCGCGTTGAGGACGTCGATCACCGGACGACTTTCAGTTTTCAGCGATTTCAGCATTGTTCATTCTCCCTTGGTTTCATGTCAGTGCACCGCCCTCTGACCGAAGGCGGGTGCGGCGGCCAAGGATTGCCCTTCGCCACCGCGAAGCGTTCTTCGTCTGCCGGCGCCATCTCACATTTCCTTTTGCTTTTGTTGGGGAATGGAGACGGCGAGGTTTGCTGCAGCAATCCCGCGCTCCAGCGCGAGCAGTGCCAGCTCTACTTCGTCGCGCCGCGCCGGGCGATGGTTCTCCGGCATGCCTTCGCCGGTCGCCAGATCAACCAGATATTCGTTCCATGCCCAGTTGCGCAGGATGGAGCGTTTCTCTTCGACATTCAGAAGCGGGTCGGCGATGACGTCCATGGGCGACGCATAGAGCGCCTCCGGCTCTGCCAGCGCCGACCGATAATGCGAGGCCTGCGACACAGCACCGTAGCTGCCTTGCAGCCAAGCCAGCTGAAGCCGATTCCAGACGACATCTGCACCGGCCTGCAGCCCTTTCTCAGCATCTGACGATGCGCAGTCGGGCGTTGCGGCCGCCGAATTACCCTGGACGACATAGGCAAGGCCTTGGCGTTCGGCGTAGTCGATGGCCGCCTGAAGCGTCGGAAAATCAAGCTCGACCTGGGTCAGCGTGTCTGCGCCTGCGGTGTAGCCCATCAGCGGTTCGACGACCGGCGCAGTACGGCGCTCGAACACCAGCCGCCAGCCCTTCGGCCGCGCACGGCCCGAGGTCGTGACTGAGCGGCAAGGCTTGTAGATCCGCGCAACCGCGTCGCGCGGGAACTCGGATCTGCCGAACCAAGGCGCTCTCCTGCTGATGTCGTTTGCCGGTTCGAGATTTTCTACAACTCGTGTGACTTCACTTTCTTGCCTCTGCATCATCCATCCCTCCCATTTTGGCGAAGGATGCACCGGAGGCAGCGTCTGCCGCCTCCGACGGTTCCATGCGTCAGTGGTTGATCGGAATGCGCTTCACCTTCGACTGCGCGTTCGGGTTCTTCGGCAGCGTCAGTGTCAAGACGCCATTGGCAAACGACGCTTTGACGTTGTCGTCTTCGACCTCGTAGCCGAGGGGGATGCGCCGCTCGAAGCGACCATAGAAGCGCTCGGAGTAATCCTTGTCGTCGGTTTCCGACCGCTTTTCGCCACGCAGGGTCAGCACGTCGTCGTCGAGCAGGACTTCGATGTCCTTCTCTTCCATGCCGGGGACCTCGGCGATAACACGAAGTTCGTTATCCGATTCCGTAATCTCCAGCTTCGGCCAGCCGCCGTTGAACGGCGAGAGCCGTCCCAGCGAAGGAAAGCGCGTGGAAAACGTCCGCGAAACGTCGTCGAACAACCTGTCCACCTCGCGATGAAGCGAAAGGAACGGGTTCTGGTCGGCGCCGCGATAGACGCTCGGGGCCTGGCTTTCGTTGCGGCCCCACGGAATGAGATCACGCATATTCATTGTCATTTCCTCCATGATCAGCAGACATGCCTGTGGAAGGCACCGACGAGCCGGTGCCTTGCCCTTTCAGATGTGCGATGCATCACGCCGCGTTTTTTTCGCCTTCGATCTGCTTCGGCTTCGCCTTTGCCGCGCTGCCGCCGATATCGATCCGGCGCGGTTTCATCTCTTCAGGAATCTCGCGCTTGAGATCGACGGTGAGCAGCCCGTTCTCGAGGCTGGCGCCGGCTACCTTGACATGGTCGGCCAGTTCGAACCGGCGCTCGAAGGCGCGACCGGCAATACCGCGGTAGAGATACTCGCCATTGTCTTCACCGGGCTGCGATCCGCTCACAACCAGCATATTGGGCTGGTGAGTGATCGTCAGTTCATCCTGCGAGAACCCGGCCACCGCCATTGTGATGCGGTAGTCATCCTCACCAACTTTGGCGATGTCGTAAGGCGGCCAGTTGTCGATCGTGCTGACGCGGCTCGCATTCTCGAGCATGTTGAAAATGCGGTCGAAGCCGACGCTTGACCGGAACAGGGGGGTAAAATCGAGGTTCGTCCTCATAGCCACATCCTCCTTTGAGCAACATGGATACAGGATGGCGCCAAGAGCCTTGACGCCTCCTGGACTTGCGCCGGCCCCATGCGGCGACCGGCGATTACTGATTTAGAACAGTGTGTTGCGCCTTCAAGAGGCACATAGGAAAATTTTCGGAGAGACGCAGCCCGTCAGAGCTGGTCGACCGTGGCTGCGAAGCCGGTCAGCGTTGAGCCGTCAGCCTTGCGGCCACTGCCGATGTGGCGGGATAGCTCGTCCAAATGGCGCAACGCCTCCATGATCGCGTCGAAAGTGACTGGTGCGGTTGCGCCCGGCGGCATACGCAGTGCGGGCACCGATTCTACCGCACAGGCATCCGACGCCCAGGATGAAAGGATGGCACGCTTTTCCTGAAGGTCCAGCGTCATATCTGCGAGCACGTCCTGCGGCCGCTCGAAGTGCCGCGCCGGGTGGAGCAGACGGTCGAGAAAACGATCAGGGGTTTCAGGCGCATTCGGGGGAACAGCAACTCCTTCCATCGATGGTCCTCCGCTTCAAACATTCTCCTTCGTTGACGTTCTTCGGTGGCTCGCGAGAGTTTCGCCTGACCAAAATTTTGGACGCCTTGGCCGAAATTTCAAGGCCCCAACGGCTGGATGCGCCGGCGCTTTCTGCGCGCTCGTCCCGCGTGGAATACTCGATCACGCCGCTCGGCATTGGCCGAGGGTCATTTCGGCTTGGGATATGGAAATCGCAACGTAAAGCGGCCTGATGCAGGAGGACCTATAGCGGCTCGGGCCGACCGCCGCGCGAAGGCTAATCAATACGCGGTCGCTGCTTGCCACGGCGGGCCAGAACATTGGCGACGACCAGCAGCACGATCGACAGTGCCATCATCAGCGTCGCGGCGGCGGTGATTGCGGGGGAGAGCTTCTCGCGCAGGCCGATGAACATCTCGAGCGGCATCGTGCGCTGATTGGCGCTGGCCAGAAACTGCGCCACGACGACCTCGTCGAACGAGGTGACGAACGCAAAGGCCGCCCCTGACAGCACGCCGGGCAGGATCAGCGGCAGCATCACCCTGAAGAACGATGTGATGGGTCTTGCGCCGGAGATGGCGGCGGCGCGCATCAGATTGCGGTCGAAGCCGGAGAGGCTCGCCCCCACCGTGACGACGACGAAGGGGCTGGCGAGTGCGGTATGCGCCAGGATGATCCCGGCATAGGTGCTGGCGAGGCCGACGCGCGCATAGAACAGATACGAGCCGACGGCGGTGATCACCACCGGCACGATCAACGGCGACAGCAGCAGCGGCATGACGATGCGGCGGCCGGGAAATTTTTCGTCGGAAAGTGCGATCGCCGTCAACGTGCCGAGTATCGTTGCGATCAGCGTCGTCCCGAACGCAACGATCAGGCTGTTGCCGATGGCTGCCTGCCAGCGCTGGGTTCCGAGCACGACCTCGTACCAGCGCGTCGAAATTCCCTCCAGCGGAAAGATGAAGAAGGCGCCGCTGTTGAACGACAAGGGAACGGGAATGAGGATCGGCACGAGGAGGAACAGGATCACCATGCCGCACCACAGCCAGAGCAGGGTGGTGCGGATTCTTTCGCCGGTCGTTGGATAGGCAGATAGCAACATGGCTATACCAGCTTGAGGCGGTCGAGGCCGAGGATGCGGGCGAAGATGCCGAACAGCGCCAGGGTGAAGACGAGCAGGATGAAGCTGAGCGCCGCCGCCATCTCCCAATTCAGTTCGACATTGACATAGCTGGCGATGAAATTGCTGATCAGCTGGTCGCTGGCGCCGCCGATCAGCGCCGGCGTGATGTAATAGCCGAGGCAAAGGATGAAGGTGAGCAGGCAACCGGCCATGACGCCCGGAAAGACCTGTGGAAGATAGACGCGGCGAAAGGCGGTGAACGGTTTTGCGCCGAGCGAATAGGCAGCCTTCATCTGCGAGGGCTGGATGGTGCGCATGACGCTGTAGATCGGCAGCAGCGTGAACGGCAGCTGGATGTGGGTCATGGCGATGATCAGGCCGATGCGGCTGTACATCAAATCGAGCCGGTCGTCGGCGACGCCGAGCCACAGCAGCAGATCGTTGACCAGGCCGAATTTCTGCAGCAGCACCGTCCAGGCCGCGGTTCGCACCAGGATCGACGTCCAGAACGGCAGCAGCACCGCGACGATGAGAATGGCGGCGAGGCCCTTGGGCACGCTGGCGATGAGATAGGCGAGGGGGAAGCCCAGGACCAGCGTGGCCAGCGTTACCGCTGCGGCGACCAAAAATG
This sequence comes from Mesorhizobium sp. WSM4816, assembly GCF_055811535.1. Lineage (NCBI taxonomy): Bacteria > Pseudomonadati > Pseudomonadota > Alphaproteobacteria > Hyphomicrobiales > Phyllobacteriaceae > Mesorhizobium > Mesorhizobium sp. WSM4816. The sequence continues at coordinate 116,830 of NZ_JBVVQR010000012.1, read as the reverse complement.
TGCGCATGAACACCTGCACGAAGATCGCCTGTTCGGGTGGCACTCTTTCGATGCCGCCATCGGCATTCCAGCGCAGGTCAAGCGCGCTCAGCAGATAGAACGACGTCACGCTATGGGTGCCGCTCTCGATGACCGGCCATGTGCCCGGCGCCGACCAGAACGGCACCGCTTTCATCACATCCAGCGGCGGCCTGTCGGCAGCCTCGAGTCGACGCACCGTCTTGAGCACCTGGCTGCGCGCACCGGGCAGGCGGGCGTTGAGGCTCTTGGCGAGTTCGTAGGCGGTGCCCTTGGCCTGATTGCTGCGGAGATCGGCGGCAAGGGCCAGGAACGCAGCATCGTCGGGCAGTCCGGTGCCGTTCCAGCCGCGCAATGCCTGGCTGGTCTGCGGCAGTGCGTTGGCAATCGTCGGATCATAGACGGCGCGCGACAGCAACAGGACGATCGGGATGCCGAAGCTCAGAGCCAGCAGCACGAGCAAAGGTGCTGCCAACGTCAGCGATCGCAGGCGGTCACCGAGATCGGCGCGGCGAAGTGCTGCCGCAACCGACTTTGCTGCGCCGGAATCGGCGGCCGACCAGTCGCGGCTTGCCCGTGGCCGGTCCAGTTTCGTGGGCTCGAGCGCCGACATTTTCCCTACTGCGCGAGCCAGGCGTTGAAGCGCTTGACCAGATCCTCGCCATAGTCGCCCCAGAATTCGGTATCGGCGACCAGGTAAGCGCTCATGTGGTCGGGTGCGTTCGGCAATTTCGGCAGGGCGTCCGGCGCGACGAAGGAGGCCGCATCGTTGCGCACCGGCCCGTAGGTGATGTAGCTGGCGAGCTTGGCGTTGATTTCCGGCTGGCTGATATAGGCAAGGTATTTGTAGGCCAGATCCGGGTTCTTGGCGCCTTTCGGAATGGCGATCATATCATATTCGAGGATCTGGTTGTTCCAGACGATCTTGAACGGCGCCCCGTCCTTGTCGATGGCGTTCTGGATACGGCCGTTCCAGGCGGTGGTCATCACCACTTCCTTGGATGCGAGGAGCTGCGGCGGCTGTGCGCCGGCATCCCACCAGACGATGTCCTGCTTGATGGTGTCGAGCTTCTTGAAAGCGCGGTTGACGCCTTCGGGGGTTGCCAGCACCTCGTAGACATCGGCCGCCGCGACCCCGTCGGCCATCAGTGCCCATTCGAGGTTCTGTGCCGGAAACTTGCGCATCGCGCGCTTGCCCGGAAACTTCGTCGTGTCGAAGATGTCGAGGACCGAGGTTGGCGCCTCCTTCAGCACGTTGGGGTCATAGGCAAGGACATCGCCATAGGCGTCGAGACCGACGCCGCAGTCGAGCGCCGAACCTTCGATGAACTTTTCACGCGGGGCGATCCTGGAATAGTCGAGCCGCTCGAGAATGCCGGCGTCGCAACCCTGCAGCACGGTCGCGGTCTCGACCGTCACCAGATCGATCGGCACGTTGCCGGTATCGACCATCGCTTTGACCTTGCCAAGATCGCCAAGATATTCCTGCTCGACGATCTTGATCCCGGTTTCCTTGCTGAACGGCTCGAACCATGCCTTGCGCTGGGCATCCTGCCAGGCGCCGCCGCTGGCCATGATCGAAAGCTCTTCTGCGAAAGCGGCATTTCCCATGGTGATGAATGCTGTGGCTGCCGCGAAGGCGAACAGCCGGGCTTTTGTGATTTTCATTGTTCTTATTCCCCTGTTTTCGAGATGGAACCGCCCGTTCCGGCATCGGCCGGAAAGGCGCGGCAGTCGGTCGACGCGCAGGAAACCGTGACCGGCTCCCCGTTGCCCATGGTCGCTTCGGGGCCGACCTTGACGGTCAGCACCTGGCCGCTGTCCAGCCTGGCCAGAAGACGCTGGTGGTCGCCGAGATAGATGCGGCCTTCGACCGTGGCGGCTAACGCATTTGCACCGTTCGAAGCGGACGCGAGCTTCAACCGTTCCGGGCGGATGGCGACATGGCAGGCCGCGCCTTCGGCGACGCCGATGGCCAGCGCGGCGACCGAACCGCCGCCGTGCAGCGCGACGCGGCACTCCTTGCCGGAGACGCGCTCGACCTTGCCTTCCAGCGTGTTGTTCTCGCCGATGAAGCTGGCGACGAACGAGCTCTCCGGCGTGTTGTAGAGATCGTCAGGCGAACCGAGCTGGGCAATCCGGCCATTGTTGAACACGGCAACGCGGTCCGACATGGTCAGCGCCTCGCTCTGGTCGTGCGTGACATAGACGATGGTGACGCCGAGCATGGTGTGCAGCTGCTTGATCTCGATCTGCATGTGCTCGCGCAGCTTCTTGTCGAGCGCGCCGAGCGGCTCGTCCATCAGCACCAGGCTTGGCTCGAACACCAGCGCGCGGGCGAGCGCGACGCGCTGCTGCTGGCCGCCGGAAAGCTGCGCCGGCCGCCGGTCGCCGAATTGCCGCAGCCGCACCATGTCGAGCGCGCGGCCGACGCGGGATGCCACGTCCGCTCTGGTGGTCTTGCGGACCGAGAGCGGGAAGGCGACGTTCTCCTCGACGCTCATGTGCGGAAACAGCGCGTAGTTCTGGAATACCATGCCGATGTTGCGTTCGTAGGGCGGCAGCCTGTCGACCGACCGGCCTTCAAGCGTGATGACGCCGCTGGTCGGCCGTTCGAAGCCGGCAAGCATGTTGAGCGTCGTCGTCTTGCCCGAACCTGAGGGGCCGAGAAGAGTGAGGAACTCGCCGCGCGCCACGCTGAGGTTCAGCCGTGTCACCGCGAACGTGCGGCCGTCATAGGATTTCTCGACATCGACGAACTCGACAAATCCCCGGCCGTCATGGGGGCCGCTGGCATTGGCCCCCGGTGCCGGACCCGCGCTGTCGCGTGACAGGCCTGTCGCTTCGGCGATCACGGACGGAATTCCGTTGAGCGCCGGCAATGGCCGCTTGTCGAAACGAAATGGTGCTTACCGTCCATGTGCCGGTCTCGCTTGACGCTGGCCGCGCAAGGCGGCAAACCAAACTTGTATGCTCACACAATCAATCGCCAAAGAATCATAGATGCAGACAAGTTTGCCCGTCAAGCGGCTTTCTTCGGTGTTGTGTGAGATTTTCAGCCCGGATTTTGGAGTCAAGCACCGGACAAGCGCTATTGTCCGGAGCATTGTCTTATGCTAGATGCGCCGGTAGCCAGAGCCTCAACACACCGAAACCGCCAATCCGCATGCTTCAGGACCTGCAACTCGCCTCGGAGGAAGGCCCAGTCTACCGGCGCCTTGCCGACGCTATTGCCGAACGGATTACCGCCGGCACGCTTGCGGTTGGAGACCGGCTGCCGCCGCAGCGCGAGATTGCCCGCGCGCTTGGCATCAACGTCACCACGGTGACGCGGGCGCTGTCGACGCTGCAGCAGCGCGGCCTGCTCGAAGCGCGGCCCGGACGCGGCACCACGGTGGCTGCTCGCAATGTCGGCGAAGGACCCGGTTTCGTGTCGGCGCCAAGCGACGACAGCGGCGTCATCGACCTTTCCGTCAATCGGCCGGCAACCTCGGCCTATCTCGATGCCATGGCCCTCCTGCTGCCGCGCCTGGCCAAGGACCGGCACTACGCTACGCTTCAGGACTATCACCCGCCCGAGGGGCCGCTGTGGGCGAGGGCGGCGATCGCCGAGTGGATGCAGCCGGTCGCCGGCGCCGGCGATCCCGGCCGGGTGGTGCTGGCGGCGGGCGCCCAGCATGGGCTGGATTGCGTGCTTGGCGCGGTGACCAGGCAGGGCGAGGTCGTGCTCGCCGACGAAGTGACCTATCAGGGCATCAATGCACTGTGCCGGGTGCATGGGCTCGATCTCAGAGGCATCGCCATGGACCGTGGCGGCATGCGGGCCGACGCGTTCGAGGCGGCCTGCGTGCAGTTGCGCCCGCGCGCGGTCTTCCTGGTGCCGACCCTGCACAACCCGACCACCATCACGCTGGGCGAGGAGCGCCGGCACGAGCTGGTGACTGCCGCCCGCCGCCATAACGTTCTTATCATCGAGGATGACGTCTATCGGCCGCTGGCGGACAATCCGCCGCCGTCGCTTGCCAGCCTCGAGCCCGAATTGACGGTTCACATCGGCGCCTTGTCGAAATGCCTTGCCCCGGGACTGCGCCTCGGTTTTGTGATCGCGCCACGCGCCATAGCCGGCCAGGTCGCTGCGGCTTTGCGCATAAACTGCTGGAGCATCAGCCCTCTGACCGCGCTGATCGGCGCACGGCTGATAGAAGAGGGCTCGGCGGCGCGTATCATCGAAGCCCAGAAGCAGGAGCTTCGCCAGCGCCAGGCCATCCTCACCGAAATCCTCGGCCGCTACGATGTCCAGAGCCACGCCACCTCGACGCATGCCTGGCTGCGCCTGCCGGAGCCGTGGCGCGGCGCGGGTTTCGCTCGCACCTGCCTGGAACGTGGCGTTGCCGTTCTTCCCGGCGATGCCTTCGCCGTCGGGCGCGAGCCGGTGCAGCACGGAGTGCGCATCAATGTCGGCGCCGCGCGCTCGCTCGACGATCTGCGCACCGCGCTGAACACCATGGCCGAACTGCTCGCGGCCGGGCATCTGCAACTGCCTGGCTTCGTCTAGACCATGATCCCGAAAAATGGGGGCCGGTTTTCGGAAAAGATCATGGTCAAACAAGAAGATACGGTCGTGGCAGCAGCGGAAACCGTTGAAATCGCCATTGTCGGCGCTGGCGTTATCGGGCTGGCGACGGCGCTCCGCCTTGCCGCCGAGGGCCGCGAAGTCTTGCTTGTCGACCCCAATGAGCCGGGCTCGGGCGCTTCGTTCGGCAATGCCGGAACGATCGCCGAATATGCCTGTATGCCGGTCGGCAATCCGGCCGTTCTGCGCGCGCTGCCAAAACTGCTGCTCGATCCAAACAGCCCTTTTTCGCTGCGCTGGCCGGCTCTGTTCCAGTTGGCGCCGTGGCTGGTCAGTTTTGTCAGAGAGTCGCTTCCGGCGGCCACTCGTGCCAATGCACTGGCGCTCGCCGGGCTTCTGGCTGAGGCCCTGCCGGCCTGGGAGGAGATGGCGAAAGAGGCCGATATGGCCGACCTGCTGCGCCGCAACGGTTGCCTCTACCTGTATCGTCGCGAGAGCGGTTTCGCCAGGGCGGCCGGTGGCAGGGCGCTGCGCGCCGGGTTTGGCGTGCATCAGGAGGTCCTGACGCCGGGTGAGGTGGCCGCGCTCGAGCCGCGCCTACCTCCGACCGGGACCCGCGGACTGTACTTCCCGGATTCGATGAACGTCACCGATCCAAAGACGCTGATGCGGCGGCTGCTCGATGCCGCAACCGCCCGCGGCGTGTCGGTGGCACACGCTGCTATATCAGGGCTGCAGGTCGAGGCGGACGGTGTCAGGCTCAGCGGTTGCGGCCTTCGCGTCAAGGCGAATACGGTGGTGATCGCCGCGGGTGCGCAATCGCGGGCGCTGGCCATGCAGGCAGGCGACGGCATCCCGCTCGAGACTGAACGCGGCTATCATCTCGAATTCCCGACCGAAGCGCCTTTGCTCAATCGTCCGGTCTGTCCTGTCGATCTCGGCTTCTACATGACGCCGATGACCGGCCGGCTGCGTGTCGCCGGAACCGTCGAGCTCGGCGGGCTTGCAGCGCCGGCAAATCCGCGCCGGCTGGCGCTGCTGGATCGCGGTGCCAGGCAGTTCTTCCCCTCACTCGGCCGGCCCTCATCCGAATGGCTCGGGTTCCGGCCGTCGCTGCCCGATTCCCGGCCCGTCATCGGTCGGTCACGTGGCAGCCCCAGGGTGATCCATGCCTTCGGTCATGGTCATCTCGGCCTCACTCTGGCGCCGATCACCGCCCGCCTGGTCGCCGACCTGATTGCCGGACGCGGCGATCCTGACTGCCTCGCGCCCTTTGCGGCGGACCGCTTCGGTGCATGAAGGTAGGTCGGCGCCGCCGCGGCAGCGTAGCGCGTGTAAGCTTGGGCAGGCGTTCGGCAATCCAAGCAAAAACCCGCCCCGGTCTCCGGAGCGGGTCTGTTGCCTGAGGCGGAACTCAACACATGTCCGCAGCCGCAAAGTCGCCTCACGATGCTGAAGATCTGGTTAACCCGCCATATTTGATTCAAATCCAACTGTGGATGTTCGCCTTTGGGTAAATCGAAATGGGCCATCCTTGTCCAGCGGCGGGCAAAAGGAGAATCCATGACCAGTGACTTTGCCGCAGCCCACCTCCATCTTGAACGAGCCTGCCACTATTTGCGCGGCGATGACGAGACGAGCAGCGCGGCGCGCCCCGCCCTGGACATCCTGATCGATGCAATTGTCGCAGCCCAGTACAAGCGTCCGCCCGCTGACGTGGTGGAATTTCCCAGAACGGCAAAGCAGCGTTAGTCGGCGAAGCGCGGCGCATCCGCAGGATTAATACGCCGCTTCAAGTTCTTGTTTTCATACATGTCGTTGTCTTGACATGTCGTTGTCTTGATACTGCTGCGCGCCCTCGGGTCAGGCCCGAGGGCATGCCTTGGGCGACATGCAGTCGCGGGCGAAACACATGGAGCGCGATGGCCAGTTCAAATTAAACGCATCCCGCTTTGGGGCCGCCGCACCTCTCCCAATGGCTGATGCTCGGCAGCAGGAGCTACCGACGACGGCGGATTGACTCTTATCTGCGCTCGTGCTGATGTTGCAGTGCAACATAGAACGGTTCCGAAGGCGCCAGGTCGTCCCCAGTTGGGCGCCAAAAGAACCTGCAGGGGAACTTGAGGGGGCTTAACTGGTGTTTATTGGGCAGCAGCAGTATTCAAGCGCGACACCGATATGGAACGTTGGTCGCGGCAAGATCACGAAAGTCAGAGGACGGGACGATACATTTGACGGGTTGACCGCATTTGCCCCGTTCTGGGCAATGGCGGCGATCTTCAGTATCGCCGGTGATATCTACTCCATGCTTGGCTACAAGGGGCCGCTGTTTGCCGCTCTGAGCTGGTCGGTCGTCCTGTTCAGCCTGCTACTCCTGCTGTACCCGCGGCGAACCGAGTTCTTGATCGGGCTCGTGATGGTATCGCTTGTGCTGTACGCGCTGCGCATGCCGGTCGCTTCGAACAACAAGACGATCACGGCGGTGATGAACGGGGCTATCCTGCTTAGCGCAGCAGTGCTCTATCTGCGGGCCGCCGGCCGCGGCGCCGCGCTGGCCCGGATGGAGCTTTATCAACAGATCCGGATCGTCGCCCGGGCGCTGCTCGCCATCATGTATTTCTACGGCATCTTCCACAAGATCAACACCGATTTCCTCGATCCTTCCGTGAGTTGCGCGGTGGGCCTCTACGCTCCGCTGGCTCGTCCGTTCGGCCTCGAGGACAATCTGTTTGGCCGGTATCTTGCGATCTTCGCCACCTTCGTCATTGAGGCGATCGCGATCGTGTCTCTCTACTGGAAGCGCTATTTCGCCGTGGGGTTCATCCTCGCACTCGTCTTCCATTACGTGATCCCGATCTCGGCCTATTCCTGGTACATGGACTTTTCCAGCCTGGTGTTCGCGCTGTATGTGCTGAGCATCCCCACGCCCGCCAGCGAGGCGCTCTATCGCACCTCGCTGGAGTTTACCAATCCGCTGCGCGAGACGTTCGGCCGGATCGGGATCTTGCTGCCGGGCGCGGCCGTGATGCTGGTCGCGGTCACTCTCGTCATTGTGCTCACCTATGCTTTTCCCGGGCGCTCCTTCGACATGATGGTCCACTCCGTCTGGATCCTCATTTGGGCGGTAGTGGGCGGCGCGGCGATGGTGGTGCTGTCCTATGTGGCCCTGCAGAACCTGCCTTGCCGGACCGTCTCCTCGCCGCGCCAGCCGCTCTGGGTCTATTTGGTGCCGGGCTTGTTCTTCCTCTCCTGCCTGTCACCCTATGTCGGGCTCAAGACGGAGAGTTCCATCAACATGTTCAGCAATCTGCACACCGAAGCCGGCCAGACCAACCATCTGCTCTTTCCCAAGCCACCATACATGTTCAACTATCAGAACGAGGTGGTGAAGATCGTTGATTCCTCCGAGCCCCATCTCGTCCGGCAGTCGCAGGCGGGCAATTACCACGTCCTCCTCGATGTGAAGAAACAACTGCGCCGGAAGCCCGAGGCTTGGGTGACTTACGTGAAGGATGGCGAGACGATTACCCGCGCCAACGCGTCGACCTTCGCAGGCGAAATGCCCAGCCTCCTCGAACGCAAGTTGCTTGTGTTCAAGTTGGTGGATTTCTCGCGGCCGAAGTCCTGCACCCACTGAGCGCCGCTCTCACGGAAACTGGTAGATGTCGCCGGGCAGTCTAGCCATCCATTTCGCCGGGAACTGTCTAAAGCGTGTCGCGATTGCAAGGGACACGCGGCGCTTTAAGTTCATGTCGTTGTCGCAAAACCGCTGCGCACCCTCGGGTCAGGGCCCGAGGGCATGCTTTTGTGACATGCTTTAGCGCCGTTCGAGGTCTGCAGGGATCAGCGAGCGGCCGCGAAGCCTCAGGGTGGCCCGGCGTCCGAGCTTGAGCGCCGGATAGATCAGCCGCGCGGCCGTCCTGTTTGAGAGAATCCTGCGGTTGAGCCAGCCGAAAAGCGTCGAAGAGGAACTGAGGATCGCCATGAGATTGATGGCTTCCTCGCCGTGGTAGACGCGATCCTCGAAAACGAAGAGCATGCCCTCGTTCAGGTCGAAGCCCTGGCGCTGAAACTCGACAACGCGCGGATCGCCGGAGCGCGCGTCAAGAAGTTCGACAGGACCGACCGCGTCGCGCAGCCGGGCAAAGCGGACATAGCTCTGGCAGAAGATGCAGTCGCCGTCATAGACGATAAGCGCCGACTTGCCGGGGGGCTTCATTGCAGCGTCGGATCCTGACTGTGCCCGATCGGTGCTTCTACGGAGCTATCGATCGCGCAATTGCCGTAGAACGCGCAGCCGGAGACGACGGGCAGATTGCTGAAGGCGTCGAGGATGGCGACGAGCACCAGCCCGACAATGCCGAGCATCAACATTTTCTTGTAGGCGGACAAGTCGCGAAGCATCTTGGTCCTTTGCTGCTTGATGCGGACCTGGTCGATCCGAGGTCAAAGCGCGATCGATTTCAACAGCCGGCTGGTTGCAAGAACGGCAGCCCGTGCCGGCCAAAGGTTTCCTATCGCTTGAACTGCCATAGTCGGCACCAGCCTGTTATTGTGCAACGCAACAATGGGTGAAGATCGGCGGAAAATCAAGCGGAATGCTGAATTTCGCCGACTTTTGCGACATTGCGTCGGCGGCAACCGGCAATGCGGACCTCCGAGCCAATTCGCACTTGCCACACAGTATGATGCAATGCACAATCACCATCGAAACCGAAGGACCGGGCCGGCCGATAAGCCGTATCCAGGAAACGCTGAAGTTGAACCTGCCCATACGTGAGACCTGGCTGGACACCGCCAAGGGCTTGGGAATCACCCTCGTCGTCATGGCCCACGTCCTCGACCACAGCACCTGGCGATGGGCGCACCCGATTTACTTTGCGGCATCGCTGTTCTTCATGCCGTTCTTCTTCATCATTTCAGGCTATCTTTTTGCCGTGACGGAGAGGAAGGCGCTTTTCCGGAAGCGCGTCCAGGGCCTGCTCATTCCCTATGTGATGTTTCTCGGCGCGATCATGGCGAGCGTGCTCGTTGTGGACTTTTTGCGCGGCGACACCCCGGCGCCCTGGCAGATCAGGGAACTCATCACCGACGCGCTGCTGGGCGGACGGCACCTGACGCGCGAACTCGGCGTGTTCTGGTTCGTCACCTGCCTCGTCGCCACGCAACTCGTCTACAACGAGGTCGCGATCAGGACCAGCGGACCGACCGATCCCGGCATGCTGATCTTCGTCGGCGCATCCGTCGGCCTCGCCTATTCAATCCAGGCCTACTGGCAGGAGGTGCGCGCGCCGCTGGCTCTGACGAACGTGCCGCTCGCCATCGGCGCATTCTGGTTCGGACATTTCCTGCGCGAACGCGGCATGAGCGCGCTGTGGTCGGCGGTGTTTGTCGTGGCGGTTGCCGGGGTCGCGCTCGCGGCGGCGCGGACGGGTTCCGACTTTACCTTCAGCATGAAGAACGCCATCTTCGGCCCGCCGCTTCTCGGCCTGCTCGTTGCATTGGCGATCTCGACCTTTATCCTCGGCCTCGTCCGCTTCATGGCGATGCCGAGCTTGCGCATCGCTCCGTTGGCGGAAATCGGCGCAGCCTCCCTGGTGATCATGTTCGTCCATCAGTTCGTTCATTTCACGCTGCGGGACTTCGGAATGTCTTCCGAGTTGGCGCTGATCGCCCTGTCGCTCGGACTTCCCTATCTGCTCTATCGCGGACTGAGATCGTCCCGGATACTGTCGCCCTGGTTCATCGGAAGCGGAGACCTGGCGCTCAGCATCCAACTGATGAGGCGGACCCTCGCCTTCCGGGCAGGCTGAGCAAGAACGCGTCCAGGTGACGGCAGCAGCGGTTTGCTTCCGGATCGGAGCCGTCCGGCGCCCGGTTCGTCTGCCTTGCCGGCCCGTTTCGGCCGAGCGTGTGGGCATCCCGAGTACGATTCCGGGCAGACCTTCCTGGCCCCTGTTCCCGCGAGGGCGGCGGGCGTATTCTCACGGTCCGACGGGTCGAAATCATCAGGGGAGGAGATTGCGATGGCTGAGGCAACGCGCCACGACGCCTGGCAGGCCGGGGATAGCTACGACCTCTATATGGGGCGATGGAGCCGTCAGATCGCTCCACCGTTCCTGGATTGGCTCGATCCGGCGGAGGGTCTGGACTGGCTGGAGGTGGGTTGCGGAACCGGGGCGCTGTCGGCAGCCATCCTGGCCCGTTGCAATCCCAGGAGCCTGGTGTCCATAGACCCGTCGGAGGGTTTTCTCGCCAAGGCGCGGGCAAACGTGCCGGACAAGCGTGTCGCGTTTCTCGCAGGCGATGCGCAGGCCTTGGCAGTCGAATCGGGCAGCAAGGACATGGTCGTGTCGGCGCTTGTTCTCAACTTCGTTCCCGACAGGCAAAAGGCGCTCGCCGAGATGCGGCGAGTGGCGCGCCCTGGAGCGACGATCGGCTTCTATGTGTGGGATTATCCTGGCGGCGGGGTGGAATTCATGCGGGCCTTCTGGACCGCTGCAACGGCGCTTGACCCCGGTGCCATCGACCTTACCGAAGACAGGCGTTTTCCATTTTGCACACAAGATGGATTGACCGATCTCGCGGAGAAGGCCGGCCTGGGCTCCATCGACTCCACCCGGATTGAAATGCCGGCCGTGTTCAAGGACTTTGAGGACTACTGGCGCCCCTTCACCCTTGGTGCGGGACCGGCGCCCGGCTACTGCATGAGTCTCGACCCCGCAGCTCGCCAGAGATTGATGGAGAGGCTCCGCGACAGTCTGCCGCGCGGCGAGGGCGGGTCCATTCCCCTGAAAACGAGAGCCTGGGCAGTCAAGGCGAAGGTGCGCTGATGACCGGCAGCCCATGTCGCACCAAACCGGTAGGCGGCCAATCATAGACTGCCGGCGCAAAGTTCGGGTTGACCGGCCTTGTGCGCGAAGCGACTATTCGTCTGGACAGCCGAGATGCAGATTGCGCGAGGAGATTACGATGGACGAGCCCGATCGCTGGCGTCACATGTCGAGCGCGCCAAGGGATGGCAGCCGAATCCTGGTCACAGTTCGGCCGTCTGAGCAGGGGCCAGCGGAAGTCGACCTGGCTTACTGGTCTCGAGCCGACCAGTTCGGCAGTGAGGGGTGGCGTGCTTCCGACTCGTCGCCCGGACGCGTGGTTGAATACGCCGAACCCGAGCTGAAGTGCTGGATGCCGCTGCCAACAGCCAATCTGAGCAAGGGTTCAATGCCGAGCCCTTGGGACGAAGAAGATGTCCCGCTGCTGGATGGATCGGGGATATGAGGCTGAGCGCGATCGTCACAGCTGCCAATTTCCCCCCAAGTGGGGAGATGTCCGGCAGGACAGAGGGGGGCGCCGTAGAGTGCCAACCTCAATTTCCGATCGCTGACTACATCGTCGACTTCGCTTGCCCGGACAAGAAGCTCGTCGTCGAAGTCGATGGTTCGCAGCATGCCAACGCCAATGCAGGCGACGAGGCAAGGACAAAGCGTCTTGAGCAAGACGGCTGGACTGTGCTGCGCTTCTGGAACGACGACGTCATTCGCGGCATCGACAATATCTGCCAGCATATTGTGATCGAGGCAGGGCTCGCCGGTACGACTTGATACGCCGGCGGGACAGCGCCCCTCTGTCCTGCCGGACATCTCCCCCACGAGGGGGGAGATTGGCAGCTCCGCTGTCGGCTCCCTTCTCTCAGACCCTCAGAACAGGAATGCCGCCGTGGCCGGGTTCGCGCCGGTACGGCCGGCTGATGAATCCATACCTCGAATGAGCTCGAGGTCCTTTGAATCCAGCTCGAAATCGAAGACGTCGAAATTGGCGGCAATCCGGTCCTGGTGGATCGACTTTGGAATGACGATCAGCCCTTCCTGAAGATGCCAGCGGATGATCACCTGCGCCACGGACTTGCGGTGTTTTCCGGCGATCTTTTCGAGGGTCGGGTCGCTCAACAGCCGGCCGCTGCCCAGCGGGCTCCAGCTTTCGATGCGGATGTTGTGCGTGCTGTGAAATTCTCTGGTCTGGCGCTGTTGAAACCGGGGATGGAGTTCGATCTGGTTGACTGAGGGTGTGACACCAGTCTCGCCGATGATCCGCTCCAGATGGTCCTGGTTGAAATTCGAAACACCAATCGACTTGATCCGGCCGGATTGCCTGAGTTCGATCAGCGTCTTCCACGCCTCGACATATTTGCCCTGGCTGGGCACCGGCCAGTGGATCAGGAACAGGTCGATCTGCTCGATGCCGAGCTTGTTCATCGTCTCGTCGAAAGCCCGCAGGGCGGCGTCACGCTGATGCGCGCCGTTGCGCAGTTTCGAGGTGATGAACAACTCGCTTCTCGGCACGCCAGCCGTGCGGATCGCCTGCCCGACGCCATCCTCGTTCTGGTAGCCTTCGGCGGTGTCGATCAGTCTGTAGCCGGCCTCGATTCCCCAACTCACGACTTGGGCCGTAATGGCTGGATCGACTTGCCAAACGCCAAGGCCGATCTGGGGAATGGCTGAGCTATCATTCAATGTGATCTGCTCAGCTTTAGTCAGGGTAATTTGTTCAGGCATGCTCAGGTCCTTCTGCATCGCTCCGCCCCGGCGCAGTGCTTATCTAGGCGCGGTGTCCGCCAATGCGAGTCGACAGGTGGAGAAAGTAAAAGTGCGCCGTGAAGCCGGGATGAGATCCGGTTCGAACCGCCCAGCGTTTCCAAACACGATTCCAGAGATCAATAAATTGGACCGGGGGATGGCACGCCAATCCGGATCAATCTCGAAAAATCTGGCGAAAGGCCCGACTCCCGCGCACGGCCGTCAATGTGGGCTGCCTCCCTCAAAACCGACATCGGCAAGCTGACATCGAGCGCACCCCGTGCATACGCATATTCGGGAAGATAGCCGTTAACGATGAGGCGCCAGTCAAGAGGCACCACGTCACCGACGGCTCGCATCATCTTGACGATCGTGGTCGTGCAGTTCGTCGTGATGGAATTGTAGAATTCTGGAGTCGTGGAAAGTGCATTTGCGTCCAAGACGTATTCCAGCAAGAGCGCCCGAGCCGCTTCCGGTGACACTTTTAGCCGATAGATTTGGACATCCTCTCCGCGAACGTTTGACCTGACGCCGACGACGTCTCTCTCGTCAGCCGCAATAATGACCAGGGGATTGCTCTTGAACAGGTCTGCCATGGGTGAAAACTTGCCGCCTCCATGGCGCCGCACCTCAATCGACCAGGCAAGATAGTCACCTCCTGCAAAGCCGAAGCTTATGATGACATGGGCGATTTTGGTCCCGGACCAATAAGACATGAAGAGATCCACCGTCTGAACGTTGGAGAGGTCGTAGGTCCGCGTTGTCCAGCGTTCGGTGAAATCAGTAGCGCTACGCCACTCGAAGTCGCGCACATCAGTCAGCGTCAACAGGTTTCCGTCGCGTGTGCCGGTTACCTGACGGGCGACGTCGGGCGCCCAGTCCGCGTGATCGAAAGGCCTGATGGTGCTCCACCAAACCAGAACCACAGCTAACGCAGCTGCAAACAGGACAAGCGCCCTGATGCGAAACCGGCTGAAGAGGGCGATGATAGTGGCGAGGCCGAACAAGATGAACAGGACACCGGCCAGAGCCCGTCCAAGCTCAGCCACAGGCAGACGATACCACATGGCAAGTCCGGCCCAGGCAGTCAGGATTGCGACGGCCAGCGAAAGGATGATGGCAAGCGAGATCCGAGCGATGCGACGCATCTATTCCCCCTCTGGCGGGCCGCTCTCTGGTGGCCTCGCATTGCCTGGATGCCATTTTTCACCGGACGTCCGAAGGCAGCTCTACATGACGATATTGGAGCACATTCGGGCTGTTGCGCCAACTCGGCGCCCGCCCGGCCAGCCGATAAGAGGACTGGTTGAAAAGCCCCGGCCAGCTTGCCGTTCATCGTTGGTACCCGGCGGGCCGACATGTTATGCTGTGGCGGCAACCACTGCAGCCCTAGGTGACTGTCAGGGGGATTGAGTTAGGCAACGCTTTCGGTCGTTTGGTCCCGGCCGGAAGATCGTGCTCGGAGCTGGAAATTTCGCACAAAAGCAACCGCCCGCAACGTTGTGTCTGACTGCCACAGATGCCGCGAAGCTGGCCACGTGGGAGGATATCGTGATCAAGAAACTGGCTTTCGTTTTGTCATGCACCGTCCGCATTTGCGCAGGACGAAAATCTCGAGAAACTTGGCGGCTTCAAGACGACCGGCACACCGATGATGGAGCCGATCCCGCAAACCGGAGAAAACGCAGAAGCCCTCAAAGCCATTGCAGCGAAGGTCAAAGTCCCGGATGGTTTTAAGATCTCTCTCTATGCCATCGTTCCCGACGCGCGTCATATCGCCGTAGGACCGCAGGGCGTGGTGACCTTCGTCGGTACCCGCAAAGAGCTGGTCTACTCCATGACCGACCGCAACAAGGACCGCGTCGCCGACGACGTGAAGGCCTTTGCGCCTTCGATCAAAATGACGGTTCCGAACGGCGTCTGTTTCTCGAGGGATGGCCACCTCTACGTCGTCGAACAGAACCGCGTATTGTGGTTCCCGGCGGCCGAGTTTTTCTATGAAGGTCCCGATGTCGCGGCTTTCCCGATCGTGAAGCAGGGCGAGCTGATACCCGCATCCAACGAGAGCTACAATCACACGGCCCGAACCTGTCGCGTCGGGCCTGACAACCGCATCTATATTACCATCGGCCAGCCGTTCAATGTGCCAGCCCCCGAAGTGCTCCCGGAATTCGAGAAACTCGGCATCGGCGGAATCATAAGCATGAAGCAGGACGGTACCGACCGCAAAATTTATGCGCGCGGAATGCGCAATCCCCTCGGCCTGGATTTCAACCCAAAGGATAAGACACTTTGGGTGAACGACAATCAGGTCGACGGCATGGGCGACACCATTCCCCCAGGTGAAATGAACCGTGTTACCGGACCGGACCAGAATTTTGGCTTCCCCTGGTATGGCGGCGGAAAAGTTCGTACGGTTGAGTACAAGGACGCAACAGTCCCCGAAGGCGTGATCTTCCCGGAGGTCGAGCAAGAGGCTCACGCGGCCGATCTCGGGCTGTCGTTCTATACCGGCAAGCAGTTCCCCGAAAAATACCGCGGCGGCATCTTCTCGACCCAGCACGGCTCGTGGAACCGCGTGGACCCGGTGGGGGCTCGGGTGATGTTCACCTCGCTCAAGGCGGACGGGACGGCGGACAAAGCTGAAGTGTTCGCTGACGGCTGGCTGAACGAGAATGGCGAGTATCTCGGCCGTCCTGTCGATGTTCAGATGCTCAAAGACGGTTCGCTGCTGGTGTCCGACGATTTGGCCGGGGCCGTCTGGCGGATTTCCTACGGCGATTAAGCGACTGGTCAGGCGGCGGCCTTCTGCTGCTGCCTGGCTTGCTTCTCTTGGATAAAGGAGTTCGGGGTGAGGCGTTTGATCGTCAGTCTGGCTGCGCTCTTTGCCTGTTCGTCGCTTGCGCAGGCTGGAGGTGATGCCGCTTCGGGCAAAAAAATCATGCTGAAGTGCCAAGTCTGCCATGGCAAGGACGGCATCGCCAAGCTGCCCGACGCGCCGAATATAGCAGGGCAAAAGGAGGCTTATCTTGTCAAGGCGCTGAACGCCTTCAAGACAGGCGAGCGCAAGAACGAGCAGATGACTGTCGTGACCAAGGGCTTGAGCGATGAGGATATAGCTGATGTCGCCGCCTATTATTCATCGATCAAGATCACCGTTCAGGTTCCGCCATGAGGCCAGTTCGGAGACGTCCGCCGCCTGGCTACGCCACCGAGCGATCACGGGTTCCATCCGCCGCTGCCGTACTGACGGGTAATGATCTCGAGCAGATGACCGTTGGGGTCCTCGAAATAAACGCCGCGGCCGCCGTCGTGGCGATTGATCGCGCCCAGCTGCGTCCGGCCAGGATCAGCCCAGTACGGCAGGTTCCGTTCACGAATCCTGGCGAAGATCTCGTCGAACTCGGCTTCGCTGACCAGGAAGGCGTAATGCTGCGGCCTGATTTCGCCTGAGGTATCCATGTAGTCGAGGTTGGCACCGTTTTCGGTAGTGACCATCTGGAAGGGCCCCCAGCGCCTTGGGGCGGGAAGACCAAGCATTTCCGCCAGGAATTTTGCCGACGCCTCGCTGTCGCGGGCCGGCAGTATTGTATGGTTGAAATCGATAGCCATGCCGTCACTCCCTTCGATCTCTCCTCGCACGTCGTTGTTCCGCGACTGAAGCGATGCTGCACGAGATGGGGTTTAAGGCCATAATGCTCAAGCCGGCGTGGCAACCTGCCCGATGACCTGCACGGGGTCAGCTCCATGAATACGGACAATGATCATTTCGCCGCTCTCCGGCACCTCGCCGGTCAAACCGGTGATGTTGACCTGATGCGTGACAAGGACCACAGGTCCGCCGAAACGCTGTGCGCGGAGCCAGGCCAGAAGGGCAGCGGTGCGCACTTCTGCGGCCGAACTGTCGCCAAAGAACGAATTGAGCAGCTCAAGAGGCACGACGTCGCCGATCCCGAGCAGGCGAGCGGTATCCAGGCAGCGACACCACTGGCTCGAATAGACGGCTGCCGACGAGATGCCGTTCGCACGGAACAGGTCGCCGATCGCGCGGGCCTGCGCACGACCTTGTTCCGACAGATTCCGCTGGGTGCTGCAGTCACCGAGCCTGAAGCCAGGCGGATCGCCGGAGCCTGGGGCCGCGGCATGGCGCAGCAGCGCAATGGCTTCTCCGGATCGCAGGGCTGCCCAGAGTGGCCCGGAGGCTTGGGCCGTGCCGAAGGCAGCCGCTCCGAGCGAAAGGATGAGAAATTGCCGACGTCCAATTCGCATCTTGCTTCTCACCTTTCCGATTGGCCGCTTGGCGCGGACCAGCACTTCATTCCGCAAGTAGCGACATAAATATTGGTGTCGACGATTTCAGGACCGATCAGGAGCTGGAAAGATTCCAGCCACGAGACAGGCCTCGCGTCAGCTTCCGCGATACCCTCCACATCAGCAAGGCGGCGGCCAGGCTGTAGACGCCCATCAAGGCCAGTTGCAGCGCGTAGTCGACGCCGGCGTCGATCAGGTATCCGGTGATGCCGGGGCCCATCGCCGAGGCCAGAACCATCACGGCCACCACAACCGAGCGGATCGCACCGAGATGCGCGGTGCCGTAGATCTCCGGCCACATGGCGCCCTCCAGGGTCGAGGAGAAGCCGTAGCTGATGCCAAGCAGCGCCATGAAGACGAAGATGGCGAAAGGCGCCGTCAGATAGGCAGCCGCGAAGCATGCCAGCGCCAGCGGCAGAAGGAATAGAGGCAGCAGCTGGACCGCCGAGAAGCGGTCGATCAGCCACCCGGCCAGAAGCGCAAAACCCATCGTCGTGGCGGACAGGACGGCAAATCCGGTGGCGAAGAGTTGCAGCGGCCAGCCCCGGAGCTCGGTTAGATAGACCTGGTGAAAGAAGATGGTCGTGCCGACGAAGGCGGGAGCCAGGACCCCCAGGCAGATGGCGTAGAAGGTCGGATCGCGCAGGACTTCCGCCCGCGTCCAGTGCTTCACTGCGCGTTGCGCCCTCGGCTGGGCCTCGCTCTGCGGATTGCGTTCCTTCCGGACCAGCGCACAAACCAGAGGCAAGGCCACGACCAGGATGAAGGCTGCGCAGACGAACCAGCTTCCCCGCCAGCCGACGAGGCCGGCCACGAGGACGAACAGGAAAGGCAGCAGAGCGCCGCCGACATGAAAGCCAAGCGTGACGACCGAGACGGCGCGGCCCCGGTTCGCGGCGAACCAGCGGCCTGTTGCCGTCAGAGCGGTCTGGGTCATCATCCCCTGGCCAAAAAGGCGCAGCAAATAGAGCGCAAGGAGCAGCGTTGGCAGCGAACCGGCGAACCCCATCGCAATGCTGGCGCAGGCAAGCATGAGCATCGTCGCGATCGCCATGGTCACTGTCGAATACCGGTCCAGCGGCCGCCCCAGGAACGGCAGAGTCGCCGCGCTAAGCAGCGTTGCCAGCATGTAAAGCCCGCCGAACTCGCCATGACTCAACCCGAACGTCTCGCGGATATCGCCGTTCGACAAGGCGATGAAGAAGGTCTGCCCGAAGGACGAGACGAGGGTCAGCAAAAAGGCGCCCGCGAGCCAGCGGACATTGTTGACGACGAATGCACTGAAGGACTGCATGATCCCTTTGTTTCTCGATAGAGTGCGCGCTTCCTGTTCGTCTTTATCGGCCTCCGCTGCCGGAGGATATCGGCCAGTTCCGCTTTGATCAGAGGCCTGGCTTCACGTTCGAGCCGGTCGAACTTCCATGCCGATTACCAACCAGCCAGTCCGACTTCGGCGTCCTCGCCACTCTGCTTGCGAGTGAACTCAGTCGGATGCCGTCGCGCTCTTAGGTCAGGCACTCAAAGGCATCATGCCTCTCGCTCAAGCTCAGGTTTGCTATCTTCTCCTTCTTCCCCTCTCGGATTGTATTTGCCGACACCGTCGAATGAGAAAGGCTTTTCGATGGAAGCCGGTCATTCGGTGGATGTCGGCCGAACCGGAACAATGGTATCCTGCAGGGAGCATTCGGGGAGGCGACTGCATTGACCGAGAGCTTGGAAGTCGAAGGGGCGAGAGGTTGGTCGAATCTGCTGATCGCGGCAGAAAGCGGCGATGCGGGGGCCGTTCGAGCGGAATTGGCGGCCGGCGCCAATATCAACGAGGCGGACGGCGGCGGCTGGTCAGCCCTTCATCTCGCAGCCCTCAATGCCCGCACCGCGGCGGTCGAGGCGTTGATCGAACACCCAGCAATCGATGTGAATTCCAGAAACAAATGGAAGAGCACGCCTTTGAGCCTTGCTTCGGCCAAGGGCCACTACGCCTCCATTTTCGCCCTCGTGAAACATCCCGAAATAGAGATCGATGCAAGAGCCGACTACTACGGCAGAACGGCCCTTATTGAAGCGGCAAAGAACGGGCATCTGGATGTCGTCAAGGTGCTTGTCGAGAATGGCGCCGACGTGAATCTTACTGACAAGACCGGAAGAAACAACGCGCTTATCGAGGCTATCAAGGGACGGCACTACGAGGTCGCGGGATACCTGCTTGATTCCCGGAAAATGAACTTTCTCAACAAGGATATGAGACTGAACGCCCTGATCTGGGCTGGAAGCTGCCATAACCCTCAACTCATCGAAAAGCTGGAAGTCTCGATTCATACGTTCTTCGAAGGCAAGTGAAGGTCTCGTCTCCGGTTGCAGTTGCCATTTGTGGTTACCGGACGAAGAAACAGGTAATCCTCCAATCCGGAAGGCTCGTCAGCCCTTCGCGATAAGCGCGCTGCTACTTACGATGTCTGGGCAGTGTGCCGACAAGGCCGGCCTCATATGCTGCAAATGCTTTTGCGACGCCGGCAGTGAAGTGTTCAATATCGCTCGCATGTTCGAACGCTATCCTGGTTTGCGCAAACTCCAGTGGCGAATAGTCAGGCGCTATCCGCTTGACCTCTGCGATAATGTTCTGGGCTTCCTTGAGATCGCCGAGTTGCGCATGGCACGCCGCGAGCCTTGTCAGCCGCCAGGGTGCCTTCAATGGGAGCTTCGACATGCTAAGGAGCGCGGCCTTGTAGTCTCCTGACGAGTAAAGCGCGATAGAGCGATCATAATGGTACCAATCAGGATGGATCGGGTTGATCCGTATCGCACTGTCAAGCGCCGCGAGTGCTTCAAGAGGCCTGCCTCTCATCGTGAGCAAGTATCCCATTTGAGCAATCGTATCGGCGTCATACGGATTGAGGTCGAGCGCGCGTTGAAGGTGATGTTCGGCTGCTTCGAACCGACGGGCTGAGAGGAAAGCCTGGGCGAGTACGCGATGGCAGCGTGGCTCTTCCGGCGCCAGGGTCACCGCACACTCTGCGCGGTCGATCACTGAACCAAGCAACGCTGGGGATGCCTCAGCATAGCCACCGATAATGAGATCGGCGAGCGCGATGTAGGAATGCGCCAAGGCATAGGTCGGGTCCTTCTCAACCGCCGCCTGGAAAAGACTGCGCGCAGCCTCATTGTCGTCATCACCATAGCCGCGCAGCCGGGCCAGTCCACGCAGGAGAAGCTCGTATGCGGCCAAGCTGTCCGTAGGTTTTGGGGTTGCTTGTTTAATCCCTGCGTCGTCGAGCCGAGCGACCAGCCGGTTCACCACACGGCGAGCGATTTCTTCCTGCATATCGAAGATCTGGCCGCCAGACGCAGAAAAATTATCGCTCCAGAGAACTCCACCCGTCGAGGCGGTAATGAGGCTGACGGTGACCCGCATGCCGTCTGCGCGAGTCGTCGCCCTGCCACGGACCAAATAGGTTGCGCCAAGGCTGTCGCCAACGGCACGCCAATCGGAAGCGGAATCCGAGACAAATGCAAATCCGGAATTGCGCGCCAGCACAACGACCGTTCCAAAGCGAGCCAACGCATTGACAATGTCCTCGGCGAAGCCGTCAACCAGAGGGGTGTCTTCCGGCGCACCTTCATTGCTGAAGCGCAGTACCGCAACGCTCGGCTGTCCAGAGCGCTCTGGCTTTGGCGCATCGAGAAGAGAGAGTACGTAGCCGCGTTTGGCGACCGTGCGGATAATGGTTTGGCTTTCGTCCTGCAGCGCCTTTCGCAACTCCCTGACGGCTTGCGTCAGTGAGTCCTCGGTCACGAAGACATCAGGCCACACCGCTGACATCAGTTCTGACTTGGTCGCGACACGTCCAACATTCCTGCTGAGATAGGTTAACAGATCAAATGCCTTGGAGCGGAGGGCAACAGGTTTCCCGTCGCGGAGAAGGAGGCCGCGCGCAAGATCAAGCTCGCAACTGCCAAGTGCCAGAACGTGCTCTGGATTTTCTTGCGACATCGAATGCCGACCTGATCAGCCTGACTAGACGCTGCCTGATTGGGGTCTCAATCCGCTCAGACGTCAAGGGATCAAAGGAATTTGATTCGCCTTCACTTTGGCTGGAAGCTATCCGCCTCTCCATGGCGATGATCTCGAGCATTTCGAACATCGTTCCAGGCATGGGCGCACAGGGCGACGCAGCCATAACGCAAGATACATATTCGAGGAGTTCTTGTCGGGCGGCTTGGCGCGTGTTTTCATTCAGTGACATGGTCGACCTCATCCGGTTTTTTCTTTCTTGAGAACAATGAAGCCAAAGAACGGGCGCGTACCGGAAGATTTCTGAAATTCTGCTGAATCTGCCGTGGCAGGGTTTTCCCGCAATCATTCAACCAATCGGTTGACAATTCGAAAGCGTGCCCCTATATTCAACTACATGGTTGAATTAGAGACGCCCCAGATCGACGCGGTTTTTCACGCGCTTGGCGACGCCACCCGCCGGCACATGCTTCGCGACCTCGCCGACGGCGAGCGAACGGTGAGCCAGTTGGCGGAACCCTTCGCCATGTCGTTGGCGGCCGCCTCCAAGCACATCAAGACGCTGGAGAATGCAGGGCTTATTCGTCGCGAGGTGAGGGGCCGCACACATCTGTGCCGCCTCGAACCCGGACCGCTGGCCAGCGCCCACCAATGGCTCGGCTTCTACGAGCGGTTCTGGACCAACCGTCTCGACGTCCTCGAGCGTCTGCTTCGCGAAGAGGACGCACGCAAAGCCCCGGGTGATTCCTGGGCCCAGGATGATTCCAGGAAATCGCCCGCCTCAAGAGAAGGAGACGACCAATGAACCAGATGAAAACCATCGAAGCCTATGGCGAACTGACCGAGCCCGCCACGTTCACCATCCAGCGGCTTTTGCCCGGTCCGATCGAGCGGGTCTGGGCCTATCTCACCGAGAGCGACCTGCGCCGGCAGTGGATGGCCGCGGGCCAGATGGAAATGAAAGCCGGCACCTCGTTCGAGTTGGTCTGGCGTAACGACGAGCTGACCGATCCGCCCGGCCAGCGCCCCGCCGGCTTTCCCGAAGAGCACCGGATGAAAGGACGGATCACCGAGCTCGATCAACCTTACAAGCTTGCCATCACCTGGGGAGACACCGGCGGGGTTTCCTTCTTGCTGGAGCCGAATGGGAACGATGTGCTGCTCACCGTCATCCATCGCCGGCTGCCGGAACGCGCAATCCAGCTCAACGTCACCGCCGGCTGGCACATGCACCTCGACGTGCTGGCTGCCCGCATCGCCGGCAAGACGCCGACCTCGTTCTGGGAGGGCTGGAGCCGCCTGCGGGAAGAATACGACCGCCGCCTGCCGGCCTGACACGATCGCGTCGGCTGAAGTCACCGCCCAGCCTCCACCGGCATTCGCCCGTGGAGGCTCGCACACCAGCAACGATGAAACGATGAAACGTGCTTGCATTGGGCAAGCCTGATGGAGGACGTCATGCGCAAATTGATCGCCGGAATGAAGGTTTCCGTCGACGGCAAGATGGAAGGACCCGAGGGTTACGCGGAATGGGTCGACGCGTGGTCGGAGGAGTATGGGCTGATGCCGCAAATCGATGCCTGCCTGCTCGGGAGCATCATGTACGCCGGCTACGAGCGCTACTGGAGCGCGATCCAGAATGAGCCGGTCAAGCCGTTGCCGATGACCGGCAAATTGCCGACGCCGGAGGAGCTCGAATGGGCCCGCTTTGCCGAACATACCCCGCATTATGTGCTGTCGAACACGATGAATTCGGCGGCCTGGCCAAAGACGCGCTTCCTGCGGACCTTCGACGACATCGCTGGCCTCAAGCAGCAGCCCGGCAAGGATATCTATCTCATGGGCGGTGCGCGAATGACCGCGAGCCTCATCGATGCCGGGCTGGTGGATGAACTGCGGCTTATCCTCTATCCGCTGCTCGTCGGCGAAGGGAAGGCGCTGTTTGGAGCAACGCAAAATCGTCGCGGGCTTGAACTGCGGAAGGTTCAGCAGCTCACAGATGGGCGCGTGAGCCTGGTCTATGGGATCGGCTAACGCAGCCGGTCTTCGCAGCGCTGCCTGGCTGAATTTTTTTTCTGAAAAGCACTTCGCCGGTCAGAGGGAAACCGATAGCCCACCGTCAACGGCCAGCACATGGCCGTTGACGTAGGCGGCAGCGTCTGAGGCGAGAAACACCACGGCTCCGCCGAGTTCCTCAGGCTGGGCCCAGCGGCCCGCCGGGGTTCGTGCCTCGACCCATTTGGTGAAGGCCTCGTCGCTCATAAGTGCGGTGTTGAGCTCGGTGGCGAAATAGCCGGGGGCGATCGCGTTGACGGTGATGCCGTGACGGCCCAGTTCAGCGGCGGTCGAGCGTGTCAGCCCGTGCAGGCCCGCCTTTGCCGCCACATAGGCGTGAATGGTGGGACGGCCAAGGATCGCTGCAACCGATCCGGTGTTTATTATGCGCCCGAACTTGTTTGGCAGCATCAGGCGCACCGCGTCGCGCATCATGCGGAAGCAAGCCGAAAGATTGACGGCAATCACATGGTCGAAATCCTCGTCCTGCCATTCGACCAACGGACTTCGATGCTGGATGCCGGCGTTGTTGACCAGAATATCGAGGCGGCTGTGGCGTTCGACAATCCCTTCGAGCGACGCCCTCGAGATCGCCGCGTCGGTGACATCGAACGGCAGGGCTTCGGCACCGATCCTTTCAGCCGCCGCGGACAGCGCCGCCGGATCGCGGGCATTGACGATCACCGTCGCGCCGTTTTCCGCAAGTGCCTTGGCCATGGCGAAGCCGAGACCACGCGAAGCACCCGTGACCAGCGCAACACGGCCGTTGAGCGAGAACAATTCCGACATTGAGATCCCCTAGGAAAAGGGCGGGCTATGAAAAGGGCGGGAGTTTGCTCCCGCCCAATTAACGCTATTTGGAGCACTATTTGGCGATGCAGGTATCCGCTGTCTCCGGCGTGCAAATGTCAAGGCCGGTATAGGTCGGGTCGGCCGGCGAAGCCTTGCCGTCCTTCATGTCCTTCAGCGCCATCATCGTCTTGTAGCCCATTTCGAACGGCCGCTGGCCGACCTGGCCGAGCGAGAACCCTCCTTCATCTGGTCGATCTGCACGGGAAGCGTATCGGCGACGACCAGGGACCCTGGAGCATCGAGAAGAATAGGACTTGCGAAGTTGTAGGATGACCGTATGATCTGACCCGATGATCACGGATGGCCCCTCTCAACGCGAAGCTTCCGGCGCAATTGCTGAGCTGCCTGCGCAGTTGGCGGGTGATGCGTTGATAGACGGACGGTCGCCCCAGGCAGAGCCCTACCTCCTCGATTGGGGCCGCGACAGGCGCGGAAGTGCCCGCTTCATCGTGCGTCCAGGATCGGTGGAAGAGGTCCAGGCGTTTGTGAAATGGTGCTCGCAGAGCGGTGTCGCCGTCGTCGTG
This sequence comes from Mesorhizobium sp. WSM4816, assembly GCF_055811535.1. NCBI lineage: Bacteria > Pseudomonadati > Pseudomonadota > Alphaproteobacteria > Hyphomicrobiales > Phyllobacteriaceae > Mesorhizobium > Mesorhizobium sp. WSM4816. The sequence continues at coordinate 91,915 of NZ_JBVVQR010000012.1, read as the reverse complement.
CAAGGCGGCAATACCGGACTTGCCGGTGGCGCCATTCCAGACAATTCGGACTACGCAGTGCTGTCGCTTGAGCGTCTCAATCGGATACGCCGCGTCGACCCGCTCGACTTCACGCTGCAAGCGGATGCCGGGGCTGTGCTGCAGGACATCAAGGACGCCGCTGAAGCATCCGAGATGACCTTCCCGCTCGCGCTTGGCGCACAGGGATCGTGTACGATCGGCGGCAATGTCGCGACCAACGCCGGCGGTATCAATGTGCTGCGCTACGGCATGACGCGTGACCTGGTGCTCGGGCTTGAGGCGGTGCTGCCGGACGGCACCCTTTGGAGCGGCATGAACGGGCTGCGCAAGGACAATCGCGGCTACAGCCTGAAGCAATTGATGATCGGCTCGGAAGGGACGCTGGGAGTCGTCACCGGCGTCGAAGTAAGGCTCTCGCCCCGGCCGACGCAGGTCGAGACCGCCTATGTCGGACTGGGCAGCTTCCGCCAGGCGTGCGAGCTGTTCCGGATGGCAAGGCATCTCTGCTCCGACCTTCTCAGCGCGTTTGAGGTCATCGGCGAGGAGTGCCTGCCGCTGGTCCATCTCATCGATCCGAACCTGCGCTCGCCGTTGACGCGAGAATGTCCGGTTCACGCGATCGTCGAACTCGCCTGTGGGCCAGGGATAGATGCGGGCGGCCTTCTTGAAATTATGCTGACGCGCGCCCTCGAGGCCGACCTGATCAGGGACGGCGTCGTCGCGCAAAGCCGCTCGCAGGCCGCCACATTCTGGGCCATCCGTGAGGGCCTGGTCGAGGGGCAGGCGCGGCGCGGCTTTCATGTCCGCACCGATCTCTCGGTTCGTCTCAGCCAGGTGCCGACGTTGATCGAGCAAGCACGCGCGTGCATTGTGCGCGACTGGCCTGGCTGGGCATCCCTGACCTATGGCCATGCGGGCGACGGCAACATCCATTTCAACGTGCTGCCTCCGATAGATTGCGAGCCCGGCGAAGCGAGGACCGTGGGGCAGGCGGTTTTGGCCCGGCTCTACGAGCTGGTCGCAGCGCTCGGCGGCTCGTTCAGTGCCGAACATGGCGTCGGTCGCAGCCGCAGTCACGTGTTCTGGGCCGGCCTGTCGCAACGCGAACGGCAGCTTCATACCGCGATCAAGGCAGCCTTCGATCCGGCAGGCCTGTTCAATCCCGCGTGTCTCATGCCTGGTCCGGGCGATTTGTAGGGGAAAGCCGCATGAAGCAGCGTTCGTCCATCATCGGCAGCGTGGAGGCGCTTCCGCATCGCGTCGCTTCGCATCTGAGCCGCGAGATCGAGGGCGGCGACATCATCCCGGGAGCCCGGCTCCCCACCGAAAGCCAGCTCGCCGACAAGTTCGGCGTCAGCCGCAATGTTGTCAGGGAAGCGATCGCGCAGCTTCGCGCCGATGGCATGATCGAGGCGCGTCAGGGCGTAGGCGCATTCGTTATGGCGCCGGAACAGCGGACCGCCATCCGGATCGACCGTGAGGCGCTGAAAGACCAGCGCAACATGGAGCAGCTCTTCGAGCTGCGCAGCATCCTGGAGACCGAGTCTGCCACGCTGGCCGCGGCGCGCTGTACATCCGATGATCTTGACGCCATCAAGGCTGCGCTGGACCGCATGGGCGGCGAGGAGCGCTGGGAGGACGGCAGCATCGAGGCCGATCTGCTTTTCCATCGGGCGATCGCCCGGGCGACCGGCAATAGTTACATCTACACCTTCATTTCCTTCGTCTGCGAGCAGATCCGCCAGTCGATCCACTATGCCCGCCTCACCAATCCGCTCCACGACCTGGTCGAGGTCAACGTCGCCGAGCACGTGCGGATCTACGACGCGCTCGCCGCGCATGATCCACAGGCTGCCGGCGAGGCGATGCGCCGGCACATCGAAGGCGCCGCATCGCGCGTAGGCGTCGAGCTCACCGCGATCAATCGAGGCAAATGACCATGTCGCTCGGGCAGACCAAGGCAATCACCGATATCTGCCTGCTTGTAGAGGATATCGACCGCACCATCGACTTCTACACGCAGAAGCTTGGCTACCGGATCAGACGCCGCGCCGAGGGCTTTGTCGATTTTCATTCCGAGCGCGTGACGCTCGCTGCATGGCAATTGGACCACATCAATCGCCACTGCGGCGTCTCGAATGTCCGCTCACCGAAGCGGGCGCACAAGGCATGCGTCGCCATGGAACTCGAAAGCGCCGGCGAGGTCGACCGGCTCTACGCCGAACTGTCGGACAAGGGCGTGCCGTTCGTCGGGCCGCCCGGCGACTATGTCTGGAACGCGCGCTGCGCCTACTTCCACGATCCGGACGGGACGCTGTGGGAACTCTATGCCTGGACCGGCGCGGGACCGGGCGACTATCACGACACGCAAGTGTGATTGGATCGCGACGGCCCCGCAAGAAAGGGCCGCGCCGCATGCAAGCAGTCCAACAAAGGAGCAAGAAGATGAGTGGGAACGCATCGCAGTGGAATCGCAGATCGATCCTGAAGGCCGGCGCCGCCGGCCTGGCGGCTTTCGGGCCGGGACTTCAGCTGTTCGGCGCCAGCGCCTCGGCAGCCGCCAAGCTCGTCGTCCAGTATGACTGGCTGATGTCGAACGGCCAGATCGGCGACGTCGCAGCCGTCGCCAATGGCTACTTCAGCGAAGCTGGGCTCGAAGTGGAGTTCAGCCCCGGCGGGCCGAACGCCGCCACCGTGCCGCCAGTGGTGTCCGGTGCCGCCCAGCTCGGCCAATTCTCGGAATCGCCTCAACTCTATGCCGCGCGGGCGAGCGGCGTTCCGGTGAGGATCATCGCCTGCGGCTATCGCACCGGGCCCTATGCGCTGACGTCGAAACCGGAGAAGCCGATCCGGTCGGTGGCGGATCTGAAGGGGATGCGGATCGGCACGCAGCCGACCGCGCGCTTTGCCATCGACGCGATGCTCGCGAAGAACAAGATCGACCCTTCCGAGGTCACCATCGTCAATGTCGGGTTCGACAAGGCGCCGCTGGTTCGTGGCGACGTCGATGCGATCGGCGGCTGGATCACCAACACGCAGGCGCTCAGCGTCGTCGGTGACGATCGCATCGATCTGCTGTTGTCGGAGCTCGGCCTGGCGTCCTATGCCAATGTCTATTTCGCGACCGACAGCGCCATCGAATCCGATTCCGAGACCCTGGCGAAATTCATCGGCGCGGTGGCCAAAGGATGGGGCTGGGTCCATGCCAATCCCGAGCAGGCGGTCGACAAGCTTGTCGCGGCCTATCCCGAGATCGACGCGGGCTGGGAAAAGAAGACGATCCCCCTGGTGCTGAAACTGTCGTTCGACGACAACACGAAAAAGGATGGATGGGGCACCTTCGATCCTGCCTCGATCGAGAGCCAGATCGCGCTGCTTGACCAGATTGGCCAATACCCGAGCGGCAGGCCGAAGGCCGAGGACGTCTATACGACGAAGGTGCTCGAACTCAGTGCGGCTGAACGGCCGAAGCTCGGCGCGCCCGCCTCTTGATGGCCGCGCCGGCCATCGAAACCTCGGGGCTCGACGTCGGCTATCCCGGCCGGCGCTCGCCCGTGACGGTGATCTCCGGTCTCGAACTGACAGTCGAGGCCGGCACATTCCTGTCGATCCTCGGGCCTTCGGGGTGCGGAAAGTCGACGTTTCTGCGCGTTGTCGCCGATCTTCTGGCGCCGCTCGCGGGCACGATACGCGTGATGGGCGAAACGCCGTCGGCGGTGCGCTCCGGCCGCGGCGTGGGTTTTGTCTTCCAGGACTCGACCCTTTTGCCGTGGCGCACGGCGCGCGAGAATGTTCGGCTGCCGATCCAGGTCGGCCGCCGCAGCCTGTCGCGCATGATAGACGACCGGGCCGACGAGCTGCTCGAACTCGTCGGCCTGTCGGCCCTCAGTGAGCGCCTGCCGCATCAGCTTTCCGGCGGACAGCGCCAAAGGCTGGCGATCGCCCGGGCGCTGCTTGGCGAGCCACGTCTGCTTCTGATGGACGAACCCTTTGGTGCGCTTGACGAGATCACCCGCGATCGCCTCAACGACGAACTGCTGAACCTTTGGCGGCGGACCGGAACGACCGTGCTGTTCGTCACACATTCCATTGCCGAAGCGGTCTATCTCGGACAGCGTGTGATCGTGCTTGCCGCCCATCCCGGCCGGATCGTCGCCGACCACGACCTTCGTCCGCTGAAGGGGCCGGACAACAGATGCTCGCGCGAGGATCCGGCGATCGTCGCGGCAATGGCCAGGATGCGCTCCGCCCTCGGAACGGCGTCGTGAACCAGGGCGCGCTTTCGCCATTCGCACAGGCTGCGCTGCCGATCCTCGGCGCCGGCTCGCTTATTCTCGCATGGCAATTCCTGCTGCCGCTCGCCGGCGTGCCCGCTTACATCGTTCCGACGCCGACCGCGATAGCGGGCGTGTTTGCCAGGAACGGATCGCTTCTCCTGTCGAACCTCTGGCCGACGGCCATCGAGGCGCTCTCCGGCTTCGTGCTCGGCAACCTCGCCGCAGTGCTGCTGGCTATCGTCTTCGTTCACAGCCGTACGCTGCAGGCGGCCTATTTTCCGGTCGTGCTGTTCTTCAATACGATCCCGGTGCTGGCGCTGGCCCCGGTCGTCATCCTCATCTTCGGCCTCGGCATGCTGCCCAAGATCGTGATCGCGGCGGTGATCTGTTTCTTCCCAACGCTCATCAACATGATCCGGGGTCTGGAATCGGCGAGCCCCAGCGAGCACGAGCTGTTCCGCGTGCTGTCGGCGACGCGCTGGGAAGTATTCTGGCGCCTGCGCCTGCCGCGCGCGCTGCCAATGCTTTTCGCTTCGCTGCGGATCGCCTCGGCGACCGCGGTGATCGGCGCGATCGTCGGCGAGTGGATCGGCTCCGACAAAGGTCTCGGCGCGCTGATCATCCAGGCGACCTTCAACTACCAGTCCGACCGGCTCTACGCCGCCATCGTGCTCTCATCGCTGTTGTCGATCGGGTTCTTCATGACCGTCGTCGCCGCTGAGCGATGGTCGGTTCGATACCGTTAGAGGCGGCTGAACGCGTCGGCGACGGACGTAGCATCATTCCCGCGAAGGCAGGGCGCCTCCTTGAGAGCCGCCCTGTTGCTTGTGTTTCTGGCGATGATTAGAGCTTTCCCGCTGCGAGCAGTTCGCGGATCCGCTTCAGCGTCGACAGCAGGGCGGCCTTGTAGCCGTTTTCGCTGGCGAACTGAGCCTGGTCGGCCTGCTCCTCGCGACCGTTTGGCTCTTTGCCGCGCAGGCCAATGTAGCAGTAGAAGCGAAGCTGCAGTGCGCCTTCTCCATCTTCGAACAGTTCGTTGACAATCGCTCCCTCGCGCGGACCGGATGCCTGGAAGAAGGTGACCTTGCTTTCCGGCTCGAGCGTGACGATTTCGCGCAGGTCGTGGCCACCGATCGTGGCCTCACGCACGAAGTGGGTAGCGCTTTCCTCCACAACGTCGCAACGGGTGCAGAGACCCGTGACAAGGAACAAGCGGGCGTCGCGTGCTTTCAGCTCGAGACCTTTCCACACTTGAGCGCGCGTCAATGGGACTTCGCCTTCCGGGTTCACCGGAACTGTGGCAGTTGAATAAATCATGATGACAGTCCTTGTGATCAGACAGAGGCTGCGCTTCCGTCAGGCGGAGGCAGCGGTTTCCGAGGCGAAGGCTCGATATGGGCGCAGTGGACGTCCGAGCAGGGCAGTCAGGCGCTCGACGTCGCCGGCCCCAGGCAGCATCCCGTCGGTGAAGAAGCGCTCGCCCATCAGACGCATGTCGTAGGCCATCCAGGCGGGCACGAACCGCTTGAGATTTTGCTCAAAATCTTCGGTATTGTCGCCGCCGTAGTTGATCGGGCGGGCGAGCACCTCTGACCAGATGGCGGCGATATCTGCCCCAGTCAGTGTCTCTGGACCGACGAGGTTGATCCAGTCGATCGCAAGCGGCTCTGCGGCCTGTTCACGGCGCAGCAGCTCAACGGCGGCGATCTCGGCGATATCACGGACGTCGATCATGGCGAGACCCTTGTCGCCGATCGGCATTGTATAGGTGCCATAGCCGGTGATGACGTCTTTGATCATCAGATCGTTCTGGATGAAGTAAGCTGGGCGCAAGATCGTAGCCTTGAAGTCCATCTGCTCGATCATTCGCTCGACGCCGAACTTGCCAGCGAAATGGGGCACGTTCACGTAGCCGTCAGCGTGGATCACCGACAGATATACGATCCGCTCAATACCGGCCGATCGGGCGACGTTCAGCGCGACCAAAGCTTGTGTGAATTCGTCCGGAACTACGGCGTTCAAAAGGAACAGAGTGGAAACTCCAGACATGGCTTTTCGCAGCGAATCGACATCGAGAAAGTCGCCTTGCACGACGGATACGCCTGCCGGGAAGTTGGCTTTCGACGGATCGCGGACGAGAGCACGTACATCAGCGCCGCGCTTGACAAGGTGTTCGACGACTTGGCGGCCAATATTGCCTGTGGCCCCGGTAACGAGAATGGTCATGAAATTTCTCCTGTTGGGTTGCTTGACACGGCCAATATGTGTGGCTCACTGAGGGTCCAACAGGCTGAAATTTTAGACGCACCGTCTCGCTGGTGGAACACACATGGATCTTCTTGCCCTCGCCGATTTTAATCTCGTTGCCCGCCACGGTGGTTTCGGCAAAGCCGCAAGGGCCACCGGCCGGCCTAAGGCGACCCTGTCCCGGCGCGTTGGAGAATTGGAAAGCAGCCTTGATCTGCGCCTGTTTGAACGGGGTGCGCGTAGCCTGAAGCTCACCGAAGAAGGACGGGCGCTCTTCGAGCGGACAGGGGCGCTGCTTGCCGAACTGGACGAGACGGCTTCGGCGATTGCCTCGGGCGGTCAGAGACCCAGGGGCAGATTACGGATTAGCGCACCTTTGCTTTTTTCTCAGACCGCAATGGGGAGGATTGCTGCGGGGTTTGCCCTTAAATATCCGGAGGTGAGGCTGGAGGTTACGACTGAGGATCGGCCTGTTGACATGATCGAGGAAGGCTACGATCTGGTAATTCGAGTCAATCCAGATCCCGACGAAAGCCTGGTTGGACGGGCGTTTCTCCGCGACCGCCTGGTCGTAGTGGCGAGCCCTGACCTTCCTCGCGCGAGTGGTGGACTCGCCGCTCCTGGCGTCGCGCGCTGGGCGGGCGATCGGCAAACATGGCACGTGAAGACACAAGGTGGCCGGTCAACAATTGCAATCGAGCCTGTCCTCGCTTTGTCGATGCTCATCATGGTCCGGGATGCGGTGCGAGCCGGCGTCGGTGCAGCACGTCTTCCCATTTCGTTGGTGGCCCACGACTTGGCTGACGGCACGCTGGTACTATGGGGGGATATCGACGGCCCCGAGATCGCTCTATGGGCGCTCTACCCATCTCGGCGGCTACTCAGCGCGCGAGTGTCGGCGTTCTTGAATTTTCTAAAACAGGCCTTCCCAAATGGGACGCCGGACGAACTAGCCGCCTATATTGGCAGGTGATGACCGAACCCGCGTTCGGGCGTAGAAAGTCCTATGCAACAAAAAAACGAAAACTGAGAAGCGCTTTGCCAGCGTCATGGATGAACTCACGTCCCATGCCAGCCTGCTTAGCAAAATGTGCTGGAACTATGGCCTGTCTTCCGATGCACTTTGTCAACAGAACCTAGTGGTGAAAGTCTGACGCTTGGTGCCGGTGGACGGCAAGAACCGACCCAAACGAGCCATTCCGGCAGGTAAGCTCGAATGTCTTGAATGTGGTAGAATACGAAATTGGTCAACCGTCGCCGCATCAGCCATCAAAGAACGCGCGGAAAGTAGCGATTTGCTGAGTACTGGTGAGGTCAGTTTCTTATCGGAACAACCAATACTATGATCCGCCGGGGCCAGGCCAACAATGGACCGCAAGCTTGCCGCGATTCTAGCCGCAGATGTAGTGGGCTATTCGACTCTGATGGAGCGCGATGAGGCGGGCACTTTCGAGCGCCTTCGTGCCGGACGCAAGGATCTGTTTGAGCCCGAGATTGCCCGCCATCACGGCCAGATTTTCAAGCTTATGGGCGACGGGATGCTCGCCGAGTTTGGCAGCGTGGTGGACGCCGTGGAATGCGCCGTCTCGCTGCAGCGCGGGCTGGCGGAACGGAACGCCGCCGTTCCCGAGGACCAGCGGATCCGGGTCAGGATCGGGATCAATCTTGGCGAAGTGATCGTCGAGGGCGAGGACCGGTATGGCGAGGGCGTCAATGTCGCGGCCAGGCTCCAGCAGCTGGCCGACCCAGGCGGCATCTGTGTCTCGGCAAAGGTCGCCAGGGAGGTTGAGAGGAAGCTGGCGTTCGGCTTCGAGCCGATGGGCGAGCAGAAGGTGAAGAATATCGCCGAACCGGTGCAGGCCTTCCGCGTCATCCTTGAGGGACAAGCCCCACGCCAACCAACGCGGTCATCGCCTCCGCGCTGGGTTTGGGCAGGAGCAGCGGTGCTCGCCCTTATTCTGGTTTTGGCCGGGACGACCTGGCGGTTCTGGCCGTCGGCGACAGTGAGCGACATGCCGAGGATTGCGGTCCTTCCCTTCGATGACATGAGTGCCGGCGCGGATCAGGGATATCTCAGCGACGCCGTCGCCGAGGGGATCATCACGGAGCTTTCGCGGAGCAAGACTTACGCCGTCATCGCCCGCAACTCGAGTTTCAGATACCGCGACAAGCCCACCGACGCCAGGCAGATCGGAGATGAACTCGGCGTCGACTACCTGCTCGAAGGCAGCCAGCAGAAGATCGGAGACCGGCTGCAAGTGACCGCCCAGTTGCTGAATGCGGATGACGGATCGCATCTGTGGGCTAACACCTACAACCGCGAGATCGGTGACCTCTTCGTCGTCCAGGAGGAGATCATCCGCACGCTTGCGGATCGGGTCGGGCGCAGGATCCAGCGCCCCCTGCCAAAGAGCGACGCCGCGCAGGTCAGCGCGCTCCACTATCACCTGATGGCGATTGCCGAGATGCGCAGCAGTGCTTTCACGGCCGCGGGGAACCAACTGGTGCGGCAACTGAGCCTCAAGGCGATCGAAGCGGATCCAAACGCCCAGTTCGGCTATATCGGGCTGGCCTGGTCCTATCGCCATGATGTGACATTCGGGTGGCACGAGCAGGAACATAACCGGGACGAGGCCTTGAAGCGTGGCGCCGAGTACGCCGACAAGGCAATCCTGCTCGCTCCGGACGATGCCGAGGCACATCATATCCGCGCCCGCATCCATACCGAAGCCGGAGAGATCGAGCAGGCCCTTGCACAGTTCGATCAGGCAATTGCGCTGAATCCGAGCAATTCAAGCATCCTTCACGGCAGTACGGACCCGCTGCTGTATATTGGCCGCATCGACGAAGCGATCGATCGGATCGAGCAAGCCAAGGGCATCGATCCGTTTCACTCTGATTTGCTCCACTGGCAGATGGGCTGGGCGCTCTGGCAAAAGAACGATTGCCGGGCTGCGCTGGCGGCGATGCGGAAGATGTCCAGAATCCCGACAGGCGCACACCGAATGCTTGCGGGGATCCACGCTTGTCTGGGAAACGAGCGGGAGGCAAGGGAAGCGCTTGCGGTTTTCCTCAAAGACTCTCCCGGCCAATCCATCAGCAAAGAACGCAGGAAGTGGGAGAAGATATGGACCGCCCCCGGAAGCCTCGAACGCTGGATCAAGGACATGCGCTTCGCGGGTTTGCCGGAGGAGTGACGGCTGCCCGTGCGCCAGGCTCTCACCGGAACCTCTGGAATGGTCGGTTAGCGACTGAGTGCCAATGTCGGAAATTGGCGCTTCCTGTCAGTTCAGATCGATGATGGCAACGTGAACTTTCCACCCTGAGCTGCCTTACGCGTCGGGTAGCAAGCGTCAGGCTTTCACCACTAGGCGCCGCCTCCGGCGGCTTACCGCCGCGATGCGACCGCGGTTGGCGAATGGATCGCGTCCGACTAGGTCTTGGCGACGATCGTCGACGCGACCTTAACTATTGGTCCGACCGGCTCGACGCCGCTATCGTGCTCTCATCGCTGTTGTCGTTCGGGTTCTTCATGACGGTCGTCGCCGCCGAGCGATGGTCCGTTCGATATTTTTGACCGGTTGGCTTTCGGGGTTGGCCGCTTGGCGTCGCGCAGCGGACTTTGCTGTATCGCGCAGGCGAGGGCTGGCCTTCCCTGCGTCGGCCTGTAGTATGACAGTGCTTGCAGGGGAGGAGCTCGAGCGTGCGGTTGGGTCGGAATTTCCGCCGTTGGGGGACGTTGGCCTTCATCGCCGTCATGGTGCTTTCGCCGCAGGCGGCGTCGGCCGACAGCCTTACGCCCGACCGGATCACTGCCGCCCTGTCGAAGCTCGAACTGCTCGCCGAAGGTGTCGTCGCGGACGGTGCCGTACCCGGTCTCGCCATCGGGGTCGTGCATGGCGACGAGGTGGTCTTTCTCAAGGGGTTCGGGCATCGCGAGGCCGGCAAGCCGGAGACCGTCGACGCCGACACGGTGTTCCAGATTGCCTCCCTCTCCAAGCCGGTCTCGGCAACGATAGTGGCGGCGCTGGTCAGCGAGGGCATCGTTTCCGGGGATGCGAAAATAGTCGATCTCGATCCGACCTTCCGGCTCGCCGAGCCCTATCCGACCAGTGAACTCACGGTACGCGACCTGTTTTCGCACCGCAGCGGGCTTCCCGGCACCGCCGGAGACGACTTTGAGGACATTGGCTACGATCGCGCGGAGATCCTGCGTCGTCTGCGGTTCGTGTCGCCATCGTCGAGCTTTCGCGCCGGCTACTCCTACAGCAATTTCGGACTGACCGAGGGTGCCGTCGCGGCCGCGAAGCCGACGGGCAAGTCCTGCGAGGAGATCGCCGAGGAGAAGCTCCACCGTCCGCTTAAAATGGCCTCGACCAGCTCCCGTCATGCGGACTTCGTCAAGCATGCCAATCGCGCTGCGCTCCACGTCAAGATCGACGGCGTCTGGGCCGCGAAGGTAAAGCGCAATCCGGATGCGCAGGCGCCGGCCGGCGGCGTCAGCTCCACAGCGCGCGATCTTTCGCAATGGGTGCGCCTGGTGCTCGGCAACGGCGTCTATAGCGACGAGACATTCATTAAAGCCGATGCGCTGGACCAGACGCATGTTCCGCTGATGGAACGCGGCCAGAACCCCGTCTCCGGCGGCACGTCTTTCTACGGCCTCGGCTGGAATGTCGAATTCGGCTGTCACGGTCTGAGCTGGGGCCATGCCGGCGCGTTCAGCGTCGGCGCCCGCACCCTGGTGACGCTCTTCCCGGAGGAGAAGCTTGGCATCGTCATCGTCGCCAATGCCTTTTCGACAGGCGTGCCGGAAGGCCTGTCCGAGAGCTTCGCCGATCTCGCCTTTGACGGGACGGTCGAGAAGGACTGGGTCAAGGCATGGGACGATGCCTATGCGAGCCTGTTCGGCCCGGCAATCGCGGCGGCCAAGGCCACCTATGCCGCGCCACCGTCTCCGGCAAGTCCGGCCCGGCCAGCCAGCGCCTGTAAGGGACGTGATTTCAACGACTTCATCGGCGATGCGGTTGTATCTGGTGAGGGCGACGGCCTTGTGCTCAAGGTCGGGCCGGGCGGCGCCCGGTCCTATTCACTGGAGCATTTCGACCGCGACATGTTCCTGACCTTTCCGGACGCCGAGACGCCGGACAGGCCCTCGGCCGTAGGCTTCGACATCGGCCCCGACGGCAAGGCGTCGGCCATGACGATAGAGTTTCTCGACGATAACAATTTCGGCACACTGAAGCGCGTCGGTGATTAGTTCCCCTGCGCCTTCGTCATCCTGGGGCGGAGCAAGGAGCGAAGCGACGCGGCGAAGACCCTGGGATCCATTCCGTTACCTTGGAGCGCTGCTGCGGTGCAGGACCTTTGATCGTGGAGGGACAGCGCCCCCCCTCTGTCCTGCCGGACATCTCCCCCACAAGGGGGGAGATTGGCCTTCACCAATGATTTCGCCAACCACCAACCTTGCAAAAAGGACGCTGTCCGCGAAGCTGCCGATCTCCCCCCAAGTGGGGGAGATGTCCGGCAGGACAGAGGGGGGGCGCGAAGGATCGCTACGGAGCGCTTTTACTCTGAGCCGTTACAGGCTGGGGCTTGGCCGTGAGGTGGTGCCACTCACCCCCCAGCCAGCCGCGGCAGCAGAAAAATCTCCGCCCCCTGCGGCAATTCCTTCGACCAGGTGTCGCGATAGATAACCCCGTCTATGGCGACTGCGATGCCGCGGTCGATGTAGGGCTCGAAGCCGGGATACTGCTCAGCCAGCTTCCTGAACAGCTCCCGAATATCCTTTGCCTCGATCTCGAGCTTGCTCTTGCCTCCGGCGATTGCGCCGAGCGATCCCCAGAGCGTTACTTCGACCATCGGCCTCCCCGTTCCGCCTCGATCGCAGCAAGAATCCGCGGCGGCGACATCGGGATATGCGTCATCCGCACGCCCGCGGCGTTCGACACCGCATTGGCGATTGCCGCCAGCGGCGGCACGATCGAGGTCTCGCCGACGCCCCGCACCCCGTAAGGATGGTTGGGATTGGGGATCTCGAGGATCTGCGTGTCGATCATCGGCAGGTCGGAGCAGACCGGGATGCGGTAGTCGAGGAAGCCGGGGTTCTGCAGCCGCCCGTCCTTGCCGTAGACGTACTCTTCGTTGAGCGCCCAGCCGATGCCTTGCGCAGCACCCCCCTGATACTGCCCCTCGACATAGGTCGGGTGCACCGCCTTGCCGGCATCCTGCACGACCGTGTAGCGCAGCACCCTGGTGGCGCCGGTCTCCGGATCGACCTCGATATCGCAGATATGGGTGGCGAAGGAGACGCCGGCGCCGTCGGCGACGAGCTCGCTGTGGCCGGCGATCGGCCCGCCTGTCTTTCCTGACCCGGCCGCGATCTCCTTCAGAGACAGCGCCGCAAGGTTGCCGTACTTCTCGCCTTTGGCGATGGCGTGGCCCTTTTCCCAGACCACGTCGTCGACGGGAACATCCCACATCTGCGCGGCGCGTTCCCGCAGGATCTTGATGGCGTTGCGGGCGGCCGAGATCGTCGCCATCGAGGAGGAGAAGGTACCGCGGCTGCCGTCCGTCATGTCGTTGTAGCCAAGGCTGGAGGTGTCGGCGACCACCGCCTTGACCTGCTCATAGGCGATGCCGAGTTCCTCCGCCGCCACCAGCGACAGCGACGCGCGGGAACCACCCACATCGACCGTGCCGACGGCAAGCGAGACCGAGCCGTCCATGCCGATGTTGAGGTCGGTGCAGGTCTGGCCGCCGAAGTTGAACCAGAAGCCGCAAGCCATGCCGCGGCCCTGGTTCTTGCCCAGCGGCGCCTGCATGTGCGGATGGTTCTTCGCCGCCTCCAGCGTCGGGCCGATGCCGATCGGGCCGTAAACCGGGCCGTAGGACGATCGGGTGCCTTCCTGGGCGGCGTTCCTGATCCGGAACTCGACCGGATCCATGCCGATCTCCTTGGCCAGCTCGTCGACGGCACTTTCCACTGCAAACGCCGCCATCGGCGCCGATGGCGCGCGATAGGCCGCCGTCTTTGGCCGGTTGACCAGCACTTCGTAGCCGACCGTCCTGACGTTAGCGAGATTGTAGCAGGCGAACGCGGTCATGGCGCCGAGCTCGGCCCACATGCCGGCATAGGGGCCGCAGGAATAGCGCAGCGTCGCCTCGGCCGCGGTGATCGTGCCGTCCTTGCGGGCGCCGATCTTGACGTCGATCGAGGTGGCACTGGTCGGCCCGGAGGCGCGGAACACCTCGTCGCGCGTCATCACCAGCTTGACCGGCCGGCCGGCCTTGCGCGACAGCGCCAGCGCCACCGGCTCGGCCCAGACGTGGGTCTTGCCGCCGAAACCGCCGCCGATCTCCGACGAGGTGACGCGCAGCTTGGAGGCTTCCATGCCAAGCAGCTGAGCGCAGTGCTGGCGGTAGACGAAATGGCCTTGCGTGCAGACCCAGAGGTCGGCGGTGCCGTCGGAACTGACGCTCGCCACGCAGGCATGCGGCTCGATATAGCCCTGGTGCGTCTGCTCGGTCTTGAAGGAGCGTTCGACGACGTAATCGGCCTGGCCAAATCCCTCATGGATGTCGCCATGGCCGTACTGGCTGCGTTTGGTGACGTTGGACGGCTTGACGGGCTTTTGCTCAAGGCCCTCGGTGAAGATGGTGTCGTCGAGCACGGGCGCCGAGTGCTTCATTGCCTCGTCGACATCGGTCACATGCGGCAGCACTTCATAGTCGACCTCGATCAGCTTCAGCGCCTGCCTTGCCGTGCGGGCGTCGACCGCGGCGACCGCGGCCACCGCATGGCCGTCATAGAGCGCCTTCTTGCGCGCCATGCAGTTGTCGAGGATGTCGTACAGGGCGGCATCGCCGTCGGTGAGGTCGGGCAGGTCGGCCGCGGTGATCACCGCCTTCACGCCGTTGAGCTTCTCCGCCTTAGAGGTGTCGATCTTCCTGATCGTGGCGTGCGCGTGCGGGCTTCTCAGGACACGCCCGACCAACTGGCCGGCCATGTTGAAATCCGCGCCATAGCGCGCGCGGCCCGTTACCTTGTCGACGCCGTCGGGGCGGATGGGACGCGTGCCGACGGAGGCGAAATTGCGTCCGGAATAGCGCGGATCGAAGTTCATCGTCAGGCTCCCTTCATCACGCTTGCGGCGTCCTGAACGGCGCGCACGATCTTGTCATAGCCGGTGCAGCGGCAGAGGTTCCCGGCGAGGCCGAAGCGGATTTCCTCCTCGGTCGGGTCGGGGTTCTTGGCCAGCAGGTCTTTCGCCGCGATCAGGAAGCCCGGCGTGCAGACGCCGCATTGCAGCGCTGCGTGTTCGAGGAACTTCTGCTGCAGCGGATGCAGCCTGTCGCCGTGCGCCATGCCCTCGATGGTCTCGACGCGCCGGCCCTCGGTCTCCGCGCCAAGCACCAGGCACGAGCACACCAGCCGGTCGTCGAGGATGATGCTACAGGCGCCGCAGTCGCCGGTGCCGCAGCCTTCCTTGGCGCCGGTCAGCCCGAGGCGGTCGCGCAGCACGTCGAGCAGCGTCTCGTCCGGGTGGCAAAGGTACTCGACATTGTCGCCGTTGATCGTCGTTGAGACTGCAATTGCGGCCATCACTTGCCTCCTGTACGCGCATAGGCGGTCGTGGCGGCCCGCCTGGCCAGCACACCCGCAACTTTTCTTCTGAACTCGACCGTGCCCCGCTTGTCGTCGATGGGGCGGCAGGCCCCCGAGCAGACCTTGGCGAGCCGCTCAAGTGCTGCTTCGTCAAGTTTCCTGCCGATGAGGGCCTCGGCCGCCTCTTCCACCAGCAGCACCGTCGGCGCCACGGCACCCAGCGCCACGCGGGCCGATTTGACGACACCTTGCTCGTCGAGCGTCAGGTTCACCCCGGCGCTGACCACGGCGATGTCCATCTCCGTGCGTGGAATGAAACGCAGATAGGCATCGCCGGAGCGCGGCGCGCGCCTGTCGAGCAGGATCGCCTCGATGATTTCTCCCTTGGCGAGCGACGTCTTGCCAGGCCCGGTCGGGACTGCCTCCACCGCGACCGTGCGCCTGCCTTCTGGCCCGACAATCGATGCCCTGGCGCCGGCTGCCACCAGCGCCGGCACGCTGTCGGCGGCCGGCGAGGCGTTGCAAAGATTGCCGACGATCGTGCAGCGACCCTGCACCTGTTTCGAGCCAATCAGCTTGGCCGCTTCGACGACGCCCGGCCATTCCCTGTTCAAGGCCGCGCTCTCTCCCATCAGGGCGCAGGACACCGCGGCACCGATGCTGAAGCCTTCCGCCGTTTCCCTGATCTCGCCCAGTCCGTCGATTGCCTTGATGTCGACGATCAGGTCGGGCTCGATAAAGCCGCCTTTCATTCTCACCAGGAGGTCGCTGCCTCCGGCGAGAATGGCGGCGGTGCCGGGCGAGCCGGCCAACTGGCCAACGGCATCTTCCATTGAAAGCGGACGTATGTAGCGCATCGTCTCCCCTTGATCATCGCAATTCTGTCGGCCCGTTATAGAGCCTTGGATCGGAATGGTCATCCGGTTCTGCATGAGCAGCGATTAGGCCAGGCCGCGGCGGGGCGGCGGGCCGCTTGCCGGCGCGTTCTCAACTCAGGGCGCCGGGTTGAACTGGAGCAATTTGAAACAATCGCCGCTTCCCGACTTCAACTGCGTCAGGAAGCGTTTCGACCGATCGATCCATTCCTGGTGCGACCTGGCATCGGCCTCGATCTCGTCGACCGGTCCAAGCTTGACGAAGCTGCGCCCCTCGCTGAAAAGCCAGCACGCACGGCCGAGAAGTCTCCTGCTGCGCTGGCGCAAGAGATCGGCATCATAAAAGATGTGGAGCACCTCCTGCTTGATCTTTGCCTCCTTTTCAGGATTTGCGATCGCAACCGCGATCGAGTCTCCGCCGATCGCATCCTGCAGGTCCTTGTAGTCGAGGGCGAGCTGAGTGGTGGCATATTTGATCTCGCTCTCATCCTGGACGATGTTGAACCACAGCGCGGGATTGAGTTCGTTGACGACGAACGATGCTTCGAAATCGCGCGATAGGTTCAGGATCTCGAACGCTTGAACTTCAACGTCGCGCTCAACCAGAAGGATCTCGGCGACCTGCTTGCCGAGTTCCGCCCCGTGGGCGCTGATCGCGGCATTCGTTCCACCGAGTTCCGGGCTGATATAAGGACCGCCATCATCGAGCAGCGCATCGAATTCGCCAAGGTATTCGACGACGGCGGCGCCGCGAGCAATGCGCGCGGCCAGTTTGGCAAGAACCAGCTGGAGCTCCGTTTCGCGTTTGCGCTGATCCTGATAATTCTGCTGAAAAAAGAAGATGAACAGAGAAACGCCAATTCCGATCAGGATGACCCCGAGCTGGGAAAAGATGTTGCGATAATATTCCAGCAGCTTTTCACGATGGCGCATGTCGTGGCGCACGCTGTGCGCCACACGAGCATTGACGATCAGCGAAAGGATCAGCAGCCCAGCACCGATCAGGATGAGGCCACCGATGAGGAAATAGCCTTGGCCTGAACTGAAATCCATTCTTTTGCCCGCGTCCTTTAAGCCCGAGACCGCGCAGACTAATCCCATTCCGTTTCAACGCCTACGGGCACCTCCCAAAGCGCGCGCTCGCCTAATACTTTAGTTGTAATCTGTCGCGTGTTTGATATCGTCACGGCGGGAGGAATTCAGATGGCCGTGGAGTGCAAATCCGCGCCCTATATGGGCGTCTTTTCAACCATTGAACTGGATCTCTTGAGGGGTGTGGTTCGGGAAATTTTGCGGTCTGGCGAAGCGGAGCTCGACAACGAGGACGCCGAAATGATCGCGCGCGTGGTCATCGCAACCTACAAGGACGGCGCCTCGGGTCGCGAGGAATTGGTTGAAGCCGCCCGGATTGCCGCCAGGCGCTGCGCTCTCGACCATTTTTACGATCGAGCAGTAGGCTTGTTCGCATAGGATTTCGCATCTGGAGGCCGGCCGGCAGCAACGCTTTCAGGCTCAGGACCACATCCTCTGTGCAAACGCTCTACGCAGACAGGCCCAGCCTGAACTTGTCCGTATCTTTCATCCTGCCTCGCCTCGCAGCCAGGTGGTTCGTCAGCCGATTTTCTTCGATCGGTTGGGACAGGAAAAACCCCTGAGCGCTGTGACAACGCTCGGCAATCAGGAAATCGAGCTGCGCTTCGTTTTCCACCCCCTCTGCCAGAACGGTCAAGCCGAGGGAATTGGCCAGTGCTATAATGCCTCGAACGACGTTCTGTTTTTTCTTCGACGCTTCCAGACCGCCCAAGAACGATCGGTCGATCTTCAGCCGATCGAGGTTGAAATCGGCAAGGTAGCCGAAGCTTGAATAGCCGGATCCAAAATCGTCGAGTGCCAGACCGACGCCGATATTTCGAATTTCCGTCAGCATGTTCAAAGCGTTTCGGCTGTTCTGGATAAGCACCCCCTCCGTTATTTCCAGTTGCAGGCGCGAGGGCGGCAGTCCTGTTTGTTGCAGCACCAGAACAAGGTGGGCGAAGTACGCATCGTTCTGAAGGCTTTTGCCCGAAAGATTGACCGAGCAAACGAAATCATCGGCAGATAGTGGCGCCCATCGAGCTGCCTGCAGGCAAGCCTTGCTCAGCACAACCTTGTCGACTTCCAGTATCAGGTCGCTTCGTTCGGCAATTGGAATGAATGACATCGGCAGACGAATCGCTCCCGAAGTGGGATCGCGCCAGCGCACAAGCGCCTCGGCGCCGATCATGCGGCCGGTTGCCAGCTCGAACTGCGGTTGCCAAACCAGAAAGAACTCGTCGCAGTTAAGCGCACGCTTGATCCCAGCTTCTTCGCCGAGCTGCATATCGAACTGATTGAGGATTGCAGGCGAGAACGTCACGAAGCCAGAGCGTCCTTCGGCTTTGGCGACATAAAGAGCGCTGTCCGCGTTGCGCAACAGGGTGGAAATATCCGAACCATGTTCGGGGAAACACGCCATGCCGATACTGGCTCCCATCCGCACGTGGTGGCCCGCGAGTTCGGCAAACCGGTTCAATTGCTCGCGAAGCCGATCGCCGAGCGCATCGGCTGCCGCGTGCCGGTCCCCGATCGCCATGACGGCGAACTCGTCACCGCCCAAACGGATGGCGACAACTTCGTCGGGCCGTTCGACCGATTGCAGGATTTCGGCGACGGCTTTCAGCAGCAGATCACCGATGTGATGACCGAACGTATCGTTCACGCCCTTGAAATGATCCAAATCTATCAGGAAAAGGCGGAGTTGCTTGCCGGCCAGCCTTGCCCGGTCCAGCATCACGTCCCTGTTGGCTGACATCCAGGCACGGTTCTTCAATTCCGTCGTCGCGTCGCGCCAGGCCAGAAACTCCAGTTTCCTTATCGTTTCCCGACGGCCGATGAGCAATACGGCAGTTCCGATCGCCAGCAGCGACAAGACCGCCAGAGCGAATGCAATCTGGTAGTTGAATCTCTTCAGGCTTTTTTCCGCCGAATAGAGATCTACGTTGATCTCATCTCCATATTTGTAATATTCGTCGTTCATCCTCGCTACGAGATGCTCGAGTTCCAGCCCCATTTCTTTCAATATATTTTCATCGAGAGGCGGCCCGGCCGCAATCATGGCATCAAGCCGTGTCACCGCGTCAACGACACGCGGAACGATACTTGCGTAGGCGGGAATCTCGCTCGCTGTCCCGGTGCCGTCGATCCGCTTGAAACGGATGTAGACCAGGTCGTTCGCCGCCGATAACTGCTCAAGGCTGTCTGCTGAGCCGGGGGCTGCCTGGGCGAGCGATGTCATGTCTTTGAGGTGGGTTACATCGCGTATTGCAATGTGGAACTCGCGGATGGCGAAAAAGCCGAACCGCGGCAGCGAATATTCGATCTTGCTGAGGCTGAGAAACAGTACGGTGATCAGGACGGCAGAGCTGGCTGCTGCAGCCGCAATGGCGGTCCCGTAGGTGATGGGAACGCGCCAGCCTCTCGATCCAAAGCGTGCCATTCGAGCCACGCCGGAACTCGATCAGCCGCCAGGCTCGAGCGTCTTGATCAGCCAGACCCACCGTGGTTTGTGGATTGGCGTATCGAAGGCCGGGTGGTCGTTGAGCGGATAGACCAGCCGGGTCGGACCTTGCGTGCGTCGGGTCAGCAATTTTCCGTCCTGGCGGGTGGCAAGCAGGAGAGGACCTTCCGTCCAATCTTGGCGCGGAATTATCTGCACATATTCGTCCACCGCCCGCAGAACAACGGAATCCTCGCCTTCCAATCCAACGAGCTTGAGCACATCGCGGAACAGGACGCCTTCAAATGTAAGCTGCCCCTTTTCAAATGGACTTGCGGTGGTGACCCGGTAGAGACCGAGCTTTTCCAGCTGTCGCAACGTGACTGGGACCGACTTGCCGTTGTTCTGAACATTGAAGGCCACAGTGTCTGGCGATTCCGGGCGATCAACGGGCTCCAACGCCCCGGCCGGCAGGATGCAAAACGCCAGGACTGCCAGCATGATCAGACTGCGCTTAAGCGATGAACGTCCTGTGTTGAGCAAGGATGACATGCGCAATCCTTTTCTTGTCGATGGGCCAGCACCCAGCCGTCGCCTGACCTTCATTCGGGCAGGCGGGTTTAACATTGCCATGAATGTCTGATTTTTCCGTTAGCCCTGTTCGGCCTGGAAGAGTCGCGCAACGGCGAAACTGCCGATCTCCCCCCTCGTGGGGGAGATGCCAAGTGGGGGCAAAGAGGGCAGGCCAGAGGGGGCGTGAAGGATCGCGGCCTCGCTCCAGCCTGGGTTCCTCGCCACCACAGCTCGATGCCAGCGCGTAGGCGATCCGTAAACGGGCATCTGCCAGCCTTCCCTCGACATCCAAGCGAGGGGAGGCCGATGTCGAAGCTCCATGCCAACCTTGTTGTTCTGTTTGCCGCAGCTCTGTGGGGCTTCGGCAATGTCCCGCAAAAGACTATTCTCGACCATCTCGACCCGTTGAGCGCGGTCGGCATGCGCTGCCTGATCGGCGGGCTTATGGTCCTGCCGCTGATCGCCACCGAACCCCGACAGCCGGCAGGCGGCCTCTATCGCGCCAGCCTGGCAAGGGTAAGCGCGTTGTTTGCGGTCGCGGTCGTTTTTCAGCAGATCGGCTATCTCGGCACGTCAGTGACCAATGCCAGCTTTCTGGTCAGCACGTCGACGGTGATGACGCCGATTGCGGCGCGGCTGCTGATCGGCGAGCGATTGACAACGACCGTTGGGCTCGCCGCCGGCCTGTCGGTGGTCGGCGCGCTGCTCCTGTCCGGCGGCATCGCGAGCTTCAACCGCGGCGATGCGGCGATCATGCTGTCGGCGGTCTGCTTTGCGCTGTGGATGGTCGAACTCGGCCGCCATGCGCAAACCTACGGACGTCCGTTCACCGCCATGGCGACGCAATGCCTCGGCGCGGCGGTGGTCACCCTGCCGTTCGGCCTGTTGCACGGCAATCTGTCGCCTGCCACCGTGATCGACGCCTGGCCGCAATTGCTTGTGCTTGGCGTGTTCTCGACCGCCGTCGGCTTCAGCATCCAGACCGTCGCCCAGCGCTTCACCTCGGCCAGTCACGCGGCGGTGATGCTTAGCGCCGAAAGTGGGTTCGGCGCGTTGGGTGCCGCGCTTTTCATGGGCGAGCGGACGTCGTCGGCAGGCGTGCTCGGCGCGACGATCATGCTCGGCGCCGTCCTCTACCTCGCCACGTCCGGCGGCAAAACTGCCAAAGCCGGCGCCTGAGGAACCCGAACCGGTGCCTCGCTGGAGGCATTGAAATCGCTAGTCAAACAGGCCTGGGCGGGGGGCGCGGGTGACGCTTCGCTCTGTGCAACACCCCTTGGCAGGAAACGGGTGGTTTGCACGCGCCGATTCACCCATCTGATTGCAGAAGCCGATGAAGCCAGAGGAGGCAGAGCCATGACCATACACACGGTTCCAGAAGCAGCGGTCCGATCGGCGGAAGCGCGCGTCGCCGGATATGACTGGCAGGCACTGGCCGAGGAGATGAGCGGCTATGGCTGCGCGGTGATGGAAAAGCTGCTGACACAGCAAGAATGCCGGGAGATCGCCGGGCTCTATCCCGACGAAGGCCATTTCCGCAGCCATGTCCACATGGCGCGGCACGGCTTCGGCAAGGGCGAGTACCGCTACTTCCGCTATCCCTTGCCAGAACTGATCGGCGGCTTGCGCACCGCACTCTATCCGCGCCTTGCCGCCGTCGCCAACGACTGGAACGAGCGCATGGGCATCGCCCAGCGCTACCCGGACGAACACGCCGCGTTCCTCAAGCAATGCCACGAGCAGGGCCAAACGCGGCCGACGCCGCTCCTGCTCCAGTATGGCCTTGGCGACTTCAACTGCCTGCATCAGGATCTCTACGGCGATCTTGCCTTCCCGCTGCAGGTGGCAATCCTGCTATCGGAACCGGATAAGGATTTCACCGGCGGCGAGTTCGTGCTGACCGAACAGCGCCCGCGCATGCAGAGCCGCGCCGAGGTGGTGCCGCTGCGCCAGGGCGATGCAGTCGCCTTCGCGGTCCACAATCGTCCGGTGCAGGGCAGCAAAGGCAGTTACCGCGTCAATCTCAGGCACGGCGTCAGCCGGCTTCGCTCCGGCCTGCGCCATACCGTCGGCATTATCTTCCACGACGCGAAATAGGGCTGTCCCTGCGTGGAGGCGACCAGCAACTTCGTGCCAAGGGGATCAGTTGTCGGAGTCGGCGCCGCCCCTCATCGCCCTGCCGGGCACTTCTCCCCGTGTGACGGGGAGAAGGGACTGGTCGCACCGTGGCGGATATTCTGCAACGCTGGTGATTGGCGAAACCATCGATGAGAGCGCCTCACTGTACGGGGAGAGGGTGCCGGCAGGCAGGTGAGGGGCAGCGCAAAGCTGAAGCGATTGGCTGCCGAACAATTCTTCAGGCAACCGCGGCAATCGCGGAAAAATAAAAATCTCGCCCACAAAGATCTTTGTCATCCAATCGTTAACCAAGGTTTATACGGTGAGCGGTGTTGTTTCTCTGCCGACGTTCGTTCGCCGGGCGGATGACTGTTGATATCTGCCAAGACTAAAAACTAGCTATTTGTTCGCGCGTCGGGGATCGCCATGATGTTTCCAGCAGGCTTTGCGTCACTCCGGCGCAAATCGGCGAAGATCAGCGGCTCGAGCAATACTGGGCAGGGCAGGGGCCCGTCGCAAACTGACCGGAAGAACCAGGCTGCTGCTTGGCACAGCACCTGAACTGAAATTCATATCGCGCCGTGATGGCGGCTTGTTGGGGACTGCGTGACATGGACATCGATATCTTCAAGGACATCCTCGTGCCGGTGATCGGCGGGTTGGGCATCTTCATGCTCGGGCTCGACTTCATCGCCAACGGCATCCAGGCGGGCACGCAAGGAATCCAGGCCGCACGCGCTGGGCGATCCCGGCCTCAGCCCGGTCCCGGCCGAGTAGCGGGGCGGGACATAGCGCGTTCGCATTAGAGGCGACGAATTATCGAAGTCGGCGCCGCCCCTCGTCGCCCTGCCGGGCACTTCTCCCCGTATAGTGACGGGGAGAAGTGGCTGGCGGCGACCTAGGTGAATATTCTGCAACGCTGGTGATTGGCGAAACCGGCGAAGAGAGTGCCCTCTCCCCGTCACTATACGGGGAGAGGATGCCGGCAGGCAGGTGAGGGGCAGCGCCAACCTGAAGCAATGGGCTTGCCGTTCCGCTTTGCCGGGTCGCTTCGGCGCCTTCGCTCAGCCTTGAAACAGCGCCAGTTCTTCGGCCGTGAGGTGGCGGGCCTTGCCCTTGGCGAGGTCGCCGAGCCGCAAGCGGCCGATCGCCACCCGCACCAAGCGAAGCACCTCGACATCGTGCGCGCCGAGCAGCCGGCGGATGTGGCGGTTGCGGCCCTCGTCGAGGGTGACTTCCAGCCAGGCGGTGCTGGCGCCGCTGCGCAGGATGTCGATCGACCGCGCCGTCAAATCTTCGCCATCGACCGTGGCGCCGGCGCGCAACCGCGCCAGCAGGGCCGCGTCGGGCAGGGCGCCGATCTGCACATGATAGATCTTGGCGACGTGCGAAGCGGGGTCGAGCAGGCGCTGGGCGAAGCGGGTGTCGTTGGTCATCAAGAGCAGGCCTTCGCTGGCCTTGTCGAGGCGGCCGACCGGCGACACGAAGGGCAGGTCGAGTTCTGCCAGGCAGTCGTAGACGGTGCCGCGGTCCTGCGGGTCGTTGCGGGTGGTGACCAGGCCGCGCGGCTTGTTGATCATCAGATAGACCTTGCGCGAGGCGACGACGCGGCTGCCGTCGACCTCGATGCGGTCGCGGCCGGGATCGACGCGCAGCGCGCCGTTGCGCACGATTTTGCCGGCGACCCGGACGCGCCCTTCGGCGACCAGAATTTCCGCCTGCTTGCGCGAGCACAGGCCAAGCTTTGAAAGGGCACGGCAAAGGCTGACGCCTGGCAGACTGGCTCCGGCGCTAGGCGAGGGGCGTGGCCAGCCGGCGTTCGGCCGTGGCGCCATAGTTTTGCGTGATCGTTCCGGCAAGTCAGGTCTTCCCCGCCACCTGAGGTGAATATTTGCTAACAGAAAGCCGCCGGGGTGGATATCTGGATTTCTCGAGTGGAGTATCCGGACGTGTGAGCTGCGGCCCTCCGTTGCGACAGGTCGCCTCCGGACATCATGGCAAAGTTGGCGGGACAGCGCCCCCTCTGTCCTGCCGGACATCTCCCCCACAAGGTGGGAGATCGGCCGTTATCTCTGGTTCCGCCAATCGCCCAACTTTGAAAAGGGGCGCGGTTGGCAAAGCTGCCGATCTCCCTCCTTGTGGGGGAGATGTCCGGCAGGACAGAGGGGGGCGCCGTAGAGCGCCAACATTTCGAGCCTCGCACGCGCCCCGACGCTGATCGCCCGGGGGCGCCACGATCGTCAGTTTGCCCTGGGCTCGTCCTCGACGACGAAAGATGCGGCAATCAGGTCGTCGGCATCGATCCGCAGGGAGCCTTCATCTCCTCCCATGACAGCGGCTACCTTCTGAAAAATTTTCATCTCGTGCTCGGTAATCCGGGCGCTCCGCATCCTGGCCTTGAGATCAGCGATGCGCAGCCCCAATGTTTGGGACGTTCCAATTTCACGGTTCGACATGACAACATGCTCCTCCCCAACCCACGCTTTTTTGCCTCCCCGCCGGTATTCGCCCGTCGCCTACGATGTTTGCCCAGACATAGGGGCATCGCGAATACAGCGCCCCGAACGCTGGTGCGAGGGGAAGGTTCCAGCGCAATACGGTCACGAAATAATACGGGCCGCCGCCGCCCGCAGGAGGCAGCTGGCCGTCCTTCTCCGATTTGTGATGGACTCAAGGTGGGCTCAAGCAAGATTTGACTACATCCTCCCCGGGAGGATACAAAACAGGCATGTCCGAAGGCATCCACCGTTCGCATCCGGCTATCGTGAAGCGTCTGAAGCGCGCGCAAGGCCATCTTGCGGCGGTGCTGTCGATGTTCGAGGCGCATCGTCCTTGCGTTGACCTGGCGCAGCAGCTCCACGCCGTGGAGAGCGCCATCAGCAGTGCAAAGCGCGAACTGATCCACGATCATATCGAGCATTGCCTGACGGACTCCGCGGAAGCCGGCGGCAACTCGCTGGCGGAACTCAAGGAACTGGCGAAATATTTGTGAGCTGTCAAATGCCTGTGCTCGGCGCGCGCATCCTCGACTGGTTCGGGTTCGGGCCGCGCGATCACGCCGCGCATGGTCATGGCCATCACGATCATGTGAGCGGGTCGCATAGCCACGGGGTCATCGATACGACCATTGCCACGACCGACCGCGGCATATGGGCGATAAAATGGTCGTTCGTCATCCTGGCAATCACCGCGGCGATGCAGATGGTCGTGGTCGCGCTGTCGGGCAGCGTGGCGCTGCTGGCCGACACGGTCCACAACATCGGTGACGCCACCACCGCCATTCCGCTGTGGATCGCCTTCCTGCTGGCCCGGCGCAAGCCGTCGCCGATCTTCACCTACGGCCTGGGCCGGGTCGAGGACCTGGCCGGGATGATCATCGTCGGGATCATCCTGTTCAGCGCCATCGTCGCCGGTTACCAGGCCATCGACCGTTTGATCAATCCACGCGTGGTGACGCATCTGGGCTGGCTGGCGGCGGCGGGCATTGTCGGCTTTCTCGGCAATGAGGCCGTCGCGGTGTTCCGCATCCGCGTCGGCCGCGAAATCAACAGCGCCGCACTGATTGCCGACGGCTACCACGCCCGCACCGACGGCCTGACCAGCCTTGCCGTGGTCCTCGGAGCGTTCGGCGTCTGGCTCGGTTTTGCGCTGGCCGACCCGATTGTCGGCCTGCTCATCACGCTTGCGATCTTCGGCATCGTCTGGCAGTCGGCGCGCTCGGTGCTGACCCGCATGCTCGATGGTATAGATCCTGAAGTCATCGGCGACATCGACCATGCCGCCGCGCATGTGCCGCAGGCGCGCATTGTCGATGCCAAGGCGCGGTGGATCGGTCACAGGCTGCACGCCGACATTGCCATCGCCGTCGAAGAAAGCCTGCCGGTCAGCGAAGCGCAGAAGATCACCGCAGCGCTGGAACACGAGTTGTTCGAGCACATGCCGGCGCTTGCGGCGGCGAATATTAGATTGGCGAACGCGGTTGCCGATCATCGCCACGGACATCCGCACGGCGAGCACGACAGCCACTAACGGTCGCTCCGACCGGCGCGTTTCCGTTCGCCGCGCGAAAGATGTTGAGACCGCCGCGTCTTAGTCCATTATCCCCGGGTCCATTATCTCTGGCTCGCGCAACGCTTGACCCGAGCGCCAAGCGTGGCCGGAAACCTGGATTGGGAAGATGCCCCAGGCGCCACTTATCGCAACCCTTGTCGCCGGCCTCGGACTCGCCTTCATCCTCGGCACGTTGGCGAACCGACTTCGGCTGTCGCCGCTGGTCGGCTACCTCGTGGCTGGTGTCTTGATTGGCCCGTTCACGCCCGGCTTCGTTGCCGACCAGGCGCTGGCGCGCCAACTCGCCGAGCTCGGCGTGATCCTGCTGATGTTTGGCATAGGGCTGCATTTTTCGCTGAACGATCTGCTGTCGGCAAGAAAGATCGCGATTCCCGGCGCTGTCGGTCAAATGGCTCTGGTGACCATGCTCGGGCTCCTCGTGACGCAGGCGATCGGCTGGCCGATCGGAGCCGGAGTGGTGTTTGGACTGGCCCTGTCGGTTGCAAGCACAGTCGTGGTCCTACGGGCGCTGCAGGAAATGCGGCAGCTCGAAACCGATGGCGGACGCATCGCAGTCGGCTGGCTGGTCGTAGAGGACCTCGCCATGATCCTCGCGCTCGTGCTGTTGCCGGCCTTCGCAGGCGTGCTCGGTGGCAATTTCAACAGGCCAAACCTTGACGGCAATGACCTGGTCACATTGTTTGAGCCGCAGACCATCTGGAGCGCGCTCGGGCTGACGCTGGGCAAATTGGCGGCTTTCTTCGCGATCATGGTTGTCGTCGGGCGACGTGTCATTCCGCCGATCCTTCACTACGTTGCTCACACTGGCTCGCGAGAGCTTTTCCGTTTGGCCGTGCTGGCGATCGCCCTTGGTGTCGCTTTCGGGGCAGCCGAGCTGTTCGGCGTCTCGTTTGCTCTTGGCGCGTTTTTCGCAGGAATGATCCTTGCCGAATCCCAGTTGAGCCAAAGGGCCGCTCAGGAAACGCTGCCGCTGCGCGACGCATTCGCCGTGCTTTTCTTCGTCTCCGTCGGCATGCTGTTCAACCCGATGATCCTGGTCGAGCAGCCGCTGCTCGTCGGCGTGACATTTTTGATCATCGTCATCGGCAATGCCACGGCCGCATCGGCCATCGCATTGATGTTCGGCTATCCGTCCCACGTGGCCCTGACACTCGGCCTGAGCCTGGCACAAATCGGCGAGTTCTCCTTCATCCTGGCGGGACTGGGTGTCGACCTCGCGCTTCTTCCAGAGGCTGGACGTGACCTGGTGCTTGCTGGAGCCATCCTTTCGATCCTCGTCAACCCGCTGCTGTTTGCGGCGTTGGATCGACTGACGCCGTGGCTGAAAGCACGAGAGCGAACCATCGCCACGCAAGAAGGCAGAGCCGAAATCCCCGAACTCGCGGCTTCCAGCCTGACAGACCACGCGGTGCTTGTCGGCCATGGACGGGTCGGAAGCCTGGTCGCGGAGACGTTGCAAAAGGCAAGGCAGCCTTACCTGGTGATCGAGGAACGACAAGCGATAGTAGAACGGCTGCGCGCCCGCGGCGTTGATGTCATTGCGGGAAATGTCACCCAGCCGGGCCTGCTTGAGGCGGCCAACGTTGCCTCAGCCCGGTGGTTGATCAGCGCCATTCCTAATCCGTTCGAGAGCGGCAATCTCATCGAGCAAGCCCATGCCATCAATCCAAAGCTCGAGATCATCGCCCGCGCGCATTCCGATGCCGAAGTGGATTACCTCAAGAAGTTCGGCGCCGACCTGATCATCATGGGCGAGCGGGAGATCGCGCGCGGCATCTCGGATCACATTCTGAGCCGGATCGATGCCCCAGCCGCCCCGGTCGCAGACCAGAGCCAAAACGCGCGCCAGGTCGACTCAAAACCGATGGCCGGGTGATGGCGGCAGGTGCGCGAACAGCATCTCCAGCTTCTTCCGCTGATAGCGTGAGGTCTGGCAGGCGTCGGTCTTTGAAGCAACGCCGGGTTTCGGCACCTGCAATCACGCCCGGCCGACCTATATCCAACTGAAGCTTGCCGATATCGAGCGGCTGTGTCGACGGGCGGAAACGTCGTTTGCAACGGCAATAGCTTGTTTGTTCGCATCATTTTCAGGGAGATAAGGAGCCATGATTTCCGGCGCACACATGATCATCTACAGCACGGATGCCGAGGCAGACCGCGCATTTTTTCGCAATGTCCTGCGTTTTCCAGCAGTCGATGCTGGCGAAGGCTGGTTGATCTTCGCATTGCCGCCGGCCGAGATTGCCGTTCACCCGGCCGCCGAAGTCGACAGCCACGAAGTCTATCTCATGTGCGAAGACATCAATGCTACGATCCAAGAGCTGAAATCGCACGATGTTGAATGCACTTCGGTCACCGATGAAGGCTGGGGCCTGCTCACGCATGTCTCGCTTCCCAGTGGCGGCTCGCTTGGCCTTTACCAGCCGAGGCATGCTTTGGCGCACAAAGCCGGGGCTGCTTAAGTGGCCGTTTTCCGGCTGCACCCGCTCATTGGCTGCCGATCACCATGCGGTTGCCCTCGCTATCGCGAAATTCCGCCACCGTGCGGCCTGGCTGCCAGGGCGCCTCCTGCGGTTCGGTGATGATCTCGACGCCGCCCGCCTTCAACGCCGCGATCGTCGCCTCGACATCGTCGTCGACCAGCACCAGCACCGGCTCCGCGCTTGGCGTGTCGTCGGCGCGCCTCGCAAAATGCAGGTTCGTCACGGCGCCGGGAAATTTCAGCTCGATCCAGCGCCAACCGCTATCGCCCATCTTCTCGTCGGCCGTCACCTTGCAGGCGAAATGCCTGGTATAGAACGCCTTGGCGCGGTCCTGGTCGAATACCGGCAGTTCAGCAAACTGGATGTGCATGGTCGTCGCTCCTGCTCCTCGATGGCTGCTGCCTAGCCGTCCGCAGGTGGAAGTCGATCCGGGCGGCCGAAAAAATTTATAGCGTGCGAGAATCTTTTCGGGAACGCGAAACGTCTTCTGCTCAGACCAACCATTCAGGAGACGAACCATGGGCTACAAACTCATTCGCTACAGCGTGAAAGACACCGGGCTGGAAGAGAACCGCGCGCTGGTGGCAAAAGTGTTCGAGACGCTGGATGAAACGGCGCCGCAGAGCGTGCGCTATCTCGTGCTCGAACTCGACGACGGCGAGTTCGTCCATGTCGTCGGCGAAGGAAATGACACATCCGCGCTGACCGGGCTTGCGGCCTTCGAGGCGTTCACGCAAAACCATGCGGAACGGCGCTCGACGCCGGTCAAGCGATCGCCTGCCAAAATCATCGGCAACTACCGTGTGCTTGAGGAGAGCAAGGCCGGATAGAATGGACGCCATGATCCAACCGAAGTTCGATCGGCCGGCGCTTGAGGCGATGCTCTCCGGGTTGCGCGCAAAACTGCACCGCTACTGCGCCCGCATGGCCGGCTCGGTGATCGACGGCGAAGACATCGTCCAGGAGACGCTGGTCAAGGCGCTGCAGGCGGTCGACGGCAGCATGACGGTCGAGCGGCCCGAGCAATGGCTGTTTCGCATCGCGCATAATGCCGTGCAGGATCATCTGCGCCGGCGCCATCGGGAAAGGTCGCGCATGACCGAGACCGACATGACCACGATCGAGGATCCTTCCGGCAGCGCCGACTCAAGGCTCGCCGCGACGGCCGGCCTGCGCAGCTTCATGCAGCTCTCGGTGGCGCAGCGCAGCGCCGTGATCCTGGTCGACGTGCTCGGCCTTTCGCTGCATGAGACCTGCGAGGTGACCGGCGCGACGCTGGCCGCCACCAAGGCGGCGCTGCATCGCGGGCGGGCGCAGTTGCGCCTGCTGGCAGCCGAGCCCGAACAGGCTGCCGCGCCACGGCTCGACGCCGATGACGAGCGGCGGCTGCGCCGCTATGTCGATCTGTTCAACGCGCACGACTTCGACGCGATCAGGGCGCTGATCGCCGAGGATGTCCAGCTCGAATTGGTCACCCGGCTCCGCATGCGCGGCAAGGCTGAAGTGTCGACCTATTTCGGCAATTACGAGCGCATCAGCGACTGGGCGCTGTCGCTGGGTTTTGTTGACGGCCGGCCGGCGATCCTGATCCGCAACCCGCAGGAGCCGGACGGCGCGGTGCGCGGCTTCATGCTGGTCGAATGGCGGGACGAGCGGGTCGTCCAGATCCGCGATTTTCGCTATGCACCCTGGTGCCTGATCGATGCCGAGATCAGCACTGTGGAGGGGTAGGGGGAGGGTCGGCCTCCGGCCGCCCGTTATCCGCGCCGGCCGTCGCGCCAGCCAGCCGGCGAGACGCCCGCGAGCTTCTTGAAGCTCCGGCTGAAGGCCGCTTCGGACTCGTAGCCGACATCACGCCCGACCGCCGAGACTTTGGCCAGCCCATCAGTGAGCAGTCGTGCGGCCAGTTGTACGCGCCATCGCGTGAGATACTGCATCGGTGGGCAGCCGACGAGACGCGTGAAGCGGGCCGCGAGGACGGACCGCGAGACGCCGGTTTCGCGTGCGAGTTCTTCAATTGTCCAGCCACGCGCCGGATTCTCGTGGACAAGCGCAACGGCCCGGCCGACGGCGGGGTCGCGCAAGGCGGCCAGCCAGCCGGCCTGCTCCGGCGGTAGTGCCTCAAGATAGCGGCGAACGACCTCAACGAATATCAGCTCGCTGAGGCGCAGGCGGATGCATTCAGCGCCAGGTCGTTGAACGGACACCTCTGCCAGCGTTAGCTCGATCAGCCGGTCGAGCAGGTCGCTTGGTGCGCCGGCCGCGCGCCGGATGCGTATCAGCGGAGGAAGGGCCCCGAGCAGAGGATTGAACGGCCGTGCATCGCAGCCAAGGAAACCGCAGACATATTTGGTCAGGAGGGGGCCGTCGCCACCTTCGTTGACCACGAAGGGCAGTTGTCCGGCCGCCATGGCGCGAAAGAAATCGAGCGAATCTTCCTGGCTCAAACCGGACCGCACTCCGGGCGCACTGCACATCGCGTACGAATCCTCATGCGGGATCACAAGTATGTCGCCTTCGGCAAATTCCATCGGCGGACCGTCGCCGATGCTGACCGAGCCCGATCCTTGGGTGATGATGTGGTAGGAAATCACATGTTGGGCGCGCGGCAGGATGAGATGGGCAAATGAATCCGCCCGCGGCACTTCCACACTCCAGGGCGAAGAGGCATCGACCCAGAAGAAAAGCGCGCCGGTGAGCTTTATCACGCGCAGCACATCCGAAAGCACATCCTTGTCCGGCGCGGCCGAAGGTGCGGCATCGGCAACGACCTCTTTCGGTGGCCGCCCAGGCGATGGCGCAGGAACGGACGCTGCGGCAAGCGATTGAGACGCTGGGTCATGGAGCGTGCCCATGGCCAAGCCTACTATGCGCCGAACAGCATATCCACCGCGCATCCCGTGGAGTCCATGCGATCAACGGAGGTCGGCCATGTCTACTTATTGCTTCTTCGACGTGCGTGAAATCACCGACCAAGCCAAGGTCGAGCAGTATCTGGCAGGGGTCTTTGCAACGGTTGAACAGTATGGAGGGCGCTATTTGGTGCTGGGCGGGAAGTCCGACCTTGTCGAAGGAGACTGGCAGCCGGTCTATCCGGTCATCGTCGAATTTGCCGACGGCGAGCATGCCCAGCGCTGGTACTCATCGCCTGAATACGAGCCGCTGAAGGCGCTTCGCGTCGCCGGAACCCGATCCAACGCAGTGTTCCTTGAAGGTGCAACGCCGGGATCGGAGCAAGCGGCGGTCCAGACCTACCGGGGCAAGACATCGAAAACTCCGGCTGAAATCTACGACTCACTGTTCGTTCCAGCGCTGTTCCGACAATGGGGGCCTATCGTCGCCGCCGAGGCGGGAATAGGGAGGGGCGACTGCGTGATCGACATTGCCTGCGGTACGGGTGTGCTGGCGCTCGCAGCCCTCGACCGCGTTGGCGCGGAGGGCAAGGTGGTCGGGCTTGACCCCAATCCCGATATGCTTTGCGTTGCCCGCCGCAAAAGCACTCGCATCGAGTGGCGAGAAGGGCGCGCCGAGCAGATACCTTTCCCGGATGAAAGCTTCGACGCCGCAGTCAGCCAGTTCGGCCTGATGTTCTTCGACGATCGAGCAGCCGGACTGCGGGAAATGATGCGCGTGGTCAATTCCGGCGGCCGGCTGGCCGTCGCGGTCTGCGGACCGCTCGACCAGTCGCCCGGCTATGCCGCAGTGGCGGATATGCTTGATCGGCTGTTTGGAAGCGACGTTGCCAACGCGTTCCGGGCGCCCTTTGTGCTCGGCGATGCGGAGTTGCTGCGCTCGCTCTGCGCGAAGGCAGGCATAGAGCGTGCCGAAGTGAAGCGGCACCGCGGAACGGTCCGTTTTGCCTCGATCGAGACGCTGATCTCGACTGAAAGAGCCTGCGTCTGGACGTTGGGCGGGCTTTTGGACAACGAGCAGTTCAAGCGGCTTCTGGAGGAGGCCGAGCGGGCACTTATGCCTTACGTGACAGCAGCCGGCGCCGTCGCTTTCGACATGCCGGCGCTCGTCATCACGGCATCCAAGGACTGACGCTGGCGACCGATTTCCAGGTTATTCCGGCCGTCTGCGGTTCAATAGGTGAACCTGCCGAAGGTCCGAGAAGGGTCGGGGAACGAACCCGCTGCGCGGGAGGGCGCCTGCGGTTGAGGTAGAGGGGACAGGCCGGCCGTCGCGCCTGCATTGAGCGTCGTCCGCCAGCGGGCGGAGAAAGAGCGGCTGGTTGGCGGCGACGTTCGAGCCCGGCGTGACGGTATCGGAAGATACGCAGTATCGAGTCCCGGCTACGTCAACCGATTTGCGACATCTCCCAAATTTCTCGTGAACGTTGGGGATAACCGCACTGACCCCATTTGCGGGGGAATCGGTGTCCATTACACTTCCGTTAACAAATGGACGATTAGATCTGGTGGGGGTCACCGCGAAAATGTTGCGTGAACGAGGAACCCATCAATGGCTGCGATTGCTCTTCCTGGCGATTGGACTGGACAGTACAAGGGATCGAAGCTGAACCTCTCCGGGTTCAAGCTCTCCTTTTCTGACGAGTTCAATACGTTTGATGTCGTGCCGAACAACGGCACCGGCAAGTGGTTCGCGCCGGTACACGCCCCCTATGGGGCCGCCACGTTCATGTCGCCGGTAGGGGCAACGAATCCGTTCTCCGTCTCTGACGGGAAGCTAACCATTACCATGAAGCAGGTGGACGGCGTCTGGCAGTCGGGAACGATGCAAACTGTTAACAGCGCCGGCCAGGGTTTCGCGCAAGAGTACGGGTACTTCGAGATGCGCGCAGCCTTTCACGGCGGGGCGGGAGCCTGGCCGGCTTTCTGGATGCTGTCGCCCGATCAGACTGTGCCACGCGTCGAGGTCGACATCGTTGAAGCGTATGGGGGCGATCCCGATGGTCATCACCAGGCGGTGCACTTGAGCAATAAGGAAAGCCACGCTTCGAAAGGCAACTATTCGGGCCTCGCCAGTTCGATGTTCGACGGGGCGTTTCACACCTATGGCGCGAGGATCACGACGGACTGGATCACCGTGTACTATGACGGCAAGGAGCTGAGCCGCTTTCCAATGAGCGAGTCCTTCCGCACGCCGCTCTATATGATAGCCTCGCTTGCCATGAATCCCCTTGAGGTCGAGCGGGCGTCCGGCACCTACAAGATGGTCATCGACTACGTCCGCGCCTATGCCGCGCCGGACGTGATGGAGCAGCACCTGACCGGGACGGATGCGGCGGATATCCTGAACGGCGGCAGCTTTGATGACGTGCTGGACGGCGGAACCGGTGCTGACAAAATGTCCGGCGGTTTCGGCAACGACACCTACCGCGTCGATGACGCACTCGACGTAGTCATTGAGGCTGACGGCGCCGGAATCGATCTGGTCATCACCTCGATGACGTATTCGCTGTCCGGCCAGCAAATAGAGCAGCTCACGCTCACCGGCGTTGCCGACATCAACGCGATGGGTAACGAACTCGACAACACGCTGGTCGGCAACGCTGGCAACAACCTGCTCTCCGGCGGGGTCGGAATCGACAAGATGGAGGGCGGCGCAGGCAACGATACCTACTATGTCGACAATGCGCTCGACCGCGTGGTCGAGGGCGATGCGGCGGGCAACGATTCGGTGTTCAGCTCGATCACCTATTCACTGCCACGCTATGTCGAAAATCTGACCCTCATCGGCCTTGGCGCTATCAATGGTCGCGGCAATTCTTCCGACAATGAGCTGACCGGGAACAATGGGAACAACACGCTGGACGGCCTTGCCGGCAACGACACCATAAGGGGTGGAGCGGGTAGCGACCGGTTAGCGGGCTATGATGGCACCGACCTTCTCGATGGCGGGACCGGGGCCGACCTGATGAATGGCGGAGCCGGCAACGATACCTATTATGTGGACAATGTACTGGACAACGTCATCGACGAAGCGGGCCTCGACCAGATTTTCAGCTTGGTCACGTACTCACTGGCGGTCGATCGCCGGCTGGTAGAAAATCTGCGTCTGACCGGAAACGCCAACGTCGGAGCCACGGGAAATTCCCTCGACAATGTGCTCGACGGCAACGACAGCGACAACAAACTGGACGGCGGCCGAGGCAATGATACCGTGCTTGGGCGGGGTGGCAACGATGCACTAACGGGCGGCCTGGGCATTGACCGGCTTACTGGTGGCGCCGGCAACGATTTCTTCGTTTTCAGCGCGCCGCTCTCAGTGGCCAACCGCGACATCATCACGGATTTCAACCATACGGCCGATGCATTCAGGCTCCAGAATTCGGTAATGCAGGGGCTTGGAGCCACCACGGGAGCCCTCGATCCAAGGTACTTCTTCGCTGGGACTAGCGCGCACGACGCCGACGACCACATCGTCTATGACAAGGTTACGGGTACGTTGTTTTACGATTCCAACGGAAACGTCGCAGGCGGCATGACAGAGCTCGCGACGCTGACGAACAGGCCGACGCTGCTGGCCGACGATTTTTTCGTGATCTGATCCGGCGCTACAGCGGTGCGCGTGAAAAAGAGATCAAGCGCACCGTTGTAACTTCTTGTTTGCGCATCGCTTTGTTCGAAAAACCGGTGACCTCTTTTTCGAGCGATGGTCTGGTCTAAAATAGTTCTACTGCGCCACAAACTGTGTTGGATGTCTCCTGGCGTCACTTGCTCGTCCCCAATAGACGAGACGAATCGCAACAGTTCACCGAAGCGGTCGTTCCGGGCATCTACGATACGCGTCTATTTTGCCTCCGCAAGCTGACCTAAAGATTGCTTGGACAACCAGTCTGCGCTGCCTGCTTCACCTTCGCGCGTGCAGCAAAGTCTATCAAACGACACGCACGCGGCGCGTCACCTGGCCATTGCTTTCCCAGTATGTGTGTTTCTTGGCAATCAAGGGATCGTCCATTGCCGGTTGAACCTGTCCCGTGGTGCTGACCGCGCGCGAGGTCACCGTATGTTCTCCAGGAGACGGATTTGCCCAGTCCAGGGACCAGATCTTCCAGGCGTGTTCGGCCTCCTCGCTGCGGTCGATGGTCGCCGGTGCCCATGGCGCTTGATCGATTTGCACTTCTACCCGATCGATCGGTGCCCCCCAGGCTGCCCCAATGATGCGGTAGTCCGATTCCTTGCGGGTGACCTTCGCGGGCGCGGACTTTATCAGCGCTCGTCCGACTGAGTCCTCGGTCCACACGGTCTCGCCATTGCGCTCTTCCTCCCGGATGGTGACATAGTCACGCGCCATCAGAAGGCTCATGAAGCGGGTGTCGCGCACCTCGATGCGCTCCAGCCACTTGACGTTGGCGATGCCGTACCAGCCCGGAGCAATCAGCCGCAGCGGAAAACCATTGGCCGCCGGCAAGGCGGCTCCGTTCATTTCATAGCAGAGCAGATTGTCTGGGTTCGTCGCTTCGGCAAGCGACATGCTGCGCGCGAAGTTCTGCTGCATCTTGACGTCGCGGATGGCGACCTCGCCGGTGTCAGTGCCGAAAAAGACCACCTCGATGCCATCTTCCAGAACGCCGGCTTCCTCGAGGATCGGGGCGAGCGGCGTCCCTGCCCAGCGGGCATTGCCGATGCCGCCGGTGAAAAACGGAAAACCGTGGTTGCCCGAGCATTCTACTGTGAAAACGACCTCCTGGCGCGGCCGCGCCTTGATGTCGGCGAGAGTCAGTTTCAAGGGCTTCTTGACCAGGCCGCCGATCTCCATCGACCATGTCTTCTCGTCGATCGTTGGTCGATTGAAATGCGAGATGCTGAAGAACTTGTCGTTCGGCGTTATCCAGCTATCCAGATCCTCCCAGACAAGCTGCTTCTGGATGCCGACCGGATCGGGATTTTCGGTCGGCTGGTCCAGCCACCGAACAACCTCCTCGCTCGGCCGTGTTGGAAAAGCGTAAGCCCGACGCGAGGTATAGAGAGCAGCAATTGCGGCGAGGGCAGCACTTCCCTGAACAAGAAGTTCTCTGCGTTGAAGATCAGGCATGTTGTTTCCTCCCAGTTGATCCGGAAACAGGCTGCAGGTGCCTTGGGCCGCAGCCTGAACACGGATAGGCGCAATGAACGTTTGCCCCACCCGGAGATTATCCGGACAGGTCAACAATCAGCGGCGCATCTCAAACATGTGAAGCCTTGGACGAAACTCTCGCTTGGGTTTCGCCTTTTTGAGGGTGCGCCTTTGAGAGGGAAGAGTCCAGGTGTATGATGATGGTCTAATATTTCGAGATCAGGGAGGACAGTATGACGTCTTGGGAAATCAAGGGACGCGAACTTGTCAATTGCACCTGCGAATATGGCTGCAACTGTCAATTCAATGCGCTGCCCGACAAGGGCCATTGCCATGCCGTGGCCGGCATCCAGATCGATGAAGGTCATCATGGCGAGACCGTTCTCGACGGCCTGCGCATCGCCGCGATCTTCAAATGGCCCGGGGCGATCCACGAGGGCAACGGCGAAGCCATCGCTTTCGTCGACGAGAAGGCAACCGACCAGCAGCGTAACGCGCTGCTGCGCATCATGACCGGCCAGGACACCGACCCGTTCGCGACGATGTTCGCCGTCTACGCCTCGACCGTGACAAAAATGAACGAGCCGGTTTTCACCAGGATCGATCTCGACCTCGATGTCGACGGCCGCAGGGGCCGCATCTTCGTCAAGGACTACATCGAAACGGTCGGCGAACCGATCCGCAACAAGGTGACGGGCGCGGACTCGCGCGCCCAGATCGTGTTGCCGAACGGCTTCGAATATGCGGTCGCCGAGATCGGCAGCGCTTCGAGCACAACCAGCGGGCCGGTTCAGGTGACCACCAAGGACAGTTACGGCCAGTTCGCGCGGCTGCATCTCAACAATCACGGGGTGGTGCGGGCCTGACGCGGCGCATGAACGGCGGGTCGCCACTGGAACGGCTGCTCAGACGCGACCGCGTCATCACGATTGCGGGCGTGGTGGCGCTGTGCCTGCTGGCCTGGCTTTACATCGCCGCCGGCGCAGGGATCGGCATGAATGCGTGGGAGATGTCGACGCTCGCGTTATTCCCGCACCTGCAAACTCCGAACATGACATCCGATATGACCTCTGACATGCCCGGCATGGACATGTCTGGCATGGATATGTCCGGCATGGGCATGAGCGCGATGAACATGTCTGGCACGGATAGGGGCGCGATGGACATCGCGGGGGAGCCGCGGGCCTGGGGGGCCGCGAACTGGGCGCTGATGATCGCCATGTGGTGGGTCATGATGATCGCCATGATGTCGCCGAGTGCGGCGCCGACCATCCTGCTCTATGCGCGCGTGCATCGCCATGCGCTGGCACAGGGTCAGATCCAGGACAAGCTCGCGCCGACCGGCGTGTTCATGGCAGGCTACCTCCTGGTCTGGCTGGGGTTCTCCGTCGCGGCCACCGCATTGCATTGGCTGCTCGAACGCGAAGCCTTCGTTTCCGCGACGATGATGAGTTCGCAGAGCCGCTGGCTTTCAGCCATCGTCCTGATCGGCGCGGGGATCTATCAGCTCTCGCCCTTCAAGAACGCCTGCCTGTCGCATTGCCGGGCACCGACGGCGTTCCTTGCCCGCCACTGGCGTCCGCACGCAACTGGCGCGCTGCGCCTCGGCGCACTGCACGGGGTGTTTTGTGTCGGATGCTGCTGGATGCTGATGGCGTTGTTGTTCGTGGGTGGCGTCATGAATCTGGTGTGGGTTGCCGCGCTCGCCATTCTGGTGCTGGCGGAAAAACTGTTTCCTGCCGGCCTGTGGGTTGGCCGGGCAGCCGGCATCGCCCTGATCGCCTGGGGCAGCGCAACGCTTTTGGTCTGACGACCAGGGCCGCCTCTGTCGGCATTCAAAGCGTCGAGGAACTTTGAATTCTCGCATCCGTTACCGAATATCGTGGATGGGAGGCTCCGCCGATGAATGTCAGCGATGAAAGGACTGTATCGCTCTGGGCGGCGACCGAAGTCGTGCCCGATGCGGTGCCGCTCGGGCAAAGCGAACAGGTCGATGTCGTGGTCGTCGGGTCTGGGATTGCCGGACTGTCAGTCGCCTACGAACTGGCCGTCGCCGGGCAAAAGGTGGCTGTCCTCGATCGCGGCCGGATCGGAAGCGGCATGACGGCTCGCACCACTGCGCACCTGTCATCTGTCTGCGACGACTATTTTTCGGAGCTGACCAAATTGCGCGGCGAGGACCTGGCGCGGATTTTTTACCAAAGCCAATCGGCCGCTATCGACCGTATCCAATCCATCCAGGAGACCGAGCGTATCGCTTGCGATTTCCGGCGCCTTGATGGCTTTCTCTTTCCGGCTTCCGGCAGCCAGGAATCCGATATCACGCGCGAACTGGACGCCGCTCTGAAGATCGGTGTCGAGGTCGAGAAGACTAGGGGCGTGCCATTTGCAGGCTTTTCGGATGTGCAGGCCCTTCGATACGCCAATCAGGCGACCTTCCACCCGCTCAAATATCTCCGCGGGCTGGCCGCGGCCATCCGCGCGCGCGGCGGCGTGCTTTATGCTGATACTATCGTCGAAAAGGTCGAGGAGACTGATGGCGGCGTGCATGTAACCACGGTTTCAGGCTCTACCGTGTCTGCCAGATCGGCCGTTGTCGCCACCAACTCGCCGATCAACGATCGGGTCGCGCTTCACACCAAGCAAGCGCCCTATCGAACCTACGCGATGTCGTTCGAGATCGCGCGCGATACCATACCGGATGCGCTGTATTGGGATACTGAAGACCCTTATCACTACGTTCGGCTTCAGCCTGGCGACGGTCGAACCGACTTCCTGATCGTCGGAGGTGAAGACCACAAGACAGGACAGGCCGATGATGCCGGTGACCGTTTCGCGGCCCTGACGGCCTGGACCAAAAGGCTGGTGCCCGATGTCGGCGTGGAAATCAACCGGTGGTCCGGGCAGGTGATGGAGACGGTCGATTATGTGGGGTTCATCGGCCGCAATCCTGGCGACAGCCGCGTCTTTGTGGCGACCGGGGATTCCGGCCAGGGCATTACCCATGGCGTTGTCGCCGGCCTGTTGATTTCAGACCTGATTCTGAAGGAGGAAAGTCCCTGGCGCGAACTCTACGAGCCGTCGCGCAAGACGGCAGGCGCGATCGGCGATTACCTGTCGGAGAATGCGACGGCGATCAAGAGTTTTGCCGAATATATCGCGCCTGGCGAGATCGATTCCGTCGATAAGCTGCGACCGGGAGAAGGTGCCATCGTCCGTGAAGGGCTCAGCAAGATCGCCGCATTTCGCGATGACGACGGCACGCTTTACAAGCGCTCGGCCGCATGCACGCATGTCGGCTGCCACGTCCACTGGAACTCGCTCGAGCGCTGCTGGGACTGCCCCTGCCACGGTTCGCATTTTGCAATCGATGGCACGGCCTTGAACGGACCGGCCGTGGCGCCGCTGGGAAGCGAGTAGGCAGTAGGCAGTAGGCAGTAGGCAGCGGGCAGTGGGCAGTGGGCGGTGGTGAGGAAGCCATTCAAGGGGCCATTCCCCTACTCCCCTACTGCCTACTGCCTTCCATTACTTACAATTCCTTTTCTGCCAGCTCGCGAAACGCGTCGGGAACCGATCGCGACTGCCCGAGCGCGACCGATGCGTAGCCGACCGCCTCCCAGCCGAAGCGGTCGCGGATCTTGTCGATGGCGCGGTCGGCGGTCCAGCGTGCCGTGCCTTTCCTGGTGCCGGGGCGGCGGCGGTCGTCGTCGAGGCCGAGCGGCAGTTCCAGCTGCAGGGCAGGTTGCTTCTCCAGATGCGACACGGCGATCGCCAGCAGCGAGATGGTCTTTTCGTGCGGATGATCGACAAGCACCTTGCGCACCAGCGCCTCGGCAATCTCGGCCAGCATCGCGGTTGCCGAAATCGGCTGGTCGAGCGTGACCGAACGCGTCACCGAGCGCAGATCGGCAAAGCGGACGCGGACCGTCACCGTGCGGCCGGGCCGCGATTTCGCCCGCAGCCTGGTGGCGACCCTGTCGGCCAGATGCAGCAGGGTGGGCACGAAGATTTTTGCCTCGGCCGGTTTCCTGCCGAGCGCCGATTGAGCGCCGGCCGATAGTGCCCGGCGCTGCGTCTCGAGTTTTCGTGGATCGCGGTTCCAGGCCAGCGCGTTGAGCTTTTCGCCCGCCGCCGGCCCGAGCAGGCGCTCCAGCGATTGGGCGTTAAACTTCGCCAGCTCGCCGATGGTGCGCACACCAATGCCGGCCAGCCGCTCCCTGGTGACCGGACCGACGCCCCACATCAGTTCGACCGGCAGGTCGTGCAGAAACTCCAGCTCGTGGCGCGGATCGACCACCACCAGCCCGTCGGGCTTGGCCACCTGCGAGGCGATCTTGGCCAGGTGCTTGGTGCGCGCCACGCCGACCGAGATCGGTAGCCCGAGCTCCGCCCGCACGCGGCGGCGGATGGTTGTCGCGATCTCGGCCGGCGGGCCGAACAGATGGGTGCAGCCGGCGACGTCGGCAAAGGCCTCGTCGATGGAAATCCGCTCGACCACCGGGGTGAAATCGCCGAGCACTTGAATAGCCGCATCGCCGAGCCGCTGATAATCCTTGAAATGGCCGCCGACGAAAATCAGCCCGGGGCAGAGTTCACGCGCGCGCCGCCCCGGCA
Source organism: Mesorhizobium sp. WSM4816 (assembly GCF_055811535.1). Classification (NCBI taxonomy): domain Bacteria; kingdom Pseudomonadati; phylum Pseudomonadota; class Alphaproteobacteria; order Hyphomicrobiales; family Phyllobacteriaceae; genus Mesorhizobium; species Mesorhizobium sp. WSM4816. The sequence continues at coordinate 50,492 of NZ_JBVVQR010000012.1, read as the reverse complement.
TGCCGCCGCGCACGCCAAAAGCCCTGGCCTCGTAGGACGCGGCCAAGACGACGCCGCCGCCAACGGCGATCGGCTTGCCGCGCAGGGCGGGGTCGAGCAACTGTTCGACCGAGGCATAGAAAGCGTCCAGATCAGCGTGGAGGATGTTGGCTTCCATCCGGCCCGTTCGCCCGCGGCGGTTCGAACGCCGCATTGTCCTGAGGGTGGGTTTTTGTGTGAACATAAAGAGAACAAATAGGGCGGATTGTCAAGCAGCGTGGAGGGCAGGTGGAGGCAATCGCTTCAGGTTTGCGCTGCCCAATCCGCTTACCGTTCCAGCGTTGGTGGTTGGCGAAAACTGAAGCGGCTGCTGTCTCCTTGCTGGGGAGATGTCCGGCAGGACGGAGGGTGTAGTCCCGCCGACCTCTCAAGACCTGGGTTCCCCGCCCACCGCGAAGCGGGGGAGAGGTGGGCGCGCAGCGGCCCGCGGGGGGGGGGTTGGTGGGGGGCGGGGGCCCCCCCCGCCGGGGGGGGGGGGGGGCGCCCCCCCCCCCCCTCGACCCGGGCCATATCATCAATTTCAACGCTGAAGGGGGACGGAGTGACTGCCTCCGCCATTCTTGAAATCCGCGACATCTCGAAATCGTTCGGCGCCATCAAAGCGCTGACCGGGGTCGATTTCACGCTGCAGCGCGGCGAAATTCATGCGCTGTGCGGCGAGAACGGTGCGGGCAAGTCCACGCTGATGAATATCATCGCCGGCATTGTGCAACCCGACGAAGGCGCCATTCGTCTCGAAGGCAACAACGTCACCATCACATCGCCATCCGCCGCGCAGCGGCTTGGCATAGGCCTCGTCCATCAGGAAATCGCGCTCTGCCAGGATGCCACGGTGGCCGAGAATATCCTCATGGCGGCCGTCAACAATCGGCGCGCGCCGCTGATGAATTTTCGCCGGCTCTACGCCGATGCGCAGAAGATAATGGACCTGCTGGCGCCGATCCCGGTCGAGACGCCGGTCGCCGACCTTTCTATTTCCAACCAGCAACTTGTGGAAATCGCCAAGGCGCTGACGCTCGAATGCCGGGTGCTGATGCTCGACGAGCCGACGGCCGCGCTGACCGAGACCGAGGCGCAGCGCCTTTTCGCAATCGTCCGCGATCTCAAGGCGCGCGGAATTTCAATCATCTACATCAGCCATCGCATGGCGGAGATCTTCAGCCTGTGCGACCGCGTCACGGTGTTTCGTGACGGCAGATACGTAGCGACCGATTCCATCGCTTCGGTCACTCCCAATGATGTCGTGCGCAAGATGGTCGGGCGCGAAATCACGCAGCTCTATCCGCAAAAGCTCTCGCCTGAACGGCGTACGGACCGCCCTGTGCTGTCGGTCGAAAATCTCTCCTATCGACAGGGTTCCGCTGGCGTCAGTTTCACGCTTCGAGCAGGCGAAATTCTTGGCGTTGGCGGGTTGATTGGCGCCGGTCGCAGCGAGATGGTCCAGACCGTTTGCGGCTTGCGCCCGAAAGTGTCGGGATCGGTCGAACTCAATGGCGAGCCGGTCAGCATCAGGACCTACAGCGATGCGGTGCGCGCAGGCCTCGTCTACCTCTCGGAGGACCGCAAGGCGTCGGGCCTGTTCCTCGACCTGTCGGTTGCATCCAATATCTCCGCGCTCGACCTTCGGAAGCTGACCACGCCGCTTGGGCTGCTCGATCGCCGCGCCGAGGCAAAGCAAGCCACCGACCTGGTCGTGCGCCACGGTGTGCGCATGGGCGGCATCGAGACACAGGTGTCGACGCTCAGCGGTGGCAACCAGCAGAAAGTCGCCATCGCCAGGCTTCTGTCGGTCGGCCCCAAAGTGGTCATTCTGGACGAACCCACACGCGGGGTCGATGTGGGCGCCAAAGTGGAAATTCATCGCCTGCTGCGCGATCTCGCCGAGCGGGGCGTCGGCGTCATCGTGATTTCATCCGAGCTTCCGGAATTGATCGGACTGAGCGACCGGGTGCTTGTCATACACGAAGGTGCCATCGTCGGCGAACTGGGGGCTGACGAATTGACCGAAGAGGCAATCATGCTGCTGGCTTCGGGTCTCCGGCAGCAACGATCAAACGCAAGGCAGGTTCAGAATGTCGCTTAGACAGACCGGAGGAACCCTCATGGACGCTGAAATCAAGGCGAGCGCCCCCGGGCTTGGCGGGCGCAACTGGCTGCGTCTTGGGTCGATGCGCGAGGCGGGGCTGATCGCTATCATGCTGGCGCTGTGCATCGCCATGACATTCGCTTCGCCGCATTTCCTGACCTGGGGAAATTTCCGCGCCATGCTGATGAGCTTCTCGATTGAAGGCATCGTCGTGGTCGGCATGACGATACTCCTCATAGTCGGCGGCATCGACCTTTCCGTCGGGTCGGTGGTCTGCTTCTCCATGGTCGTGTCAGGCGCTCTTTTCCTGATGGGTCTGGACCCGTGGACCGCGAGCCTCATCGGCATAGGCGCCAGCGCACTGATCGGCGCGGTGATGGGCTTCTTCGTGACAGTTATCGGGCTCAATCACTTCATCACATCGCTGGCGGCGATGGTGATCGTGCGCGGTCTCTGTCTTGTCATCACCAAGGGAACCCCGCTGTCGCTGTTCACCCTGCCGCCCGGGTTCAAGGCGATCGGCCAGGGCAGCTTCGGCAATGTGCCTTATGTCATCGTCATCTTTGTTGTGGTCGTGGCCATATTCGATTTTCTGCTTCGGCGTGCCACGGCCTTCCGCAAGGTCTTTTATACCGGCAGCAACGAGAAGGCGGCCCAATTTTCAGGCATCAAGACCAAGCAGGTCAAATTCTGGGTCACGGTTCTCTGCTCCACCCTCGCGGGCTTTGCCGGCATCATCTATATGTCACGCTTTGGCGCTGCGACCCCGACCTTCGGCGCTGGCATGGAGCTCAACATCATCGCCGCGGCGGTGATTGGCGGAGCATCGCTCAATGGCGGCTCGGGCACCATCTTCGGCGCCATACTGGGCATGGCGCTGCTCTCGGTCGTCACAAGCTCGCTGATCCTGCTCGACGTTTCCGTCTATTGGCAGGACATGATCAAGGGATGCATCCTGCTCGCGGCGGTATCGATCGACCACTTCCTGCACCGCAGGAAGTCCTGAGCAGCAGCGCGAGAGTTGAGCATCCATCATGTCACCACCCAATTCGCGGGACGACGTCACGATCGTCCGCCAGATGTATCAGGCGCTTGTGCTTCATTACATGGAAGCCAAGACGCAGGCGGAAATCGCCAAGGAGCTCGGCATCTCGCATGCGACCGTCAACCGCCTCATCAAACGCGGTCATCAACTCGGGCTTGTCGAGATCAAGATCAAGTCGCCGGTCGAGCAACTGATCGACATCGAGGCGCGACTTGTCGCGATCGGTGGACTCCAAAGGGCCGTCGTCGTTCCCTCCGTTTCGGACAATCCGCAGACTGCGCTTCAGCGTGTCGGTGAGGCTGCAGCCAGGCTGGTGCTCGAGACGATCAAGGACGGCGACACGATTTCCATCACCGGGGGCAAGGGGGTGAGTGCCGTCGTCGCCGGCCTCAAGCCGAGCCGCAGCTACGACGTCGAGGTTGTTCCCGCGACCGGCCTGGTCCAGGGCAAGCATTATACCGACGTCAATCATGTCGCGTCTCTGATGGCCGACAAGCTCGGCGGGCGCGCCTATCAGATTCACGCGCCGCTGTTTGCCGACAGCCCGGCCCAACGCGACATGCTGATGGGCGTCCGGGCCGTTTCGGATATCTTCAACAAGGCGCGCGAAGCAACGCTTGCGGTGGTCGGCATCGGCTCCATCCTGGCTGACGATTCGAGCTACTACGATCTGCACCCGTCCTCGAGCGCCGACCGGCTCGCCATCGAGCGCTCCGGCGCGGCGGGCGAACTGCTCGCGCATCTCATAGACGGCGACGGCAAGCTCGCCGACTACAGCCTCAACCGCTCACTGGTCTCGCTGACGCTTGAGGAATTCGCGACCATTCCGCGGTCGATCGGGGTCGCCAGCGGCGCCAGCAAGGTGGTCCCGATCCTCAGTGCCATGCGCGGCTCTCACCTCGATACTCTCGTCACCGACGAAACCACCGGCCTGAAGATCCTCGAACTAGCCGAAGGAAATACAGCATGAATTCTCGACAAATCACCCGCTCAATCGGCAAGTCCGGCGTTGTCGCTTCGGCGGTGGGCCTAGGCACCTGGGCCATCGGTGGCTGGATGTGGGGTGGCACGGATGAAGCGGAATCGATCGCTGCAATCCAGGCGTCCATCGATGCCGGCGTCTCGCTGATCGACACCGCGCCTGCCTACGGTCTCGGCCGCAGCGAGGAGATCGTCGGCAAGGCCATCAAGGGCCGGCGCGACCGCGCGGTCATCGCCAGCAAATGCGGCCTGAACTGGCATTCGAACAAAGGCAACCACTTCTTCGATCAGGATGGAACGCCGGTGAACCGATATCTCGGCGCCGACGGCATCGCTTATGAGGTGGAACAGAGCCTGCGGCGGCTCGGCACCGATTATATCGATCTCTACATCACTCACTGGCAGGATCCTACGACACCCATTGCCGAAACGATGGAAGAGCTCGAACGCCTCAAATCCGCTGGCAAGATCCGCGCCATCGGCGCAAGCAATCTCGATGCCGCCGAGCTGCAGCAGTATGTAGCCGCTGGCCAGCTCGACGCGATCCAGGAAAGATATTCGATGCTGGATCGCGACATCGAGCAGACATTGCTGCCGATCGCGCGCCAGCATCAAGTTGCTGCGCTCAGCTACTCGTCGCTTGCGCTCGGCCTGCTCTCAGGCGCCATCGATCCGGCGCGTGAGTTCAGCGGCGACGACCAGCGCAAAGACAATCCGCGCTTCTCCCAGGCCAACCGGCGCAAGGTAGCCGCGCTGAAACATGCCCTGGCCCCGGTCGCTGAGATCCACCAGGCAAGCATGGCGCAGATCGTCATCGCCTGGACGCTGGCGCAGCCCGGCATCACCTTCGCGTTGTGTGGAGCGCGAAACGCCACGCAGGCGCTCGACAACGCCAGGGCAGGGGAGATTTTACTGAGCGCGGCGGAACTGGGGACGATCGATGCGGCGGTGGCCGGGCATCTCGTAGCGATAGACGCGTGATCGAAAGCGCGTCCTGAGATGAATCGCGTCCAGACGATCGCCGGCTTGCGCGGGAACCCCGATGTTGACGTCCTCGTGATAGGCGGCGGCATCAACGGCATCAGCGTGTTTCGCGAACTCGCTTTGCAGGGCGTCGATGTCCTGCTCGCCGAAAAGGGCGACTATTGCTGCGGCGCCAGCGCAGCCCTCTCGCGCATGGTTCATGGCGGCTTGCGCTACCTTGAAAACGGCGAGTTCAAGCTGGTCCGCGAATCCCTGCTAGAACGCGATCGGCTATTGAAGAACGCGCCGCATTACGTTGCGCCACTGCCAACCACAGTGCCAATCTTCGACCTGTTCTCAGGCATCGCAAATGGTGCATTCCGCTTCCTTGGGCTAAGCCGTCGTCCGGGTCGGCGCGGCGCATTGGTCATCAAGACCGGCCTGGCGATGTATGACTTCTTCACCGCCGCACGGCGTATCGTCCCGACGCACAAGTTCTGGAGCCGTGCTGAAACACTCAAGGTCTGGCCTGCAATCAATCCTGCTATCCGCAATTCGGCGACATACTATGACGCCTGGGTCAGCCACCCCGAGCGGCTGGGTACCGAGATGCTGCGCGACACCATGAACGAAAAGCCATCCGCTCGAGCGCTCAACTATGCACGTGTATCGCTTGGTGACGCGAGCCTTGCGCTCAACGACGGACTGTCTGGCGAAACGATCGCCGTGAAGCCGCGGCTCGTCGTCAACGCCACAGGCGGCTGGATCGACCTGACCAATTCGGCTATCGGAGCCGTTGCGCCGAAGTTTATGGGCGGCACCAAAGGATCGCATCTTATCGTCGATAATCGCGAGCTTCACGACGCGCTCGACGGCCACATGATCTATTACGAGAACGAGGACGGCCGGATCTGCATCCTATTCCCCTATCTCGGCAATGTGCTGGTCGGCTCGACGGATATCCGTGCCGACGATCCCGACAAGGCGCAATGCGAGGACGACGAGCGGCAATACATCCGGCAGTCCGTGTCCTTCGTGTTTCCCGGGATCGAGATCGCTGATACCGACATCGTCTTTCAGTTCACCGGGGTGAGGCCGCTACCGATAAGCCGGGACAGTTTTACCGGGCGCATTCCCCGCGATCATTTCTGCGAGCTCATCGAGGGCGCCGGTATGGTGCCGCCGACGCTGTGCATGATCGGCGGGAAATGGACAACCTTCCGGTCGTTCGGCGAACTGGCAGCGGATATCGTGCTCGAGCGATTGTGCCGACGGCGCATCGTCGGCACCGAAAACATGCCGATCGGCGGCGGCCGGCATTTTCCCATGGCCCCCGAAAAATGGTGCGCAGAACGCGCGGCGGCGCATGGCCTGTCGCTTGACCGCATGCGCAGCCTGTTCGCGCGCTACGGCACCGTGGCGGATGCCGTCGCCGCTTTTTTGGCAGCGGGACAGGACGAGCTCTTGCCTGGCAGCGACTACTCGGTCCGGGAGATTCAGTATCTCATCGCCAATGAATATGTCGAGCAGTTGGAGGACCTGCTGCTCCGCCGCACGACAATTGCCATCACCGGTGCACTCTCTTGCGGCCTTCTCGATGCGGTTCTCGATATTCTCGCAGTCGAAAAGAGGTGGGATGCTGCGCGCAAGGCATTCGAGCGCACCGATTTCCTCGCCCTGCTGCAGCGCCAGCACGGCGTCGATCTCGACCAGCTATCGCAAAAAGACCAAGGAAGGAGCGCCGAATGCGCATCAACAAGAAAGTCCGCATGAGCCGGCTGTTCGGCGGGGCGCGCTGTCTCGACGTCGCAATCGACCATGGCGTGTGCAACGAGCCGTCGTTCCTGGAAGGGCTGGAGGATATGGCCGGCGTCGTCGCCCAACTGGTCGCCGCGGGGCCGGACGCCATTCAGATGAATTATGGCCAGGCCGATCTGCTGCAGTCCCTGCCTGGCAAGGACAAGCCGGCATTGGTCATGCGCATAGACATGGGTAATCCATACAACAAAACCCGTCATCGCTCGATGTGGGCCATCCTGCAGAACGAAGCCGAGCCGCTGATCGGCGCGCTGGAGATGGACGCGGCCTGCGTGGTCGTCAATCTGTTCATGCTGCCCGACGAGCCGGACCTGTTTCGGCAATGCGTCCACAACATTGCCAGGGTTCGCGCCGACTGTGAAAGATATGGCTTGCCGCTGATGATCGAGCCGCTGGCAATGCTGCCCAATTCAGAGCGCGGAGGCTACATGGTCGACGGCGACCCCGAAAAGATCGTCACCCTGACCCGGCTCGCCAGCGAGATGGGCGCCGACATCATCAAGGCGGATCCGACGACCGATCCGAACGACTTCCACCGGGTGGTGGCGGCGGCACGCTGTCCTGTCCTTGTGCGCGGTGGGGGCAGGGAGGATTTGCGCGCAGTCTTCGACAAGTCGGCGGCGCTGATGGCACAAGGCGCGGCAGGCATGGTCTATGGCCGCAACATATACCAGCATTCCAACCCTCGTGCCGTCGTGAGAGGATTGATGGCGATCATCCATGAGAATGCCGACGGCGCGGCGGCCTGGGAGCTCTACCAGCAAGAATAATCTTTGCAGCTTGGGAGGAGCTTCAATGCAGCGATACATTCTTGGCCTTGATGCGGGCAATACCGTCATCAAGGCCATCATCTTCGACACCGCCGGTCGCGAACTCGCACTTGCCGCTCGCGACGGCCGTTCCTGCATGCCAGAGCCCGGCCATGTCGAGCGGGACCTCGGCGAATTGTGGCGCAACGCCGTCGAGGTCATCCGCCAGTGCCTCGACCAGTCGGGCATCGACCCCCGCGAGATCGCGGTGATCGGCTGCGCCGGCCACGGCAACGGGCTCTATGCGCTGGACCGCGGCGGCGACCCGCTGCTCGGCATCCAGTCGCTCGACACGCGCGGCGTCGGCATCGTCAGCGAATGGGCGGCCGCAGGCGTTGGCGACCGGACCTATATCCACTGCCTGCAACGGCCCTGGGCGGCGCAGACGCCGACTCTGCTGGCGTGGCTCAAGCGCCATGATCCGGAACTTTTTGCCAAAATAGGCACCGTCTTCCTGTGCAAGGATTTTATCGTCAACCGCCTCACCGGCACGCGCTCGACCGAGACCTCGGATATGTCGGGCTGCGGGCTTTTGCACATGCCCAGCCGACGCTACGAGCCTGAGTTGCTGGCCGCCTATGGTCTCGGCGATTGCATGGAACTGCTGCCGAACGTGCTGGAAGCCTCCGCCATCGCCGGCCATGTCACGCGCGATGTCGCCGCTGCCACCGGCCTTCTTGCGGGCACGCCTGTGGTGGCGGGCCTGTTCGACGTCGTCGCCAGCGCCATCGGTTCGGGCGTCACCAGCACCGGCGCCGCCTCGATCATTGCCGGCACCTGGAGCATCAACCAGGTTATCACCCAAGAGCCGATCCGCGATCCGTCTATCTTCATGCTGTCGACCTTCGATCCGCTGCGCTATCTCGCCATCGAATCGAGCGCCACTTCGGCCGCAAATCTCGAGTGGATCGTGCGTGAGTTCTTCGAGCATGCGCCGCCGGCAGGCGCATCGCCATTCGAGATCTGCAGCGAGCTTGTTGCTTCCGTCGATCCCGCGGGAGACATGCCGATCTACCACCCATTCCTTTACGGCTCGCAGCAGAATGGCAAGGCGCGTGCCGGTTTCTACGGCATCGCCGGCTGGCACACGCGGGCTCATATGCTGCGCGCACTGTTCGAGGGCGTCGTCTTCGAGCACCGGCGCCATGTCGAGACGTTGCATCGAGCGGGAGCCATTGTCAGCCAGGCGGTTCTTTCGGGTGGCGGCTCGCGCAGCGCCGTTTGGCCGCAGATATTCGCAGATGTGCTGGACGTGCCGGTGACCGTGGCGCGCAGCCGTGAGACAGGTGCGCTGGGAGCTGCGATTGCAGCCGGGACAGGCGTCGGCTTATTTGCCGACTTCTCTGCGGGCGCCGCCGCGATGACCGCGCCCGACCGATGCTACCAGCCCAATTGCGCGATCGCACCGGTCTATGAACGGCGCTATCGTCTCTATGGTGAGATCAACAAGGCCATGGGTCCGCTATGGGACAGGATGGCAAGCGAACGGACGTCCAATTGACACAGACCGCTGCCGATTTTGGACAGTACGACTTCATCATCGTCGGCGCGGGTTCAGCCGGCTGCGTGCTGGCCAACAGACTGTCGGCCAATCCAGGCATGCGCGTGCTGCTTCTGGAAGCCGGCGGCAGCGATCGCTATCACTGGGTCAACATTCCCATCGGCTATCTCTACTGCATGGGCAACCCGCGCACCGATTGGCTGATGAAGACCGAGCCGGAGCCCGGGCTGAACGGTCGTGCGCTCAACTATCCGCGCGGCAAGCTTCTGGGCGGCTGCTCGTCGATCAACGGCATGATCTACATGCGTGGCCAGGCGGCCGACTATGATGGCTGGCGGCAAGCCGGGAATCTCGGTTGGGGCTGGGATGACGTGCTTCCGTATTTCCGCAAGTCCGAGGACCATTTTGGTGGCGCCAACGACCTTCACGGCGCCGGTGGCGAATGGCGCGTCGAGCGCCAGCGCTTGTCGTGGCCAATCCTGGATGCCTTCCGCGATGCTGCCGAGGAACTCGGCATCCCCCGGACCGAGGATTTCAACGGCGGGACCAACGAAGGGTCGGGCTATTTCGAGGTCAACCAGAGGAAAGGCGTGCGCTGGAATACCTCTAAGGCGTTCCTGCGCAGCGCGCTGCGACGGCCGAATTTGCGCGTCGTCACCGGCGCCGAGACCGAGATGCTGGATTTCGACGGAGCTTGCGTCACCGGCGTTGTCTTTCGCATGGGCGGCCAACTGCATCGTGCGCGGGCAGGCGAGACGATCCTTGCCGCCGGCGCGATCAATTCGCCGAAGCTGCTCGAGCTTTCCGGCGTCGGCCGACCTGCCGTGCTTGGCGCAGCAGGAATCCCGGTTCGCCACGCGCTGGAAGGCGTCGGCGAGAACTTGCAGGATCATCTGCAGATCCGCACAGTCTTCAAGGTCGCCAACGCCTCGACGCTAAACCAGCGCTACCACAATCTGTTCAGCCGTGCGGCTATGGGCGTCGAATACGCTATCCGTCGCAGCGGACCGCTGTCGATGGCGCCGAGCCAGCTTGGTATCTTCGCCAGGAGCGACCCACGCCTGCAGACGCCCGATCTCGAATACCATGTCCAGCCGTTGAGCACTGACCGGCTGGGCGAGCCGCTGCATCGCTTCCCCGCGGTCACGGTTTCGGTCTGCAACCTCAGACCGGAAAGCCGCGGCACCGTCCACATGGAGGCGTCCGATCCGCAGGCGGCTCCGAAGATCCGGCCGAACTATTTGTCTACCGAGGGAGACAGGACCGTGGCTGTGGCATCGCTCCGCCACGTCCGCCGCTTGATGAAGGCGCGCGCCATTGCCCGTTACGCGCCTGAGGAAATGCTGCCCGGCGCACATTATGAAAGCGACGAAGAACTCGTCCGCAAGGCCGGCGATATCGGCACCACGATTTTCCACCCGGTCGGCACCTGCAAGATGGGCGCAGGCTCGACGGCAGTGGTCGACGGCCGGCTGCGGGTGCACGGCATTTCTGGCCTGCGCGTCGTCGACGCTTCGATCATGCCGACGATCGTTTCCGGCAACACCAACTCTCCCGTGGTCATGATCGCGGAGAAGGCATCGGCAATGATCCTGCAGGAAGCCAACCAGAAGAAATAATCCTCGGTGGCGCATCTGAGCTGACGCAGACCAGCAGCCATTGCCTGTCGTGCCGCGCCCGCTCCATGCAGCGCCGAGTCGTTTACTGCGGCTTTGTCGCGCAGATCGCGAAGCGGTGTTGAGTGGCGCGTTCGAGCGCCTTGGGCCAACTCATCCGTCGAGCCTGGGCGCGATGGATCGCGCCCAGTTTCCAGTCCACGACCGGCTGCTCGAACCCGGCTTCGGCCAGCAAGCGAACTATCTCCTCCGCCCGTGCGCCGCCTGAGAAATAGACACGGGCAAGAATGTTCTGGTGACGTCTGGCCATGGCGGCGCCGTCATCGTCCGAGACCTGGGACTTGCCGGCCGTGAGCTTCTCCCAAAGTTCCCGCATACGCGTCGCCCAGTTGCGGCTGACAAAGTCGCCGTCGATGACCAGCAGCCTGCCGCCGGGCTTCAGCAGCGAGAACCATTCGGCAAAGGCCGCCTTCGGATCCAGCAGCGTCCAGACCAGGTGACGGGTGACGATGACATCGTAGCTCGCCCTGTCCTCGAGCGTCCGTTCTGCATCCCTCACGATGAAGCGGATATCGGCGCCGCGTTTTTGTGCCTTGGCGCGCGCCTTGGCAAGCATGGCTTCCGACCAGTCGAGGCCTGTCACCACAAAGCCCAGATCGTGCATCAGATGCGAAATGACGCCAGTCCCGCAGGCGAGATCCAGAGACGCCCGCCCGGCGCCTGGCCCAAGGTGTGTGGTTAAGAGCGCGTGCCAGGCGGCACGCTCCTGCTCGGAAAAAATCTCGTGGCCGACCTGCAGGTCGAACGTCTCGGCGCGGTCGGACCAATAGTCCCGAATCTCGTCGCGCAACGAATAGTTTGCGTGAGCCGTCATTGCCCGAAACGCACTCCCCAAAGCGGCTACATTGGAATTGCTCTAAAAGAAAATTCTTGATTATACAACTCATGTTTCATAAGCGGGGCCGGCAACTGAATTGCGAGAGCCCAATGATTTTGAAATCGATATTTGCGGCCGCGGTCGCGCTCGCGGCCTTGATGCCGCTTACCCCAGGCGCGCGCGCCGAGACCGTCACCGACATTGCCGGCCGCAAGGTCGAGGTGAAGACGCCGGTCGAGAAGGTCATCCTCGGCGAAGGCCGGCAGATCTACCTGATCGCCGCGCTCGATACCGACAACCCTTTCAAGCGCATCGTTGGCTGGCGCGAGGATTTCTCCCAGGCCGATCCGGACAATTACGCCGTTTATCTGGAAAAATTCCCGTCGATGGCGGCGATACCGACCTTCGGCGGGTTCAAGGACGGCACCTTCGACATCGAGCAGGCCATCGCACTTGACCCGGACGTGATGATCATGAACATCGAGTCCAAGCAGGCAACCGAGGACGCGCAATACATCGAGAAGCTCGCCGCCGTAGGCATTCCGGTGGTCTATGTCGATTTCCGCGAGCAACCCTTCACCAACACCGAGCCGAGCATGCGCCTGATCGGCAAGCTGCTTGGCCAAGAACAGCGGGCCGAGGCGTTCATCGCGTACCGCGCGGCCCAGATCGCGCGCGTCACCGATGTGATCGCAGAGAAGAACCCCAAGCGCCCGACCGTGTTCATCGATCGCGCCGGGGGCTATTCCGATGATTGCTGCATGAGCTTCGGCAACGACAATTTTGGCAAGTTCGTCGACATGGCCGGCGGGGCCAATATCGCGGCCGACCTGATCCCGGGCACGTTTGGCGCGCTCAATCCCGAACAGATCATCGCCAGCGATCCCGACCAGGTGATTGTGACGGGCGGCAATTGGGAGGCTTATGTGCCGGGCGGCAAATGGGTCGGCGTCGGTCCCGGCGCCGACGAAGCCGCGGCACTGAAGAAACTCAAGGGCCTGACCGAGCGGCCCGCGCTAACCGGCATCAAGGCGGTGGAGAACGGGCAGGTCCACGCCATCTGGCACCAGTTCTACAACAGCCCCTATCAGTTCGTCGCCATACAGCAGATGGCCAAATGGCTGCATCCAGACCTGTTCGCCGATCTCGACGCCGGGGCCACCTTCAAGGAGTTGCACGAGAAGTTCCTGCCGGTCGGGTACAGGCCTGGCCATTGGGTCTCGCTCTCCGATGAGCAGTGAACCGGCCGCACTGTCAGCCAAACAAGGGCGCGGGCTCTACCGCGCCCTTGTCCTGCGCAAGCAGCTGATCCTGGCGGGGCTCGCCCTGGCGCTGCTGCTGAGCCTCTGCATCGACCTCGCGCTCGGGCCCGCAAGCTATAGCCTCGACCAGGTGGTGCTCGCCCTGGTTTCTCCCGGCAGTGTGCCGCTTCAGGTGCGCGTCGTGTTGTGGGACATCCGGCTTCCCATCGCGCTCATGGCAGTGGTCGTCGGCGCAGCACTGTCGGTCGCCGGTGCGCAGATGCAGACCATCCTCAACAATCCGCTCGCCAGCCCCTTCACGCTCGGCATTTCGGCGGCGGCCAGCTTTGGCGCAGCCCTCGCGCTCGCCTTCGGCGTCGCGCTGATCCCGGCCGCGATCGAATATATCGTGCCGCTGAACGCCTTCGTGGTGGCGATGCTGACCGCGCTCGTCATCCACCTTCTGAGCCTCAAGCGCGGCGTGACGGTCGAAACCATCGTGCTTCTCGGCATCGCGCTCGTATTCACCTTCAATGCGCTGCTGTCGCTCGTCCAGTATCTTTCCTCCGAGCAGGCGCTCGCCGCGGTCGTGTTCTGGACGATGGGAAGCCTCACCAAAGCCACCTGGCCCAAGCTCATCATCACCAGCCTCATCCTTCTCGCAACATTTCCGATATTCGTGCGCCGCGCCTGGGCGCTGACGGCGCTGCGGCTAGGCGAAGACAAGGCCGCGAGCTTTGGCGTCAAGGTCGCACGCCTCAGGCTCGAAACCATGATGATGGTGAGCCTCCTTGCTGCCATTCCCGTCGCCTTCGTCGGCACGATCGGCTTCATCGGGCTTGTCGGTCCGCACATCGCCCGCATGCTGATCGGAGAAGATCAGCGCTTCTTCCTGCCCGCCTCGGCGCTCTCGGGGGCGCTCATCCTTTCGGCGAGTTCGGTTGCCAGCAAGTCGCTCGTTCCAGGCACGATCTTCCCGATCGGCATCGTCACCTCGCTTATCGGCATTCCCTTCTTCATCTCGCTGATCCTCTCGAATGTGAGGCGCTCATGGTAACGATCAGGCTCGATGGTCTCGGAGCCTTCCACGGGGCGCGGCTCGTCCTTTCGGGTGTTTCAACTCCCATTTTCCGGGGTGGCGAGGTTGTCGCCGTGATCGGACCCAACGCAGCGGGCAAGTCGACGCTGTTCAAGCGCATCGCAGGACTTCTGAAGGGCCCGGGACGCGTCTGCCTCGAGGGAGCGGTGAAGGGGCCGGACGGCATCTGCTATATGCCGCAGGATACGGCAGCCAACGCGGTGCTGACCGTCTATGAATCGATTCTGCTCGCCCGCAAGCAGGGCTCGGCATGGTCGGTCAGCGACGGCGACCTCGCACTCATAGACGGCATCCTGGCCGCGCTCAGCATCTCGGATCTTGCCTTTCGCAACGTCGGAGAATTGAGCGGCGGGCAAAGGCAGGTGATAAGCATCGCCCAGACCCTGGCTCGCGAACCTGAAATCCTGCTGATGGACGAGCCGACGTCCGCGCTTGACTTGCACCGGCAGGTCGAGGTGCTGACCTTCATGCGCGGGCTTGCGCGCAAACACGGGATTGCGGTGCTGATCGCAATTCACGATCTCAATCAGGCCCTGCGCTTCGCCGACAAATGCATCGTCATTGCCGAGGGCCGGATGGTCGCCTGCGGCACGCCGGAAGAGGTCGTCACGCCGGCGCTTTTGCGCGATGTGTACCGCGTCGAGGCGAGGATCGAGCGCTGCTCGCGGGGCATCGGTCATGTCATGGTGGACGGCGTTGCCGCCGAAACGGCAGCGACTGCATCGATAGCAGCTTAGAGCGTCTGTGGTCGAAAGCCAAAAGCCTGGAAAATAGATCAGAATTCTGGCGTAAATAATTGAATTAAAGACATTTTCAGGCGCCAAGGCGGTTACTTTGGCGACGAATTGAAGCGTTCGCTTTCGACCGCTGCACGTCCCTCGACGAGCTGCTGTTCTACGAGACATCTTGGGTAGACAGAGGTCGTGAAAACGCGCGATAAGGTTAGCCTACGCTAGATTCAGAGATGGCCGGGGCACCAGATGATGGCACGCCGAATGTGCAACGCAATGCTTGGCTTCGCGGCGCTTGCCATAACCGCGTGCCAATCGGCGCCTGAAACGCCGCGACCCACTGTCGAACCTGCGTTAGGACCTGGACCCATTCCTGCCCAAGCCGCCTCGGATCCTGCCGCTGTTCCTTCCGGCTCGGCAATTATTGATCAATCCGTGGCGGTCACTCCCCCTGCCAAGACCGTCCCGACAAAATATGCTGCTTTTTCGGGTCTATGGGCCGGACGATTGGAGGGGATGTATGACGCCAAACTTGCTGTTCAGACGATTTCTTCCAATGGCAAGGTGACGGTCACCTACGCGTGGGGAACTCTGGGCGACAACCATCCGGGAGAGGCCGCCGGCACTGGAAAAATTGTGGGGACTACGTTGAAGCTCGAGCGCCTGCCGAGTGGCGCAGACGTCAGTTTTGTCATGCGGCCCGACAGAACCCTGGCCGGAACCGTCAGGCTTGCCGGCCAGACCTACACGGGCGCGTTCCTCAAGCAATGATCGAAGACATGCTTGGAAGGCTATGTTGCTGTTGCCAGATCACTCCTGATCGAGAGATGACCGCGGGCGATTGGGTTTGTTCGACGCGCGCTTGATCGCCAGTCTAGCCGCTGTTTGCGCTGACCGCGTCACCAAGCACCTTTGTGCGGGGCTGTATGCGCGCGGCGGCAGGCGCGAACACCGAAATTGCCTTCGGGTGGACCTTGAAATGCGCCGGGGTCGAGGTGACGATCTCACCGTCAGTGTTCACCGGCATCGGCCTTTTCGTCTCGATGTCGAACTCGACGCATCTGGCTGTGCGAACCTCGCTCCAGGCGCCGTGCGTGCCGGAGCGGAACGAGCGCAACAAGAGCGCCATCTTCCAGAGATTCGTCATTTCCAGGCTGTACAGGTCGAGATGGCCGTCATCGATCTCCGCCGTCTCCTCGACGACGTTGCCGCCGCCATAGTGGCGGCCGTTGCCGACCGCTATCTGGTAGGTCTCGACTTCGGTCGTTGCGCCCTTTTCGGTAATCCTTGCTTCAAAGTGGCGGGCCTTGGTCAACACTTTCATGGCCGCCAGGGCATAGCCAAACCTGCCGAAACGCTTCTTCAGCGCCGGATCCAGCCCCTGGGCAAGATCGGTGCTGAGGCCGATGCTCGCGACGTTGAAGAAAGCGTGGCCATTGACGGTTCCGATATCGATCAGACGTCGTCCGCCCTCTACTATCACGTCGGCCGCCTTCCCAAGATCCAACGGTATTTCGAGGGTACGCGCCAGATCGTTCGCCGTCCCCATCGGAATGATGCCCATCGGCAGCCCGCTTTCCATGACCGCGACCGCCGCCGAGGACACCGAGCCATCGCCGCCGCACACGATCACAAGATCGGCCCTATGGCGAAGGCGCACGATGTCGCGTGCTATCTCGGGCAGTGCCTCAAATGTCTCGACGCTGACGCGGAGCCCTCCGGCTTCCAGCCGCTCGACGACCGGTGCGAGAGATTCCTGCCCGCGTCGTGCCTTTGGATTGATGAGTAGAAGCGCGCGTCTGTTCGTGATGTCATTCATGCGGCGTAGATAGGGTGCGTGCCTGCGGATTACGACGTCGACAGGCGCGCCCCGGGGAAACAAGCCACAAAATCACGGCTTCGGCAGCCGCTTGTGGAGGTTGAAATTCGGTCCACATAATAAATACCGAAAATGGGTACTACCAAGGTGCGGACATGACCAGCAGCCAAAGGACAGGTGACCATCCCGAAGCCGGTCCGGGACCTGCTCGGAATCGTTCCGGGCAGCAAGGTTGATTTCCGCCGCACCGATGACGGCAATGTGGTGATTGTGCGTAGTGACAAGAAGCAGCCCGCGAGCCGCTTCGCGAAATTGCGCGGCCATGCCGGCAAGGGCCTCGACACCGACGCGATCCTGGCGCTGACGCGCGTGGCGACGCGTGACGCTGGTCGGCTCGATCCTGTAACGGACGATGCGAACTGGGCGGATTGGTCGATCGACCGGCTTGAGGCGGCAAGCCTCAATGGGCCGTCGCTGATCAACGATGCGGTCTATGCCGAACTTGCCGTCCGCTATGACCGCACGCCTGTTTCTCGTCCGCTGCTTCGCGCGGCGTGTGCGTAGGCCCCGCAGCTTGGGTCTACACCATCGTGGCGAAAAGAATTGCAACTCCACCGAGAATAATCCTGGTTCGACCGCGTACTCCCCCAGGTAACAGCGCCCCCTTGGTGACCGGAGAGACCACAATGGAAATTCTTGACTGCGAACGCATCGCGAAGGCCAAGCGGGCTTTCACGACCCGCCGAATTCCCACTGAGCGCATGCGGATGTTGCTTGCGCCTCCCGCCGAACCGAAGGCAGGCGACCTGGTGCTCGCGCGGATCGAGGCGCTCGGTCACCACAAGTCGGTCGAACTGCCCTCGGGACGCAAGGCGGCACTTGCCGCGACGGACGAAGTCGTCCTGGCCTACGGCAACCGCTACGCCCCTGATCAGTTCGAGGCGATCGTGCCGGCAGATCTCGGACCGTGCCATATGGTGGCGGCAGGCGGAGTGGCTTCGCGGGCGTTGGCATGGCACGACAAGACCATGTCTCCGACTGCGATCGTGCCGCTCGGCCTCGTCACCAACTCATGCGGCCGCGTTCTGAACGTTGCAGACTTTACGGTCGCGCCGCAGCCGGCGCGGCTCACCCCGCCGACAATCGTTGTCTTCGGAACGTCGATGAATTCGGGCAAGACGACAACAGCTGCAAGCCTCGTGCGTGGTCTGACCAGGGCAGGTTTTGCAGTTGGTGCGGCAAAGGTGACCGGAACCGGAGCCGGCAATGATCTCTGGTCGATGATGGATGCCGGAGCATGCGCCGCTCTTGATTTTACTGATGCCGGCTTTGCCACGACCTATCTTGCCCCAATCGATGCCATCGTCGAGGGCGCGCAGCATTTGCTGCATTCTCTTGCCGCCACCGGGGCGGAGATCGCGGTTCTGGAGGTCGCGGATGGGCTATTCCAGTCCGAGACGGCCGCGCTGGCAAAGTCCCCGCAATTCCGGGAACTGACCGGCGGCGTGCTGTTTGCCGCAGGCGATGCGATGGGGGCGGTGGCGGGCTGCGAAAGGCTGCGCGAGCTTGGATACGACGTGCTCGGGCTCAGCGGACTCCTGACCTGCTCGCCGCTGGCGCGCCGGGAAGCAGGCGCTGCCAACGTCCCTGTCTATGGCGTCAAGGAACTCACCGATCCGGCGACCGCGGCAAGCATAGTCTCAGGGATATTGAACCCGCGCCTGATGGTGATCGCTGGAGGTGCACAATGCCTCTACCAGGAATCCTGATCGGCACGCGACTGGTCGCCCTTGCGGTTCTTGTCGCCATCGGCTTTGCCAAGGCCGCCACGTCGCTCGCTCTTGTCGCCATCGTCGGTGCGGCGGTTTCCGGGGAACCGCAGCCGCTCGGGCAGGGCAGGCTGATCGTGGCCAGCCTTTCGCTCGGCATCGCGCTCTTCGCACTCGGGGTGATGCAGCGCCGACAGGGGGCAGCTTTTGCACTGGACTATGTGCGCGAGGTCCGCAGACTGCTGGTCGAGCAACTCTTCGCGTTGCCGCCTGGCGCCGGCCGGACCGGTCTCGGCCTGGTAATGACCCGCCTCGTCACCGACCTCTCCGCCATCAGATCCTGGCTGGCCGACGGCGTGGCTTCCCTCTTTGTTGCGGGTCCTTCCGTCGTTCTCATCGTGGTTGGCGCCTTCTGGCTTGCCCCAGGAGTTGCGCCGTTCCTGCTTTGCGGCGTTCTTGCCTGGTCGATCGTCTGTCTTGTTGCCCTGCCGTTTCTTCACCGGGCCATCCGCGAAGGCCGGCGGAGGCGGGGACGGCTTGCCGGCCGTCTCGGCGACATCGTTGCCGCCCGGGCGGCGTTTGCCCATTTCGGCAAAAGCGGAACGTCCACACGAAAGATCGACCGGATGTCGGAAGCGCTCAATATGTGGCTCGTTCGCCGGGCAGGGTGGTCGGGGGGCTGCGCGCGCGTCCAGCGACTTCGTCATGCCCGTGATCGTCGTCATCCTCGTGGCCTATGCGTTTTCGGGCCGCCCGGCGATTCTGGTCGGCGATCTCAGCACGCTATTGCTCCTCGCCGGGCTGACGGTTGGCCAGCTTTCCGACCTCGCTCGCGCCGCCGATTATCGGCTTGCCTATGTCGAGTCCCGCCGCCGGATTGCCTCCATCCTGGCAAGGCCGGTGCTTGCGGATCCTGTGAATCCAGTTCCCCTGCCGCGCTCGACGGCAGGCCGGCGGCTGCGCATCGAATTTCATTGCCGACACGGCACGCCGTCAAAAGTGCTGGAGGCCGCGCCCGGCGCGTCGATCCTGCTTGGCGGTGATACGCCTGAAGCACGCAGCGCGCTTTTTTCCAGCATCGCAGGTTTCGAGGAAAACAGCGTCCTGGCGATTTTCCTCGATGACATCCCCGTCAACAAGATTTCGCAACGCGACCGGCGCCGGGCAATCACCGTTTTGTCGCCGGCGATCCCGTTGGTGCGGGCAACAATGCTCGACAATATTGCCCTGGGAGCGCCCTCAGCGACCTCGCAAGAAGGGATAATCGCCACGGCCTCGCTGTGCGGCCTGGCAGTCGATGGACCGCCAGACAGCGGCCAGAGACTGGAGCCCCCTCAAATCAGTGCCATGCAGGCCGCCCGGATCCGTGCCGCACGAGCGCTTGTCCGATCAGCGGCCGTGCTCCTTATCGACGACACCGATGTTTGCAAGGACCGGGACTTGCTTGCGGCGGTTCTTGCCCGCGCGCGTGCCGCGCAAACGACAGTGATCGTATCGTGCGAAGCAGTCACTGCAGGCATGGAATTCGATGATACCTGGCTTCTCGATTGCGCGTGATCGAGAGATCTCCCTGCTGCATGTCTGTTGCAACCCCTCCTGAATAGTCCTGTTTAGGTTCATCGATCCACAATATGGATCGCATTTTCGCCGCAAGTCGCTGATATACAGGCGATTGCATGGCAAAAATCGGTTATGCGAAATTATAGGTCCATGATATAGACCTAAGTGCGAAGATCTGGAACGAGCGGGAGGAGATCGCATCGTTCCGATTTCGGCGTGAGCGTTTCAGGCAGGCGTTGTTGCCTGGTCCGAGCGGAGGAGCTTGAAGCATGGCAGCCGCCAGCAACAACACGATGATCGTCGATACGCCGGCCGAGGTGCTGGATGCGCGGCCAGGGTCGCGGCTGATGTGGCCGGTCGAGGCGGTGGCCTCGATCCTGCTCGTCTTCGTCATCGGTCTGCTGCTCGCCGGCGTCATCTCGCGCTACGTGCTATCGCTGCCGATCGTCTGGATCGATGAGGCCGCCTCCATCTCCTTTCTCTGGCTCGCCATGCTCGGCTCGGCGATTGCCATCGACCGCAACGAGCATCTGCGTCTTACCATCTTCCTCAACCTGATCCCCGAGCGCGGCCGCAACTTCGTGGACGCCCTCGCTTTGCTCGTCGTGGCGACGGTGCTGCTCGCGCTGATCGTGCCGGCAAGCCAGTATGTACAGGAAGAGTGGTACGTCACCTCGGCGGCGCTCAACATTCCGATGAGCTTCCGCGCCTCGGCAATTGTCGCCGGGCTGGCATTGATGTCGGTTATCGCCGTGGGCCACGCGATCCGCGCAGCGACGCTCGCCAACCTGGCCGCCGCTGTCGCAGTCATTGCCGCACTGGCCGTGGTCGGCTGGCTGCTTTCGCCATTGTTCCTCACGCTCGGCTACGCCAACATCGTCATCTTTCTCGTCGGCGTGGTGGCGGTCTGCCTTCTGCTCGGTGTGCCGATCGCTTTCTGTTTCGGCGTCGGCACGATCGCCTTCATCGCCTTCAGCACGCACGTGCCGATGATCGTGCTTGTCGGCCGCATCGACGAGGGGATGTCGAGCCTCATCCTGCTGTCGGTGCCGATCTTCGTTCTGCTCGGCTGTGTGCTCGACGCGACAGGCATGGGCAAGGCGATCGTCGAGTTCATGGCGTCGCTGCTCGGCCATGTGAAGGCCGGCATGTCTTACGTGCTGCTGGGCTCGATGTTCCTCGTCTCGGGCATTTCCGGTTCGAAGGTTTCCGACATGGCGACCGTCGCTCCGGCACTTTTCCCAGAAATGAAGCGGCGCGGCCACAAGCCCAGGCAGATGATCGCGTTGCTCGCAACCGGCGCTGCGATGGCCGATACGGTGCCGCCATCGATCGTGCTGATTGTGCTCGGCTCGGTCGCCGGCGTTTCGATCGCTGCGCTTTTCACCAGCGGCTTCGTCATCGCGGTGGTTCTGTTGCTCGTCCTTGCGGTGCTCGCACGCTGGAAGGCTTCGGGCGAAAACATGGAAGGCGTCCATCGCGCTCCGTTCTCGCTCGTCTGGAAGACGCTGCTCGTCTCCGCCCCCGCACTGGTGCTTCCCTTCCTGATCCGCGGCGCCGTCGGCGGCGGCGTCGCCACCGCCACCGAGGTTTCCACAATCGCCGTGCTCTATGCGCTGGTCATCGGCGCGTTGTTTTATGGCGGCATCGGCGCGAAGAAATTCTACGCCATGCTGGTCGAGACGGCGGCGCTGTCCGGCGCCATCCTGCTCATCCTCGGCACCGCCTCGGCAATGGCTTGGGCGCTGACGCAAACCGGCTTCGCCAACCAGCTGGCCATCTACATGACCGACCTGCCCGGAGGCTGGTTCTCCTTCATGCTCGTCACCATCGCCGTCTTCATGGTTCTCGGCTGCGTTCTTGAAGGCCTGCCAGCGATCGTTCTGATGGCGCCGATCATGTTTCCAATCGCCACTCGGCTGGGCATCAACGACGTGCACTATTCGATGGTCGTCGTGACGGCGATGAACATCGGGCTTATGGCGCCGCCTATCGGCATCGGCTTCTATATCGCCTGCAAGATCGGCGACGTCTCGCCCGACGAGGCTATGAGCGCCATCTGGCCCTACCTCGGTGCGTTGCTTGCCGGCCTGTTGCTGATCGCCGCCGTCCCGGCGCTTTCGGTAGCCTATCTCTAGCCACTCGGATTCAACCAGGAGGAAACACGATGACCATCACCCGCCGCAGCTTGATGATAGGCGCAGCCGCATCCATCCCGCTCGTGAGCACCATCCGCTACGCCGGGGCGCAGGCGGCGGAGTTCAACTACAAATACGCCAACAACCTGCCGCTCACCCACCCGATGAACCTGCGCGCGCAGGAAGCCGTTGAGAAAATCCGCGAGGAGACCGGCGGCCGCGTCGCCATCCAGATATTCCCCAGCAACCAGCTCGGCGCCGACACCGACATGCTGAGCCAGGTTCGCTCGGGCGGCGTCGAATTCTTCACGCTGTCGCCGCTGATCCTTTCCACGCTCGTCGCCAATGCCTCGATCAGCGGCATCGGCTTTGCCTTCTCGGACTACGACGCGGTGTGGGCGGCGATGGATGGCGACCTCGGAAAATATGTGCGCGGCGAGATCGAGAAATCGAACCTGATCGTCATGGAGAAGATCTGGGACAACGGCTTCCGCCAGATCACCAGTTCCGTCGGCCTGATCGAGACGCCCGCGAACCTAGAAGGCTTCAAGATTCGCGTCCCGGTCAGCCCGCTCTGGACCTCGATGTTCACCGCCTTCAAGTCGGCGCCGGCCAGCATCAACTTCGCCGAAGTGTATTCGGCGCTGCAGACGAAGATTGTCGACGGGCAGGAAAACCCGCTCGCCATCATCTCAACGGCCAAGCTCTACGAGGTGCAGCAGTTCTGCTCGGTCACCAACCACATGTGGGACGGCTTCTGGTTCCTCGCCAACAAGCGGGCCTGGGAGGCGATGCCGCAGGACATACGCGAGATCGTCGCCAGGAACCTCAACGAGGCCGGCGTGAAGGAGCGCGAGGACGTCGCCAAGCTCAATGCCACGCTTGAGCAGGAGCTCGCCGCCAAGGGCATGAAGATCAACCATCCGGATGCGGCCCCGTTCCGGCAGACGCTGAAGGACGCCGGCTTCTACTCCGAGTGGAAGGGCAAATACGGCGACGAAGCCTGGGCCATCCTGGAAAAGGCTGTTGGCGCCAGCCTGACCTGAGTGCAGGGCAGTTCCCGGGCGGGCAGGGCATGTGGCTCAACCGCCCGATAACAGCCGCGATTTTTGTAAGGAATTCGATGGTGGTCGACCGGCTCAGGGGAAAATCCGCAATCGTCTTTGGCGCCGGATCGTCCGGACCCGGCTGGGGCAACGGCAAGGCGGCGGCGGTCGCCTTCGCGCGCGAAGGTGCGCGCGTCGCCTGCGTCGATCTCACTGCGGCGGCCGCCGCTGAAACCGCTGATATCATCCGCGACGAAGGCAACCAGGCGATCGCGTTGTCGGCCGACGTGACCAATCTGGGCTCAGTCGAACTGGCAGCAGCGGCGGCAATGGAGGCGTTCGGCGCCATCGACATCCTGCACAACAATGTCGGCGTGACCCATATGGGCGGTCCCATTGAACTCGATGAGGACGCGTTCCAGGCCGCCCTCGACCTCAATATCGGACCGGTCTACCGCACCGCCAAGGCGGTGTTGCCGCATATGCTCAAGGGCGGCGGCGGTGCAATCGTCAATATCTCGTCGCTCGCCGCGATACGCTACGTCGGCTATCCCTATTTCGCCTATTATGCGGCCAAGGCCGCGGTGAACCAGGCCACAGTGGCGCTGGCCATGCAATATGCCCGGCAAGGTATTCGCGCCAACTGCATCATGCCGGGCCTGATCGACACGCCGATGATCTACAAGCAGATTTCCGGCCAGTATGGTTCGGCCGACGAGATGGTGGCCGCCCGCAACGCCATGGTGCCGATGGGGCGGATGGGAACAGCGTGGGACGTCGCTGCGGCGGCCGTGTTTCTTGCCTCCGAGGAGGCGCGCTTCGTCACCGGCGTTTGCCTGCCTGTCGATGGCGGCCAAAGCTGCGCCGTCTGCGAGCTCCGCTGACCATGGACATCGCGCCGCCCCCGGAACGCGATCAGACCGGCTCGCAGAGCGTCGACCGGGCGCTCAGCCTTCTTTCGATGGTCGGCCGGCACGCCGACCGCGGTGTTTCGCTCTCCGATATCGTCGAGGAAAGTGGGCTCAACAAGCCGACAACGCGCCGCCTGCTGCTGGCGCTGATGCGCGCGGGAATGATCGAGCAGGACGAGACGACGCGGCGCTATTATCTCGGCGAGGAGGCTTACGTGCTGGGCAGCCTCGCCTCGCGACGTTTCGGCTTGCTTCAGGTCTCGATGGAAAGTCTGCTGCGCCTTTCCAGAAAGACCGAGGATGCCAGCTTCCTCTCGGTTCGCCGCGACACATACTCAGTCTGCCTCTATCGCGAAGAGGGGACTTACCCGGTCAGGACCCACGCGCTGCAGGCCGGATTCGAGCACCCACTGGGCGTCGGCGCCGGCTCCCTCGCTATGCTCGCCGCACTCCCCGACGAGGAAGTGGAAGCGGTGCTGGCCGCCAATGACGCAGTGCTCAAATCCGACTACCCAATGCTGCCGGTCGAGCAGATCCGGCGCGACGTCGAAACGACGCGCGCCAACAGCTATTCGCTCAATCCCGGCCGCATCGTCACCAATTCCTGGGGGGTCGGGGTTGTGCTTCGCAGCGCTGACGCACGGCCAGTCGGCGCACTGTCGATCGCGGCGATCGACAGCCGGATGCAGCCGGCAAGACAAATCGAACTCGTCGGATATCTCATGCAGGAGGCAAAGCGCGTCGAGGAACGGCTTGCCCAGATGTTCGCCTCGCGCGCGCATATGCGCGAGCACCCCACTTTAAAGCCCCGCACCAGGAGGTTGTCACAATGACGAAGGCTCACACCGACGGAGGGGCGCATTCCGCGTTCAGAAAGTCGGAATTGGAAAACACCGCGCAGTTGATGGCGACGGGAGCGGCGCCCACGCCTGCTCATGCCGGCGTCGATCCCGGCGACGTTGACGCCATTTTCGTCTACGTGTCGTTGCTGGAGCGCGCCAAGTAATGACCCTGGCCCCAGGCGGCGTGACGCCTTCCTCCACGCGCGTCATGAACCTCTCGCATTTTTTGACCCAGGCGGCACGCCGCAATCCACACGACATCGGCTTCGTCTGGCGCGAGCGGCAGTGGACATGGCGCGAGATGGAAGCGCGCGTCAACGCGATGGCCGCTGCACTCCGCGACGCGTTCGGCGTGACAAAGGGCGACCGTATCCTGATCCAGTCGGCCAATTGCAACCAGATGTTCGAATCAATGTTCGCCTGCCTCCGGCTCGGGGCCGTCTGGGTGCCGGCGAACTACCGCCAGTCGCCGGACGAAGTCGCCTACCTCGCCAAGGCGAGCGGCGCGCGTGGCCTGATCTGCGGCGCGGTCTTCCCGGCTCATGCTGCTGCCTGCCGGGAAACAGCCCCCGGGATCGACTTCGTCCTGTCGATCGGCGCGGCCGAATTCGGCGATGACTACGACGCCGTCGCCGCCCGTTTTGCCGGCCGGACCGTTGCCAGCGTCGCCGTCGATCGCGACGATCCCTGCTGGTTCTTCTTCACCTCCGGCACGACCGGCCGGCCAAAGGCCGCCGTGCTCACGCATGGCCAGATGGGCTTTGTCATCACCAATCATCTGTGCGACCTGATGCCCGCTACGACGCGCGACGACGCCTCGATCGTGGTGGCGCCGCTGTCGCATGGGGCCGGCATCCATCAACTCGTGCAGGTGGCGCACGGCGCCAAGTCTATCCTCCTGCCAACCGACAAGCTCGACGTGCCGACGGTCTGGGCATTGGTCGAAAAATGGCGGGTGACCAACGCCTTCACCGTGCCGACCATCCTCAAGATGCTCGTCGAGGACGACAGCGTCGACCGGTTCGACCATTCCTCGTTGCGCTATGTCATTTATGCCGGTGCGCCGATGTACCGCGCCGACCAGAAGCGGGCGCTCGAGAAACTGGGGCCGGTTCTGGTCCAGTATTTTGGCCTGGGGGAAGTCACGGGCAATATCACTGTGCAGCCTCCTTCCTATCATTCCGTCGAGGATGGCCCGCAAGCGCGCATCGGAACCTGTGGTTTCGAGCGCACGGCCATGCAGGTCGAGATCCAGGACGACGCCGGCAATGCCGTCTCGCCCGGCGAAACCGGCGAAATCTGCGTGATCGGGCCTGCAGTCTTCGCCGGCTATTACGACAACCCGCAAGCCAACGCCGCAGCGTTCCGCAACGGCTGGTTCCGCACCGGCGATCTGGGCCACATGGCCGAAGACGGCTTCGTCTACATCACCGGCCGCTCGTCCGACATGTATATCTCCGGCGGCTCCAACATCTATCCGCGCGAGATCGAGGAGAAGATCCTGCTCCATCCCGACATCAGCGAAGCCGCCGTTCTCGGCATTCCCGATCCCGTCTGGGGCGAGGTCGGCGTCGCGGTTTGCGTCGCACGCGCCGGCGTTGTGCGCGAAACGATCGCGATTGAGCGCTGGCTGGAAGGCAAGCTCGCCCGCTACAAGATGCCCAAGCGCTTCGTGTGGTGGGAGACGATGCCCAAATCGGCCTATGGCAAGATCGCCAAGAAGTTGATTCGCGAAGAGCTGGAGCGCCGCGGCGAGTTGGGACCGCCCGAGCCGAAGCTCTCGGCATGAGGAGCAGGCGATGAACAGCAGCCATCAAAGCCGCGCCGTGGCGATCACCGGCGGCGCATCGGGCATCGGCCTTGAGACCGCGCGCCTGCTGACCGAGCGCGGCTTCGAGGTCTTCCTCCTCGATCTCGCCGCGCCAGCGCTGGGTTCGGCCTGCACGGATCTCGGCCTCAGCATGGAACGCGGCATCGTCTGCAACGTCGTCGACGAAGCGGCTGTCGACGAGGCCATCGGCCGGATCACCGCCGCGCACAGCCTTGCCGCAGTCGTGAATTGCGCCGGCATAGCGATGGACCGGCCGTCGGTCGAGACCAGCGTCGAGGATTTCCGCCGCATTGTCGACGTGAACCTCACCGGAACGTTCATCGTCTCGCGCGCTGCGGCGCGCTACTGGCTTGAACGGAAGCTGCCGGGAGCGATTGTCAATATCAGCTCTGTTTCTGGACTTTGCGGCAACAAGGGCCGCAGCGCCTACGGCGCATCGAAGGGCGGCCAGAATCTGCTCACGCTCGTCATGGCCAATGAGCTCGGAGGATGTCCGCCGGCAGTGGTTGGATCGCGTGCCGCAGCGCCGCTACGGCACGCCGCGCGAGATCGCGGGAGCGGTGGCTTTCCTGATTTCCGGCGAGGCCAGCTACATCAACGGCCAGATTCTCGCCGTCGATGGCGGCTTCATCCATGCCGGCCTTGTCGCCTGAGATGGCTCCGATGCGCAGCATCCGCCATCCCGGTCCGATCGCCTCGGAACGTTTCGCAGCGATGCCCTGCGCCGCAGAGCGGCTGACGCTGCGGCTCGAAGCCGGTCGCTCGATCAATGACGCCGTGGCGCGGGCCCTCGCGGTCGCCGGGTTCAGCGGCGGGTATATCCGCCTGCGCAACGCGCGGGTTGACCCAATGCGCTACGTCATCCCCGCCGCCTCTCCCGATGGCACGCACGCCGCGTGGTACAGCGATACATTCGCGCCGGAAGGCATAACGGTCATCGAGGATGCGGGCCTTGTTGCCGGCCGGCGCGACGAACAGCCTTTTCTTCATTGCCATGGCATCTGGCGAACACCCG
The DNA here is from genome assembly GCF_055811535.1 of Mesorhizobium sp. WSM4816. Taxonomy (NCBI): domain Bacteria; kingdom Pseudomonadati; phylum Pseudomonadota; class Alphaproteobacteria; order Hyphomicrobiales; family Phyllobacteriaceae; genus Mesorhizobium; species Mesorhizobium sp. WSM4816. Next base: position 22,755 of record NZ_JBVVQR010000012.1, on the reverse strand, counting down.
ACGGCGTGCGCCGCATGGGCCATCTCCTGCCGCTCGACTCGCATCTGGCGGAGCCGGTCGAGGTCACCGCCTGGGGTATCGAGGGCGCGCTGTTCGACGTACGCGACGATGCCGAGACGAATTTTCGCCTTTTCGCGCCGATCAGGGCTCCGCTCCTGGGTGAGCGCCGCGGCCGCCGCGCCGCCATCTGCACGGTAAGGCCCAACGAAGATATCGGCCAGGCGATCGAAGCCGTCTGCCGACGGCACGGCTTTGACCACGCCTCGATCCAGGGCATCGGCAGCCTGGTCGGCGCGGATTTCGACGACGGCTCGGCGGTCTCCTCCTATGCGACGGAAGTTCTCGTCACGGGCGCCGTCCGCTCCGGTCGTTGCACGCTCGACATCGCGCTGGTCGGCATGGACGGTGTGATATCAGCAGGTCGCCTTCGCCGCGACGCTAACCCCGTCTGCGTGACGTTCGAACTGCTGGTGGTCGCATCCGATGAGAAATCTGCCTAGTTGAGGATGCTGACCACGCTGTGTGCCGTGTCGCTGCGGCCCCACTTGGTCGACCGCGGATCATCCGAAATTTAGGTTTCACGACCCGGTCAGAGCGGTTTTCGGATCCATTTTGCCAGGACGCCAACGATGCCTTCCCGGAACGACAGCACCGCGACAACGAAGATGATGCCCTGGCCGATCGTGACCCAATCGCCGAATGTCGCGAGGTAGTTCTGCATCGTGACGATGACTGCCGCGCCGACGATCGGTCCGAACACCGTGCCCATGCCGCCCAACAGCGTCATCAGCACGACTTCGCCGGACATCGTCCAGTAGACGTCGGTAAGCGACGCCAACTGGAACACGATGGCCTTGGTTGCGCCGGCGACGCCGGCGAGCGTGGCCGACAGCACGAATACGGCGAGCTTGTAGCGGTTGACCCGATAGCCCAGCGAGATCGCGCGCGGCTCGTTCTCGCGGATCGCCTTCAACACCTGGCCAAACGGCGAATGGATGATCCGATAGATCAGCAATATGCCGGCGAAGAAGATGGCCAGCACGAAGAAATAGAGAACTTCGCTCGAACGGAGGTCGATCAGCCCGAACAGATGGCCGCGCGGCACGGCCTGGATGCCGTCCTCGCCGCCGGTAAACGCCGCCTGCAGCGAGAAGAAATAGATCATCTGCGCAAAAGCCAGCGTCACCATGGCGAAATAGATGCCGTGGCGGCGAATGGCGAGCGAGCCGATGGCGAGACCGAGCACGGCTGCCACCAGCGTGCCCGCGATAATGGCAAGCTCAGGCGTCAGGCCCCACACCTTTGCTGCATGGGCCGAGACGTAGCTCGCCATGCCGAAATAGGCTGCGTGGCCGAAGGACAGGAGACCGCCGAAGCCGAGCAACAGGTTGAAGGCGCAGGCAAACAGCGCGAAGCACAGCACCTTCATGACAAAGATCGGATAGAGCAGAAATGGAGCGGCGACGAGGAAGACGAACAGCGCGGCGAAGATCGCAAGGTGATGACGGGGCATGCCCGCAGCGCCGACGGACGTTATGGCCGTCATAGCGATCGGGTTGGTGTCGGTTGTCATCACACACTCCGTCCAAACAGACCCGCGGGCTTGACCAACAGCACGAGCGCCATGATGACAAAGATCACCACCGCCGAGCCTTCCGGATAGAATACGCGGGTCAGCCCCTCGATCAGCCCGAGCCCGAAGCCGGTGAGGATCGAGCCCAGGATCGAGCCCATGCCGCCGATGACGACGACGGCGAAGACGACAATGATCAGGTCTGCCCCCATGTTCGGATTGATTGCGTATATCGGCGCGGCGAGCACGCCGGCGAAACCCGCGAGTGCGACGCCGAAACCATAGGTGAGCGTGACCAGCAGCGGCACGTTGATGCCGAACGCGCCGACCATGGTCGGGTTCTCGGTCGCAGCCCTGAGATAGGCGCCAAGCCGGGTCTTTTCGATGATGAACCAGGTCGCAAGGCACACGATGAGGGAAGCCACGATCACCCAGGCGCGCGAATTCGGCAGGTACATGAAGCCGAGATTGTACCCGCCGTTCAGAAGCGGCGGCGGCGGGTACGGCAGGCCGGATACGCCGAAAAACTGGCGGAAGAAGCCGACGATGATCAGCGCCAGGCCGAATGTGAGAAGCAGCCCGTAGAGATGGTCGAGGTGATAGAGCCGTCGGATCAGGACGCGCTCAAGCACGATGCCGGTGACGCCGACAATCGGCGGGACGATGAACACAGCCCACCAGTAACCGACGCCAAGATAGTTGAGAAGCATCCAGGCGCCGAAGGCGCCCAGCATGTACTGGGCGCCATGCGTGAAATTGATGATGTTCAGGAGACCGAAGATGACCGCCAGCCCGAGGCTCAGAACCGCATAGAAGGAGCCATTGATCAGCCCGAGCAGCAATTGCCCGAACAGGACCTGAGGCGGAATTCCAAGCAGTTCGAACATGGTCGCTCCAGCTGACTTGTCGACAAAACAACGCGCCGAGCTGTTCGGCGCATCGTTGGCGAGGCTCGCTTACTTGACGAGCGAACAGCCGCCTTCGGCGAGCGGGCGGAACGCTTTATCGGCCGGAATGGTGGCCACCGTCTCGAAATAGTCCCATGGAGCCTTCGATTGGTCCGGCTTCTTGACTCGGAACAGATACATGTCGTGCAGCTTGCGCCCGTCGGCGCGGATGGTGCCCTTGCCGAATAGCGGATCCTCGGTCGGCATTTCCTTCATTTTGGCCATCACCTTGGCCGCATCCTTGTCGCCGACGGCCTCGACGGCCTTAAGGTAATGCAGGACAGAAGCGTAGACTCCGGCCTCGATCATCGAAGGCTTTTGTCCGGCATTCCGCTCCTGGAAACGGGCAGAGAACTCCCGCGTTTGATCGTTCTTGTCCCAGTAGAACGCGCTGGTGAGCACGAGGCCTTGCGCCACTTCGAGGCCAAGCGCATGCACGTCGTTGATGAACATCAGCAGGGCGGCGAGCGCCTGGCCACCCTGGGTGATGCCAAATTCCGACGCCTGTTTGACCGCGTTGATCGTGTCGCCGCCGGCATTGGCGAGGCCGACGACCTTGGCGCCCGACGCTTGCGCCTGCAGCAGGAAGGACGAAAAATCCTGGCCGGGGAAAGGATGACGGACGGCGCCGAGAACCTTGCCGCCCGATGCTTCGACGACCGCCGTCGTATCGCGCTCGAGCGCGTGGCCGAAGGCGTAGTCGGCTGTGACGAAGAACCAGCTGTCGCCGCCCTGTGCGACCATGGCCGAGCCCGTGCCGTTGGCAAGCGCCCAGGTGTCGTAGGTCCAGTGGACGGTGTTGGGCGAACAGGCTTTGCCGGTGAGGTCGGACGAGGCCGGACCCGAGGCGAGGAAGATCTTGTTCTTCTCCTTGGTGATCTCGTTGACGGCGAGCGCCACCGACGAGGTTGGCACATCGGCGATTACATCGACGTTTTCGGTGTCGTACCACTGGCGGGCGATGTTCGAGCCGACGTCCGGCTTGTTCTGGTGGTCGGCGGAGACGATCGACACATTGATGCCCTTGTCCGTCGCCTTGAAGTCTTCGACCGCCATCTGGGCCGCGATGACCGAGCCTTCGCCAGCGATGTCTGCATAGATGCCGGAACGGTCATTCAGAACGCCGATCTTGACATCTGTGGCGTAGGCCGCGCCGGCCATCAGCAGGCTCGCCATCGAAGCCAGGACAAATCCCATTTTTTTCATCGCTACTTCCCTCCGATTGCGGCGCAACGCGCCGTTGATGATGTCTAGACGCCGAGATAGGCGTGCAGCTTGTCGATGTTGGCGTCGAGTTCGTGGTTGGGGATGGTGTCGATCACGCGCCCCTGTTCCACCACGTAGTGACGGTCCGCGACCAACGCGGCGAAATGAAAATTCTGTTCGACGAGAACGATCGTGAATCCCTCGTTCTTGAGCCGGGCAATGGTGCGGCCGATCTGCTGCACGATGACCGGCGCAAGCCCTTCGGTCGGCTCGTCGAGCAGCAAGAGCTTGGCGCCCGTCCGCAAGATCCGGCCGATGGCGAGCATCTGCTGTTCGCCGCCCGATAGCTTGGTGCCTTGGCTCGAAAGCCGTTCCTTCAGGTTCGGGAAGAGCTCGAAAATCTGCTCGACGGTGAGCCCACCGGGCCGCACCTGCGGCGGCAGCATCAAATTCTCCTCGACAGAGAGGCTGGAAAAGATCGCCCGTTCCTCGGGGCAGTAGGCGATGCCCATCTGTGCGATCAACCGCGACGGCAGCTTGATCGTTTCCCGACCTTCATAGGTGACCGAGCCCGAGCGCCTGGAAAGAATTCCCATGATCGCCTTCAGCGTCGTCGTCTTGCCGGCGCCATTGCGGCCGAGCAGCGTCACCACTTCACCTTCGCCAACCTCGAAACTGACGCCGTGAAGCACATGGCTCTCGCCGTACCAGCCCTGCAGGCCATCGACGCGAAGCAGGGGTCTCGTCGAGGGGCCAGCAGCCGGCCTGCTTGCAAGTTCAACTTCAGGCATGTCCGGCCCCGATATAGGCTTCGATAACGCGCGGATCCTTGGAAACCGCAGCATAGTCGCCTTCGGCGAGGACTTTGCCGCGAGCGAGCACAGTGATGCGGTTCGACAGCGAGGCGACGACCGACAGATTGTGCTCAACCATCAAAATGGTGCGGTTCTTGGAGATGCGCCGGATCAGCGCCGAGATGCGCTCGATGTCTTCTTGCGCCATGCCGGCCATGGGCTCGTCGAGAAGCAGCATTTCAGGGTTCAGCGCCAGCGTCGTTGCGATTTCAAGCGCGCGCTTGCGGCCGTAGGACAGATCGCTGGCGCGGATGTCTGAAAACGCGGTCAGGCCGACATCGGCGAGAAGCGCCGCACCCTCGCCATCGAACTTGGAGAGCACTTTTTCGGAGCGCCAGAAATCGAAACTGTCGCCGCGCCGGCGCTGCAGCGCGATGCGGACATTCTCGAGTGCCGTCATGTGCGGAAACACCGCCGATATTTGAAAGGAGCGCACAAGGCCCAGCCGCGCGATGTCGGCCGGCTGCATCCTGGTGATGTCGCGGCCTTGGTAGCGGATCGCGCCGCGCGTTGGCTGGAGGAATTTGGTCAGCAGGTTGAAGAGGGTCGTCTTGCCTGCGCCGTTGGGGCCGATCAGCGCGTGGACCGATCCTCGCTCCACCGTCAGGTTGACATTGTTGACAGCGACAAAGCCCCCAAATTCCTTAGTCAATCCCGCTGCTTCGAGGATCGCTCCGGAACTCATGCGCGGGAGCCCTCGCCGGTCATTGGCGTGAAAACGTGGAACCGCGCTGCGAGGCCATCTGCCTCCAGGGTGACTTCCATGGTTTCCTCCCGTGGCACTTCCGCCCGCAACAAACGACCTAATGCACATCGCGTCAAGGCCGCAATTACCGGCGCCGTGGCACGGAGCCTTCGATCATTTTCGAATTGCAATGTCGAAGCGGCGCCAACGACCGGCGAGACCTGCCGGGATCCGAACCCAACCCCAATCCGAACCCATCCGGCCGAGCAGCTCGAAATTCCGCCCCGACTGATTGGGCCGACTGATTAGATGAATGCGAAAAGCTTAGCTGCGCTGGCTTGAGTTGGGGTTTTCCCGGTCTGCCCGGGTGATCTTGCCTTTCGACGCTTTCGATCCGCCGCCCCATTCCTGGGCGTTCCTGGCTTGGGCACCGCCCTTGGCCGGTTGCTTGGCCTTGTCGCTGCCGCTTGCCCTCTTTCCCGATACAGGGTGGTTGGTTTTCGCAGACAAGTTTGTCTTTGCCATGTGTCACTCCTCTCGATGGTCGCAGCCATTATTGTCCGCCTCCGGGGCAGGGCTTCGGTTAGTCCTTGCCGCGCCTTGGATCCCTGCCGGCAGCCTGGCTGCTCTTTTGCGGCTTGTCCTTCTTGTCCTGATTGCCAGCGCGGTTGCCGCCGTGCTCGCTGCTCGATCCCTTGACGGCTTTTGTGTCCTGAAGCTTCGTAGCCATTCTGGTTCTCCTTTGGTCCCTAGTTGAACTCGCCTGACGCGGCGATAGTTCCCGCCGGGAACATATCGACCCTTCGAGAGTTGGCCCGGGAGGACCGCACTGCAATGAACGCGAGGAAGGGGATTGCCGTCGGGGCTTTCTGAAGGATGACCTTCGCTTTCGAGAAGTGTTGCAGATGAAAATTGCCCAGATCGCCCCCCTTACCGAAGCCGTGCCGCCGCGGACCTATGGCGGGACCGAGCGGATAGTTTCATATCTGACTGAGGAGCTTGTTCGACAGGGGCATGACGTGACCTTGTTCGCCAGCGGTGATTCACGCACCTCTGCCGAATTGGTCCCGTGTTGCGATATTGCATTGCGCCTGAATCCCAGGGTTCGGCACGACATTCCCCACCACGTGATGATGCTTGAACAGGTGCGCAGGCGGGCCGATGAATTCGACGTGCTGCATTTTCACATCGATATTTTCCACTTCCCGGTAGTCCGGGACTTTGCCGAGCGAACCGTTACGACGCTCCATGGACGTCTCGACCTCCCCGACTTGGCTCAGCTTTATTCGATGTTTGATGACATTCCGCTGGTTTCGATTTCTTACGATCAACGCTGGCCCATGCCGCCTGTCCGTTGGGCCGGAACGGTGTATCACGGTCTGCCTCGCGATCTTCTGCCGTTTCGCCCGAAAGCCTCGGGCTATCTCGCATTCCTCGGCCGCATCTCTCCGGAAAAGGGGCCGGAAACGGCCATTGAGATCGCTGCGCGTAGCGGAATGCCGCTGAAGATCGCCGCCAAGATCGACAAGGTAGACCAATCCTATTGGAAGGAGACGGTCGAACCCCAGGTGCTTCGAAATTCGAACGTGGAATTCATCGGCGAGATCGACGAACGGCGAAAAGCAAACTTTTTGGGCAATGCGGCAGCGCTTTTGTTCCCTATCGACTGGCCGGAACCCTTCGGACTCGTAACCATCGAGGCGATGGCCTGTGGCACGCCTGTGATAGCGTTCAGGCGCGGTGCCGTTCCGGAGGTCATCGACGATGGTGTGTCCGGGTTGATCGTCGACACAGCAGACGGAGCTGTGGATGCGGTGCGGCGGATAAACGGCCTCGATCGTGCACAGGTGCGACGGACTTTTGAAGAGCGGTTCACGGTCGAGCGCATGTGCCGCGACTACGTGGCGATCTATGGCTCGCTCTCGGAGGACATGACGAAAGCACTTGGCTCTCAAAACCAGCGCGCTAAAAATGCCGCAATGATGACTATGTCTACCTGACCGAGCAAGGCGACGGCTCGGCTGCTCGGATCAGCGCCTGAGCCGTTGGTCGCTTCTGGACGGGAGGGGTTGACCATGACCACTCAACTCGAAGACCGCAAGATTGATCCAGCCGTGGCGCTCCCGGCAATCGACGAAACGGCGCCGCGCGAGCCGCATCGGCAATTTGCGCTGAAACACGAGGATTGCTTCGTCGTCGCAGACAGCTACGGCGACATACGCGGCACCGGCGACGGGCTTTTCCGTGACGACACGCGTGTTTTATCGCGCTTCCGCCTGTTCATCGGCGGCCGGATGCCGTCACTGCTCGGCGCCTCGCTGTCGCAGGACAATATCCTGTTCACCGCCAATCTTACCAATTTGGCCACTATCGGGCCGAATGGCAGCGAAGCCTTGCCGGGCGTCGTCCACGTCGATCGGACGCGGTTCATCTGGCAGGACCGCATGTTCGAACGCATCAAGTTCACCAACTACTCCGCGCGCGAGGTGGTTCTGCCGGTCAGGCTCGACTTCGACGCCGATTTCCGTGACATGTTCGAGGTGCGCGGCACTACGCGTAGCCGCCGCGGCCGCGCGCATGACGCACTGGTCGGCGAGGCGAGCGTAACGTTCCGATATGAAGGCCTCGACAATGTGGCGCGTCAATCGGTCATCGCGTTCTCGATCAAGCCCGATCAGGTGCACCCCAATCACGCCGATTTCCTCATTGTCGTGGCAAGGCGTGACAGCAGAGCATTGTACCTGGAGGTGGGCCACAGCGAAGAAACTCCCTCCAGCGACCGCTTCCGCGCGGCCGCTGCGCGAGCCCGCTTCGCCATGCGCTCAAAGCGCCGGCAGGGCGCCACCGTCTTCAGCTCCGGCCGCGTGTTCAACGACTGGCTGACACGCACGCGCGCCGACATCGCGCTGCTGACGACCGATCTGGAGACCGGGCCATACCCGTATGCCGGCATCCCCTGGTTCTCGACGGCTTTCGGCCGCGATGGCGTCATTTCCGCCTTGCAGATGCTTTGGCTCAATCCAGACCTTGCCCGCGGCGTACTGGCCTTTCTTGCCCACTATCAGTCGACCGAGACCTCTGTGTTCGACGACGCCGAACCCGGCAAGATCATGCATGAGACCCGCAAGGGGGAGATGGCGGTGCTGCGCGAGTTGCCGTTCGGCCGCTACTATGGCGGCGTCGACACCACGCCACTCTATGTCTATCTGGCTTCCTCCTACGCCGAACGCACCGGAGACGAGGCGTTTGTCGACCGTATGTGGGACTCGCTGGGCGCTGCCACTGCCTGGATGGAAGAGGTCGGAGCCCGCAACGGGGAGGGCTTTGTAACCTACAACCGGGCGGCCGACACGGGTCTGTTCAACCAAGGCTGGAAGGACAGTTCCGATGCCGTCTTCCATGCCGACGGTACCATCCCCAAAGGGCCGATCGCATTGGTCGAGGTACAAGGTTATGCCTTCGCCGCATATCAAGGGATGGCGGCGCTGGCCGCCCGGCGCGGCGACGACGCCAAGGCGGCGCACTGGAGCGCCCTGGCAGAGAGGATCCGTCAGGCGGTCGAGACGCATTTCTGGATGCCGGACCGCGATTTCTATGCTTTGGCGATCGACGGAGAAGGCAAGCAATGCGCGGTCCGCACGTCCAACGCCGGTCACCTGCTTTATGTCGGGCTGCCGTCGGCGGAACGGGCGCAGGCACTTGCCAGCCAACTGCTCTCTGCTCACCTTCATAGTGGTTGGGGCGTTCGCACACTGGCCGACGACGAGATCCCATTCAACCCGATGTCATATCATAATGGCTCGATTTGGCCGCACGACACCGCGCTCTGCGCCTCCGGGCTCGCCCGCTATCACGAACGCGACAGCGTCGTGAAGCTGATGAGCGGTATGTTCGAGGCGGCGGTCCGTTTCAACATGCGGCTGCCAGAGCTGTTCTGCGGCTTTACGCGTGCGGCCAGCGATTCACCGGTGGCCTACCCGGTCGCCTGTCTGCCGCAAGCCTGGTCGGCTGGCTCCGCTTTCATGATGCTGCAGGCTTGCCTGGGCATTCGGGTTGACGGCTGGAAACGCGAGATCACAGTGGAACGCCCGCGGCTGCCTATCGGCATCGACAACATCGTTATCCGCCACCTGGCCATAGGCGAGGCGAAAGTCGATCTCATCTTCGAGCGCATTGGCGACCGTGTTGTGTGTTATCTCGACCACCGTCATGAGGGTCTGGTGCCTTTGGTGGTGCGCTCATAGCGCATGCCGGCAAGCGGCCACTGGCGTCAGTGGCTGTTGGCAGAGGGCCAGCGAGGGTGCGCGCCGCCCAGGCTCGTCTTGAACCACCTCCCGGAACACAATGTCGCGGCAAACGTTGCCAAGACAATCGATTGTCTTTGAAGGATGCCATGGCGATCCGTCGAAAAGCCCAGGAAGCTGGTATTTTCGATCCGTCCGAGTTGGCTCTGCTGGCTCGGGCGTTCGAGCAGCTCAAGCTTGAAGGTCAATCGACTGGTCAGCGTGAGGCGCTCGCGTCTCGGATTATTGCCAACTACATGGCCGGCGTGACCGACGAGACAGAACTGATTTCCCTATCAAGGCAGCCGTTGGGCCGATAGCGCCGCCCTCTTGGCGGTCCGCCGCTGGGTGAGGGCGCGTAACGGCTGCCCGGCGATTAGCGGCTGCCGCCATAGGTGAGCTTGTTGACGGGGCGACCGCCGCGCCCGACCAGCAAGCCGGCTCGTGCTCCGTGATGGACACTGCCATCAAATGACTACCGCGCAACTGATACCTCCGCCGATCGCCAGCGTCCCGTGCGGCATCTGCGATCGCTGGATTGAGTCGCGTCCGGATGGGCCATCGATCCAGAGTAAAGTCGCAATCTGAAGGAATGGCATGCACGGCCAGCGCTGCGCAAACCTGTACGGCGAATCCGCCTGAAAGCTCCTTCGGAGCTATGGCTTTCGAGCGCAATTGACTGGTCGTGAGTTTAGTTGGTCTTCAACTGGCCGACGCGGTTTTCGGCAATCCAGCGGGCGGCAAGCACCAATGCGCCCATACTGAAATCCTTGCCGTGTTTGGCCACCATTTCTTCAGACAGCTTGGCGAGCCGTTCGAAGAATTCGTCCTTGCTCTCGTCCTCGGGGGTGGGTTCGGTTTGCATTTTGTGCTCCTTTTGCATGCGGGCCTGCCTTTGCTATTTGAACATCTGTGCGGGAAAGGTGATGATCGCGGCGGTGCCGTCGACTGCGCCCACCGCCAGGTGGCGTCCGTCGCCGGACCAGGCAAGCGCGGTCACCGCGCTGCCCAGCGGCCTGACGAGGAGTTCGTCTCGCGCGCCGATCTGGGCGATGGTGATACGGCCGTTGGCATAGCCGGCCGCAATCAGTTTTTTCTCCGGGTGCGCAGCCATTGTCTCGACCGGAACCAGCCCGGCGCGGCCAGTCTCCAGCGCGCCCGAGGTGTCGCCGTCAAGTGGCGGAGCGGTCATCGACCAGCCGGCGATCCGGAAGGCGCCCGACGCAAACAGCGCATTCTCCGGCAGACTCCAGCACACGGTCCGGACCGGCGATGCATATCCCTCGACGATGCCGTAGCGATCATCGGTCATGCTGACCAGGGCAAAGCCGCCTGTTTCGAGCCCGCAGGCCAGCCATGTGCCGTCTCCACTCCAGCGGATCGATACCGGGCGCGCCGAAAAAGACACGTCGCGTATCGGGGTAGCGTCGCCGTCGACCGCCCAGATCGACAATCCGTCGCCTAGGCCATGGGCGAGGCGCCTTCCGCCTGGCGAAAAGGCAAGCGCACCCGTGGACGGTGTCGCATCGTGTCGCAGTCGTACTGCATCGCCTTGGCCGCGTGCCAGGAAGACATCCTGCCCGTTGCTGACGGCTGTGATGGCCGTCCGGGGGTTGTGGTCGACGGCGACGACCGGCCCGTCGATCTTGACCAGCGTGTCCATCACATTGCCGTCCGCGGCCAGATGCACCGCTTCGCCAGCCGCCGTTCCAACGAGGAAGCCGAAGGAAAGGTAGCTGGCGAGCGGGACGTCTCCATCCCCCAACGCAGCGGTGGCGATCAATGGTGCCGGTGGCTTCTCCCGCGGGCGGATCGTCGTCTGGCCGAGATCGCCGCTCACCCTGATCCGCGATTCCGGCGGCTCCTGGTCCGCGACTGCGGCTATGGCGACCGTTCCGTCCACGCTGGTGCATGCGACAGCCGCGCCATCGGCGCTGAAGCGCAGGTCGGCGATCGCCGACGGGCGACGCCAGCTTCGCGCCAGCAGGTCGAACAAGGTCAGGTTCTGTATCGCGTGCTGGTTCATGACCATTCCCTTCGTCAGTTACCCACCGTCGCCGCGAGGCTGAGGTCGATGTCCTCGACCTCACCCTCCGCGGCGGCGATGCGTTGCTCGCACGTCGCGCCTTCCCGCATGACCGCCGCGGCTCTCTCCTCCGCCTCATGCAAATCCTGCACCAGTTGCGCGCTGGCGCCGCTCCTGCCGATATCGAGTTCCAGGCGCAGCACCTCCATCTCGATACCGGCGCGTTTCTGATCGAGCCGCAGCGCCTCGGCAGTCAGCGCGGAGACGTTGGCGACAAGATCGAGCCGGCGGGCGAGCAACATGTCACGCCTGGTAGTTTGCCCCATCGGATCCTCCATCATTTTTCGGTCCCAGCCGTCGGTCCGGGTGGTTTTTCGAAAGCCGACAGCAATTTGGCAACGTGCCGGCCTGCGACTGGAACTGTCTTTCGGCAGTTTCGATGTGGCTCTTGAGCTGATCCCAGATGTCGACGCGGATCATCGATGTCGTATCGCCGGTAAGGCGCTCGATCTCCTCGACGCGGAACTGCCGCGACAGCGCAACGCCGGAAAACACGAAGTCGCGCAACAGGATCGCATGGTTCTCGATGAACAGATGGACCATCGGATGCGTTTCCGTGGTGACGCCGCCGGCAGCAAGCTCGGCCCGGATGAAGTCCTGGAAGTGGCTCTGCAGGCGGTGTTGGCTCTCGCCCATAAAGCGCATGACAAAGACCAGATCGCGGGGCATCAGCCTGACAAGATCGACGGTGACGCCATCAGCCTGGCTGGACATTGGCTCGGGCTGCCTCCGGCTGTCTTTGTCGTTCGCCACGGTTTTTCTCCAATGCGAGGCCCGTCCGTGAGCCATCGCCCTCAAATAGTAGAGAAACGAGAAGAATAAAATAGATGATGTGTGTTTTTCAAATTTGCTGCGAATGCTAACTTGATATATCGCAATTGCGAATAGATATTAAATATTACATGCGTACGTTACAACTGTAAAAGAACGTTACAGTTGCCGTCCTCTTCGTGTGCCGAAAGGGCGGCGATTTGTTTTTAGCGTCAGGCACGGGCGCCATTTTCAAATTGGCACGGTGCTTGCTTTGTACATTTCCACAAGAAGCCCATCGCGCTTTTGACGCGGTGCCAAAAGAACGAAGGAACGGAGGAAGCAGGTCACGTCCGCTTCGATACGCCCATCGCATATGCGATTGGCGCCGCGGTCCCTGTCGGAGTCTAACACCTTTGCCGCGATCCACTTGAATGGCCGGACCATGAGTCGCGCCTGAACGCGTAACCCTTTGTCGTGCCGTTCGCACTCTCACTAGCGGTGCTGTGCGCCGCTCCATGCCGGGGTCAAGGGACCTGCGGCTCAAACCTGGTGGAGGCTTATGACCATGACGTCTCTGACGCTCAACAAGATTACCTCGCAACGCGGAATTTCCGTCGGCGAGGCAACCAAGAAGATTGCCGATCTCGGCTGGAATCCTTCCTACGTCCAGGAAGCGATGACGTTTCCGACGGACTACAAGATCAACAAGACGCCGCGCGACCCGATGAAGCAGGTTTTGCGGTCGTACTTTCCGATGCAGGAAGAGAAGGACAACCGGGTTTACGGCGCGCTGGATGCGGCATTGCGCGGCGACATGTTCCGCAATGTGGAGCCGCGCTGGGTCGAGTGGATGAAGCTCTTTCTGGCGATCATTCCCTTCCCGGAAATTTCCGCTGCCCGCTCGATGGCGATGGTCGCCCGTATAGCACCCGGGGAGGAACTCAGGACCGGGTTTACCATGCAGATGATCGACGAATTCCGGCACTCGACGATCCAGATGAACCTGAAGAAATGGTACATGGAGAACTACATCGATCCGGCTGGCTTCGACATCACCGAGGAAGCCTTCGGCAAATGCTACGCCACGACCATCGGCCGGCAGTTCGCGGAAGGCTTCATCACCGGCGACACCATGACTGCCGCCTGCATGTACCTGACCGTGGTGGCCGAAACCGCCTTTACCAACACGCTCTTTGTCGCCATGCCTTCGGAAGCCGCCCGCAACGGCGACTATGCGCTGCCGACTGTCTTCCTGTCGGTGCAGTCCGACGAGAGCCGGCATATCGGTAATGGCCATTCGCTGCTGATGGCGGCGCTCAAGGAGCCGGAAAATCATCTGCTGCTCGAGCGCGACCTGCGCTATGCCTTCTGGCAGAACCACGCGATCGTCGATGCGGCCATCGGCACCTTCATCGAATACGGCACCACCAACCGCGACAAGAACAAAGAGTCCTACGCGGAAATGTGGCACCGCTGGATCTATGAAGACTACTACCGCACCTACATGCTGCCGCTCGAGAAATACGGCATCAAGGTCCATCACGACGACGTCCAGGCGGCCTGGGAACGCATCACCAAGAAGAATTACGTCCACAAGGTCGGGCAGTTCTTCGCGGTCGGCTGGCCGGTCAATTTCTGGCGCATCGAAGCTCAGACCGACAAGGACTTCGAGTGGTTCGAGCACAAATATCCAGGCTGGTACGCCGAATTCGGCGACTTCTGGAAATGGTACGCCAAGCTCAGCCACAAGGGCGAGAAGGTGCTGCTGTTCAACAGCGATGTTGGCTACGTCTATCCGCATCGCTGTTGGTCCTGCCTTGTTCCCTGCCTGATCCGCGAGGATATGGTGGTCGGCGAGATCGACGGCCAGCTCCATACCTTCGCCCACGAGCTCGACAAGTGGACTGCCACCGTGGCGTTCGCCGACGAATATCAGGGCCGTCCGACGCCCGCGATGGGCCGCTTCAGCGGCAAGCGCGAATGGGAGACGCTCTATGACGGCTGGGATCTGGCCGATGCCATCAAGGACCTGAACTTCGTCCGCTCTGACGGCAAGACGCTGGTCCCGCAGCCGCATATGCGTTTCGCCGACAAGGAGATGTGGACGCTGGACGACGTGCGAGGCAACAAGCTCGGGTCGCCGCTCAACGCGCTGCGTGCCATGTCACCCGCGGATCGTGAGAAGCACCTGGCGGAATACCGGGCCGGCTTCACGATCAATCCCTGCAACTGATCAGGCCAAAGGGGGGCGGGTTCGTCCCGCCCCTTCCTTTCACTGGAGGTCCGTATGTCGGAAACCCACACGGTCAGGCTCAGCCCGGTCGGCGTCGAATTTGATGTCGAAAATGGCGAAACGGTACTCAACGCCGCTTTCCGCCAGGGCATCGCCCTGCCGCACGGCTGCAAGGAAGGGCAATGCTCGGCCTGCAAGAGCGTGTTGCTCGAAGGCGAAGTCGACATGCTGAAATACTCGACTTTCGCGCTGAACGACATGGAGAAGGAGAGCGGCCACGTGCTTTTGTGCCGCTGCATCGCCTACTCCGATCTGGAAGTCGAGCTTCTCAACTACGACGAGGAGATTTTGGCGAAAGCGATCGCCGTGAAGACGTTCAACGGCCGGATTGCTTTGATCGAGCACCTGACCCACGACATTCGCGGCATCGAGATCGAACTCGGCTCGCCGATAAAGTTCTGGGCGGGGCAATATGTCGACATCACGGTTACCACGGAAAAAGGGGAGACGATTACGCGCTCGTTCTCCATGGCAAATACGCCGGACCAAACCGAAAAACTCTGCTTCATCATCAAAAAATACCCTGAGGGAAAGTTCTCTGGAGAACTCGATTCCGGAGGAATCAAGGTTGGAGCCGAAGTCACCGTCGTCGGACCCTACGGAACCTGTTTCCGTCGGGAAGAACGGCAAGGACCCCTAGTCCTGGTCGGCGCCGGCTCGGGCATGTCGCCGATCTGGTCGATCCTCAACGACCATTTGAAGAGCGGCGAGAAACGTCTGGTCTATTTCTTCTACGGTGCCAGGACCCGCAACGACCTGTTCTATCTCGACAGGATCGCCGAGCTGATCGGCCAGCATTCGGATGTCACTTTCATTCCCGTGCTGTCGCACGCGGCTGATGACGCCGAATGGGAAGGCGAACGCGGTTTCGTACACCAGAGTGTCGACGCCAAGCTCAAGCAACTTGCGGTCGACGGGCAGGGCGATGTCCATGCCTGTGGCCCGCCACCGATGATTGATGCGCTTCAGCCGGTTCTATTCATGAACGGGTTCGAGACTGAGCGGATCTTCTTCGACAAGTTCACCACATCGACAGGTGCTACGCCGACCCACTGAGGGGACGGCCACGCAACTGCAACCACAACTGCAACAAGGGAGTGAAGACTATGCCAGCTATCTCGAGTTCAGTCGGATCCGGAGCCGCCGGCGCGGCGATCTTTGCCGATTCCGACAGCCGGAAGTACCGGTATTTCGACCCGAAGGGCCAGCGCGCCACGCACTACGAAGACATGACCGTCGACGTGCAGCCTGACCCGGAGCGTTACTTGATCCAGGACTGGATCATCTCATTTGCCGACGGCAAGGGCGCTTATGTCAAGCAGAACACTGCTGCGCAGAGCTCCAACTGGCATGCCTTTCGCGCCCCCGATCAGGAGTGGGAACGCACGCACTACCAGCGCCAGTCGAAAATCGAGACGATGGTGCAGAGCGTCATCAACAACGCCCGCAAGTCGGGGGCGCCGAAGACCTTTGATAAGGCCTGGGTCAAGATCCTGCAGACGCAGCTCGGCGCCTGGAAGCACTCCGAATTCGGGCTCGGCACCTCGCTGATGCAGGCGCAGCGCTACGGCTACACCCAGATGATCAACAACGCGACGCTGACCAACTCGTCCTACAAGCTGCGGCTTGCCCAGGACATCACGCTCTACCTTGCCGAGATCGGCATGGACCTTCCCGGCTGGGACGACGAACTTGGCAAGAAGGCCTGGCTCGAGGACAACAACTGGCAAGGTACCCGCGAGGCGGTCGAAACCATCATGGGCGCGACCGACTATCTCGAACAGTATTTCGCCATCAACATCGTCTTCGAGCCGCTGGTCGGGGAAGCATTCCGCTCAGGCTTCCTGATGCAGATCGCCGCCGCCAACCACGACTTCATAACGCCTGCGGTGATCTCGGCAGCCGAGGCCGACTACGAACGCAACCTCGCCAACACGATCGACCTCATGCACATGCTCGCCAACGACGAGAAGCACGGCGCGGCGAACAAGAAGCTCTTCCAGGGCTGGGTCGAGAAACACGGCGCGCTCGCCGACAAGGCAGCCACCGGCCTGCAGCCGATCTGGTCGATGCCGCATTCCAAGCCGGTCGCATTTGCGGATGTCCGTGCCAAATCCGAGGAACGGATTGGTCAGATACTCCGCGAACTTGGCCTCAAGCGCTGACACAGGGAGAAACCGTCATGTCAACTGCAGCACGCGACGCATCGCAATCCAACATCTTCAGGGCGATGAAGGACATCACCTTCGAACAGACGATTTCGCATCAGTGCGGCGTCACCATGAACGACTCGGTGGAAGCCAGGGCCATCGCTGAATTCATGGGCCTGAAGCCGAACGTGACCGTAACCTACCAACCGGCGATGATCCGGATCGACGGCACCGGCAAGCTGATCTTCAAGATGGACGAGATCAGCGAATATCTCGGCCGCGAGATGACGGCGGAAACCTTCGAGGTCAACAGCTCCACCCACTACGGGCGGATGGTGCGCATCGACGACAACACCGTGATCCTGTTCGGCAACATGGACGAAATGTTCGAATACATCGAATAGGCGCCCAAGAAAATCGGGCGCGCCGCCTGGCTGCGGCGCGCCGAACGATCAACGCCCATTTTGTGGAGGTAGGAATGTTTAGGACACCGGAAGGCAAGGATATTTTCGTGGTCGATGGCCACACCCATTTCTGGGACGGCAGCCCGGAGAACCAGAAGAATATTCACGGCAAGCAGTTCATCGATTGCTTCTACGCCTATCATACAGGGCTCAGCCCCAAGGAGCAGCTTTGGGAGAAGAGCAAGTTCGAGAAGTACTCGGCCGAGAATCTCTACAACGACCTGTTCATCGACGGACCGGATGACATCGCCATTTTCCAGACCACGTCTCTAAGCGATTTCTACAAGACCGGCTTCGGCTGCATCAAGCGCACCTCGGAGATCGCCAAGAAGTATCCCGGCCGCTTCATTGTGAATGGGGCGTTCGATCCGCGCGATGGCGAAAAGGCGCTCGAATACATCCATTTCATGAAAGAGACCTACGACATTAAAGGCGTGAAGATGTACACCGCCGAGTGGAACGGCGCGTCAAAAGGCTGGCGGCTGAACGACCCCGAGGCCTACAAATGCTTCGAGCTCTGCGACAAGCTCGGCATCAGGAACATCCACGTCCACAAGGGTCCGACGATAATCCCGCTCAGCAAGGATGCGTTTGACGTACACGACGTGGATCATGCTGCTACCGATTTCCAGGGCCTCAACTGGATCGTGGAGCATTGCGGCTTACCGCGCCTCGATGATTTCTGCTGGATCGCGACCCAGGAGACCAATGTCTATGCCGGGCTCGCGGTGGCACTGCCCTTTATTCATTCGCGTCCGCGCTATTTCGGCGAGGTGATCGCCGAGCTGCTGTTCTGGATCGGTCCGGAGAAGATCCTATTCGGTTCCGACTACGCGATCTGGACCCCGCGTTGGCTGGTCGAAAAGCTCTGGGCCTATCAGATTCCAGAGGACATCGCCGCCGAGCGCGGCGTGCAGCTGACCGACGAGATCAAGGAAAAGATTCTCGGTCTCAACGCTGCCCGCCTCTACGACATCGACATCGAAGCCCGGAAGGCGGAATTTGCCAACTCGCCTTTTAGCATCGCCGCGGAGTAGGAGCGATGGCAACCGCCTTTTCCGGTAGCCGCGAGAATGAGCTCCGGCGACGCCTTGGTGAGGTCAACGATCCGGAGCTCGACGAATCGATCACCGAGATGGGCTTCGTCGAGCTCGCCGCAGTCGACGACGACGGCGGCGTGCAGGTCGACTTTCGCCTGCCGACCTACTGGTGCTCGCCCAACTTCGCTTTCCTTATGCTGGACGGCGTCTGCAAAGCGCTCGACCAGCTTTCGTGGTCGCCTGCCTATCGGGTGAAGCTGCACGACCATATGTTCGCGGAGGAGGTAAATCGCGGCATAGAGGCTGGCAAGGCATTCGGCGAGATCTTTGGCGAACTTGCTGGCGACCTCGATCTCGCAGGTCTGCGGGAAACGTTTGCGATGAAGGCGTTCAAGCGACGCCAGGAGGCAGTCTTGCGTGGCCTCCGGCAGCACGGTCTGACAGATCGGGAAACCCTCGGCATGGACCTGCCGGCGTACGACGTCGCGCGGTTCGAACCCGGCGAAGCGGCCAAACAGAAGCCGAGGTACAGGTCGGCTCTGATCGAGCGTTTTCCCGACCGCCGGGCGGATGATCCCGTCTTCGTGACCTGGGAAGGACAACGCATACCGACTGCCGCACTCGGCGCCCATCTCGCCGAACTGCGCGGTGTGCGCGTCAATATGGAGTTCAACGGCGCGCTGTGCCGTGGACTCAAGCAGACCAGATACAAGGAACTCGATGTGGTCGACGGCGAACCGACACTGGTCGATTTCATCATGGATCGCGTGCCGGCACGAGCCGCGCCGACCGCCTGAAGCAGAGCCGAAAACAACGGCCTCCCTCGCACGAGGCCCCTAACCAACAACCCGCCCGTAAGGCGGAAGGAGGAATCATGCCCAAAATAATGCTTCACAACTCCGACGCCCGCCGCGCTCTCGCCCGTGGCGTCTTTCGGCTGGCCGCTGCCGTCGAGCCGACGCTCGGCCCCAAAGGCATGAACGCCATGATCGACCGGCCGATCGGCACGCCGATGGTGACCCGTGACGGCGTCAGCATCGCCTCCGAGATCGAATTGCACGACCGTTTCGAAAACATGGGCGCGCAGGTCGTTCGCGAAGTGTCGATGCAAACCAACGAGGTCGCCGGCGACGGTACCACGACTGCCATCGTGCTCGCCAACGCTCTCATCCAGGGCGGTGTGGAGGCGAATGAACGCGGCGTGAAATCCGTCGATCTGTGCAAGGGCATCGACCTTGCCGTGACAGCGGTGGTGGCGGCGCTCAAGGCTTCGGCCAAACCGGCTAAGGGAAACGGCATTCTCGCCTCGGTCGCCAACATTGCGGCGACCAATGCCAAGCTTGGCGCACTGGTGGCGGAAGCCCACCAGCGGGTGGGGGCCGAAGGCGTCATCACCACGGACTTCAGCGTCACCACCGAGACCACGCTCGATGTGGTCGAGGGCATGTCCTTCGACCGCGGCTATCTCTCTCATCACATGGTGACTGACCAGGAGAAGATGGAGGCTGTTCTCGAACGGCCGTACATCCTGATGACCGATCTCAAGATCAAGCAGCCCGAGGCGCTGGATTCGGCTCGCCGCATTGCCGCCGAGGATGGTCGGCCGCTGCTGATCGTGTCCGAGGAAATGTCGCCGGAAGTCGTGGTAACGCTGCTCGGCAAGCAAGGACCTGGAAAATACCTCGTTGTCCATCCGCCGGAATATGGCCATTGGCGCAAGGCGATGATGGAGGATCTGGCGATCATCACCGGCGGCAAGGTGATCGCGCGCGACCTCGGCGGTCGGCTGGAGGACATCACCGCCGACGATCTCGGAACGGCTGACCGGGTGAAGACCAGTTCGTCCTACACCTCGATCATCCGCGGCGGCGGCGACCACGCGGCAATCGCGTCGCGTCGCGCTCAGGTGCAGCGGCAGTATGAAGCTTCGCCGCCGAATATCGATCAGGACAAGCTGCGCGAACGCCTGGCCAAGCTTTCTGGCGGCACCGCGATTCTCTATGCCGGCGGTGTCACGCCGGTCGAGCAGAAGCGAACCATTCAGCTCATCGAGGATTCGCTGAATGCGGTGCGCGCCGCATCCGAAGAGGGCGTGGTCGCCGGAGGTGGCTCGGCGCTTGCCCAGATCGCGCCGCTGCTCGACAGGGTGGCGGCAGACGTCGACGGCGATGTCGCCGAAGGCGTGCGCCTGGTGCGATCGGTGCTGTCGCGGCCGCTCTGGCGCATAGCCGTCAATGCCGGCGCCGATCCCGAAGCGGTCGTGGCGGAAGTCACGCGCATCAACGGCGGCTACGGCTACAACGCGTCTGCCGGCAGCTACCAGAACATGTTCGAGGCAGGGATCATCGATCCGGTCCGCGTCACCTACACAGCACTCGCCAACGCAGCTTCGGTGGCGACGCTGATCCTGACCACCGAAACGCTGATCGGCCATCTCGCCGAGGACGAGGACCCGACGGCCGGACCGGCTCGCGGCGGCGGCTCTGAAAAGCTCGGCCGCGCCTGAGCAATCCGAAAGCGATCCGAATAAATCTCGACGTTGAAAGGATACGACGATGAAAGCTGCCAGACTGTACGAATACGATCCGCAAATGAATGTCCAGCTCAGGATCGAAGAGGTTAAGGCGCCGACAATCACCGCCCCCGACGAAGTGATCGTGCGGGTCGGTGCTGCCGGCCTTTGCCGCACCGACCTGCACATCATCGAGGGTGTGTGGAAGCCGACCATGGATCCCGAAGGCACGCTGTTGCCCTACATCATGGGTCACGAGAATGCTGGCTGGGTCGAGGAAGTTGGCAGCGGCGTCAAGTCGGTCAAGCGCGGCGACGCCGTGATCTGCCATCCCTTCCGCTCGTGCGGGATCTGCCTCAACTGCCGGCACGGCGAGGACATGTACTGCGATAGCGGCCAATTTCCGGGCCTCGGCATAAATGGCGGCTTCGCGGAGTATTTCATCACCAGCGAGCGTTCGTTGATCAAGCTGAACACCAACGTCACGCCGATCGAGGTGGCGCCGCTTGCCGACGCCGGCATCACCGCTTATCGCGCCGCCAAGCGCGCCGCCAAACTGCTGCGACCAGGGAGCTATTGTGTGCTGCTCGGCATAGGCGGGCTCGGCCACATCGCGCTGCAATCGCTGCACGCGATCTCGGGCTGCCGCATCATCGCCGTCGATCGCGAGCCGGCAGCACAGGTGCTGGCCAAAGATCTCGGCGCCGACTTCGTCCTCGATGGTGGGCCGAACATTGTCGAGGAGGTCAGCCAGATCACCGGCGGCGGCGCCCATGTCGTCATCGATTTCGTCGGTGAACTCGGTGTCGAGAACATCTGCTGGAAGATGGTGCGCAAGGGCGGGCAACTGTTCGTCGTCGGCTATGGCGGCAATATCAATGTGCCGACCGCCCATCTCGTCATCGAGGAGATCAACATCGGCGGCAGCCTGGTCGGCAATTTCACCGAGCTTGTCGAACTGATGGAGCTCAACGCCGACGGCAAGGTGAAGATGCACTACACCGAATACAACCTTGCCAGCATCAACACCGCGCTCGACGATTTCAAGAACCGTCGGTTCACCGGCCGCGGCGTCATCGTGCCCTGAAGCGTCTGGTCGGGAGCGGGCCTGACGTTTTGGTTCGCTTGCCGGTCCCGTTCTTGGGCGCCGCGGCTGATGCCATGGCTTTTCCGTATCGGGACGTCAGCAAAGCGTGGTCCTGAAACGAGTTCTTTGCTTCGCGGTTTGGAAAAATGGGAGGACAATTATGGATCTTATTACAGGATTGGCCGTCGTCATCGGCATTATGGGCGGCATTGCAACGTGGGCAGCGATCACGATCGGCAACCCCTATCTGCTGATCTGGGCGGTATTTGTGGGCTGGGGGAGTTTCTACCACTGTGGCGGCAAGGAAGCCGGGTTCAAGAATTCGGCGCTTGCAAACCTTTGGGGAGCGATCTGCGCTGCCGGCGCATTGATAGCACTGACGTCTATTGGTGTCACGGCTCTCACGGCCGGCATTTGCGTCGGCGTTTCAATCGTAGTGCTGATTCTCGCTGCCAAGCTGCCATTGCTGAGTGCCATTCCATCAGCGGTCTATGGCTACGCAACGACCGCGGCACTTTTTCTGCTTGGCGCTGCCGCCTATGGCGAGGGTCCAAGCGGCATCAGCAAGGTCGCGGCAGCTGTGGTGATTTCGCTGATCATTGGCAACAGTCTCGGCTACGTTTCCGAGAAAGTGACATCTGCTGTCGTGAAGAGCTGATCTGACCCCCGCTACCGCTTCAGTGATTGACTTTTCCCAACCCCGTGGCGCGAATGCCGCGGGCTTTTTCGTGCCGGTGGCTCTGATCCTAGAGCACGTCCCGTGATCGATGAATCGATTGTGATGTGACGACGAGCTTCTCCGGTGATTCAACATCCACCTTG